>CAYPZU010000001.1:0-28041 GCA_964415395.1 uncultured bacterium
CCGTTCGCATTGAGCGCAGCGATCACGTCTTTCAGGTCGGTGTCGTCGCCTTGTACAGAGTTCTCGAGGAGCGCTTGGATCAAGCTTGTGCCGCTGGCTTTTCCGCTGACTGGCTCTTGGAAGATGTCGAGCATGTCGGCGATAATGGGGCTTCCTGCCCACTGTTGGTCGAGAGGGTTCGAGCTGTCGCCGTTGTAGACTTCTTCTAACTGGTTGTAAATAGAGAGCAACTGATTTCCAATCATTTGGATTTCAGCGTCATCCATGTTGCCTGGATCGGTTACGCCGATGAGTTTATTTAATTGCTGCTCGAGAGCTTTGATTTCCGCTTGAATTTGAGAAACGATAGAGCCGCCATCTTTTTCGCCGCCAACGATAGGAGCGATAACTGGAGCTGCGTTAACTTGAGTTGATACTTGGTTCATTGTTATTTACCCTTTTATTATTTTATTAGAACGGTCTTCTGACCTAATATTTATTCTAATTATTATAATTTATAATGTCAAATTTTTTTAAATTGGGATGAAATTTATTTAGAGACTTAACATAATCCCAAGATGAAGTTTACCAATTGAATAATCGTGAAGAGAAGAAACTGCGTGGAGCTTAAAGCCCCAATCAATTCGGGATGAGAAATGCGTGCTGACGTCATAGCGAAGGCCAGCGCCGGCCGACATCATAAAAGCTCTGCGGTCTTCATCCTGAATCGGAATGATATTTTCCGCGTACCCCAAATCGTAGAAGAGAAGAAAGTAGAGGCTGTCCTGAATTCTGGGATCGCGGACAATCCCTAAAAAGCGGGTGCTAGGGGTGCTCCACTCGAGATTGGCCACAACGCCATTGTCTCCCTGAAACAGCCTTTCATCGTAGCCGCGGACTGTGTCATAACCGCCGATTGAGAACTGTTCTGATGGGACAAGGGCCCGCGATGATTTCTGAAACCGCCCCTGCAAATACAGCTCGAACCCGCGGGGCATCGTGTAGGTATAGGCTGTTTGCAAACGGGCATAAAGGTATTGGTTTTGAGCCCCTGCGCGCGAAGCGTTGAAAGCGGCTTCGCTCTGGTGAGGCAGGATCCTTCCCGGCGCATAGAAAGCGAGCGCGTTCATCTGGAATTTATGGAGCGCTGCTTCCCACCCGATTGTGTAGCCCAGAACGAGCTGGGAGATGTTGAGCTGATTGCCCAGGAGGAAGATCTCTCCTGTCCCGGTAAAAGAGAGGTTGTTGTTTGTATATTTGACGTCGCAGCCGAGCTGAAGTTCCTGAAGCCATCGGCTGAAAAAAGGCTTTAACGGGATTTCATAGCGGAGCGAACCTTGCGCGCTTTTCCCTTCGCTTTTGAAGTGCGTTATTTTGGGATGCGTCGTTGCATAGCCCCCGTAGAGGACGAGGAGATGGCGCCAGGGAAGAGGCGCGGTATAGTGGACTGTATGCGACTGAAATTGGGATGCGTCGGGAGCGCAGGAATATTGGTACGAGAGGATCTGGTCGCTTTTAAAGGCAAAGCCCCAGTCGAATCCAGCCCAGATGCGGGTCCGTTCGCTGACGCGCGCGCCGGTATTATCCGCTCCTGCGTAGACACGCAGAGGGAAGCGGTCGCGAGTAACGAGTTCGAGATCGGTCCTCCCCTCCCCTTTTCCGGGCGTAAAAATCGCTTCCGTGCGGTGGAAGGGACTCCGGTTGAGCCAGGCGAGATCTTCGAGCAGGCATCTTGAATCAATCGGGCCGCCTTCTTCAAGGCGGATTTGCCGCGTCAATACGTCGTCGCGGAACCAGCAATTCCCTTTGGAGGCGATCTCTCCAAGCTTTCCTTCAATCACGCGGAGCTGCAGGACGCCCCAGGTAAGATCCTGCGGTGGAATTTCAACGAGAACGACGGGACGGCCCTGATCCCGGTAATAGAGGACGAGCTGTTTCTGGATGTTTTTGATCAGCTCCATTGAAAGAGGCTCTCCGAAATAAATCGGGATGATGCTTTGCTCGAGATCGCAGAGAGAGCCGGGAATATCGACTTCTTCGATCTGGATGCCGGAGATCGTTTTGAGTCCAATCGACTGGACGCAAGAGGAAGGCCCCAGGAGCTTAATCCCTTTCAATGGAGGTCCAAGTTTTCTGCTCTCCATTTTTTCCGTTGTTTCCAAAACCTTTCCATCGAAAGCGTCTATCGGGACATTCGGGCAGGGACAGGGCGTTTCGCTCCGGTGGCTCATAGCGTGAAGGGATGAGGCGAGAAGCAAAAGGAGAAATCGTTTCACCGGAGGAGATCCAATTTTTTGAGGTTGTAGTTTCGGTAGGTGCGACGGATCATTCCATATTCAAGATCGGGAACGATTTCAAAACTCGAAAGCGCGCGCTCTGGGGAAGATTGCCGCGCTTCAGGGCGATAGCCGTAGAACGTAGGAATCGCGCGGAAGTGGAGGTCGTCATAAGCTTTGATGGTTTGCAAGAATTCATTCGAGCCAAACCGCTGGCTTTGGATAACGCCGGGCACGGAGAGGAAATCTTTGTAGAAGATTGTAAACGGCAACCCGCCAAGCGCGGAAAAATAGTAGATCCCCCAGATTTCGGTCGCTGTGTTAAGAAACTCGATGCCAGGAATATATGGAAAAGCGTTGATGAGCCCTGTGATGGTGTTTTGGGGCCTTCGCGCAGTGAAGATCCGGAGCGCGCCGCCGCCGCTGGCTATTTGAGAACCCGCGCTCTTTTGAAATGAGCCAGATCCAATGCCGGGCGAGGCGGGATAGAGGTTATCGACGACAAGAGACATTTGGCCGCCGTTTGTTTGGATGAGCGAACTATCGGACAGGAAGATGCTGACGCCGGCAAGAACGTCCATTTTTCCGCCTCCGAAGTTGATGATCGATCCATTTTGCGACAGGAGGATGTCGGCCTGGGAGATGACGAAAGTCGATCCGTTTCCTCCATTCAGGAATGTGGAGTTTTCCCCGATTGAGATATTGTAGAGCGCCTCGACATGGGAGAGCGAATTGGCTCCCTGGTTCGTGAAGAGAGACATGCTTGCAGCGGGAGCGGAAAGGGTAACTGTTCCGAGAGAGATGATGCGGAACGGGCCTGTCTGCGCACCGACCAGAGCGTTCGACCCGGCTCCCGCTCCGCCGAGGAGCGAGATGGAGCCATTTACAATTGCGGTCAACGCGCCGTTTGCGCTGAGCTGGGCTACGGCGCCAGGGGAGATTCCTCCCTGGACGAGAAGGGGGCCGTCAGCGAAGAGGTTGATGTCACCGCCTGTTCCGAGAGTGGTTGTGATTCCAGCGGGGCCAATCATGTCGGGTCTTCCGATCATAAGCTGATGGACGCCTGTAAAAGCTTGCGTCGGATCTCCGAAAAAAATGCCGCCTCCCGTCGAATTGAGAAGCGATTGCGTAGCCATCGTTGATCCACCGAGAACGCTCAGGTCGCCAGCGTCGTTGTTAGGGTTGATGGTGATGTCGCCGCCCGCGGTCACAGTCGCGCTTAAAGGCTGGAGAGTAGCGGGAGAATTGGGGTCAAGGTTGATGTTGAAGACGCCGTTGAATTCGGCGAGGAGGCTTTGGGAGGAATAAATCGCCGCCATGCCTGGGGCCAAGCCGAGGCCGCCGAGGACATTGATGTTTGTGGCGAAAAGACTCATGTCGTTTGGTCCTGCGAGTCCGGGCTGAGCGTTGTAGACGAGGGCCTGGCCATTGTTCCCCGCGGTGGGTCCATAGAGATCGAGCTCATAAGTCGTGATCGAGAGATCGGATACGGTGGTCATCGACCCCATGCTTGCGGCGAAGACGCCGATCGAGGCGATTCCATTAGCCGGCCCGCCGTTGCCCGATTGCAAAACGACTTGATTGGGCGGGGCAGGCGGAACGGTGTTGGTTTGGATTGAGAGGCTATTGACGCCAAGCGTGATCAGAGTCGGCGTGGCGGCATTATAGTAGCCGATGGTGGCGTTATTGGTGTTTGCAATCAGCGAAACAGGGCCGTTTGTCGCCGATACGTTGATCGCCCCAGAACTGCAGGTAAAAGAAAAGGCGGAGCCTGCAAAGGGGCTGAAAAAACCGATCGTGGCATGCGCCTGAACGCCTGGGCCAGGGTTGAGAAAAACGCCGTTGATGCCGGACGAAGAGACAGAGATCGAGCTGGAGAGGTTGGCGAGATTCGGGGTGAGCGGATTGCCGTGGCCGATCGTTGCGGAGGTGTTGTCGCTGGAAGAGCCATTGAGCGTTACATTTCCGAGAGCGGTCAACGTGATATCGCCGATTGCCGTATAAGCGCCCATGCCGCCAAAGGGGGAATGTCCGATCTGCGCGTACGAGTCATTGCCCGGAAGCGGGAGCAAGGGGTCTTCGAGAATGACATTTCCGACAATCGAGTCGAAAACAAGAGAGCTGTTGATCAGAGGCGCCGCCGGGTTTGAGCCGATTCCGATTTGGGCGTAGCTTCCCTGCGCCGGGCCTCCAGTGAGGTTCAGATCGCCGCCGACGCTGGTGAATTCGACTGTGCCGATAATCGTTCCCACCTGCGCGAAGCTTTCCGTACCCGGGCCGGGCCCGCCAAGAAGGCTGCAGTCGCCGCCTGAGCTTACAGTGATCGTATTGTTCTGATTGATGATTTGCGCAGTAGCGCTGTCCCCCGTCCCTCCGGTGATCGAGAGAGTCAGTCCTGAATTGACTTCGATGGGGCCGAATGTATTTTCGATCCAGGCGACCGATCCCGATTGGGCGGCAAGTCCCGCTCCGCCGAGGAGCGAGATGGCGAGCGAGGCAGATACCTGATTGAGCGCCTGGATAGCGACGATTTTTGAATAGGCGATCGAGTTAGCCATGCCGATTTCAATATTTTGGATTCCTTGCGATGCGCCGCCGACAAGGCACTCACCTGTATTGGCCTGGATGAGCGCGTAGGCGCCTGGATTGGCGCCTCCGGTCATGTAGAGATTCTGGCCGAAAAAGCTGTCGTTCACGCCGACAGTATGATGAGCGACGATCTGGGCGTAGCCGTGCTGCAGCTGCGGGACGACTCCCGGGTCGTTATTGATATTGGCGTCCTGGCTGAAGCGGATCGTAAGATCATTTGCCGAATACATATCGGCAAATCCAGTAATCGCCCCGACGCCGCCGAGCATCGTGAGAGTCGCAACGCTTGCAGTCATATCGTATGCGGGATTGGCCGTCCCAGGCAGGCTGTTGACGACGCGGGCAGCGCCATCGTCCATATGGAGGGGCCCGTCAGGGCCCTGGAGAAGCAGCGTTCCGGCGCTGATCTGGATGTTGCTCAGCGCAGTTCCGGTGTTGGAGAGCGTTCCGATCGCAGCGATTCCAGCGACAGTAGCTCCCCGATTGGCGGCGTAAAGCTCGACGTTGTTGCCGAACATGCCGATGACTGTGATGTCGTCGATCACGACATTTGGGGGAACCATTCCATTCGACTCGTTATAGTAGCCGATGGTGGCGTTATTCCCCGTAACCATGCCGGTCGTCCCGCGCGCGTCGACGAGTATCGGTCCGAAAAAGCCGTTGCTCGTGACCGAAATGCTCGAATCGCTGACCTGGAATGCAGCGAAAGAACCTCCAGTCGGATTGGCAAATCCGATCACGGCGTTTGTTTGCGCGACAGATCCGGGGAGAACGGTGATCCCCTGGTTGTCGGTCCTCAGCGCAATATGGCTGGAGGTCATTCCGAGCGTGGAGGTCAATTCGTTGCCATGGCCGAGGATCGCTGTGCAGTTCGCCGCATCGCCGCCGCGCAAAGTAAGGGCATTCAGGATTCCGGTGGTCACGAATTGGATATCTCCGGAGGCGCTGGTAAAAGCCATGCCGTTATAAGGCGAATGGCCGAGCTGCGCGTAGGCGCCGACGGCTGTGCCGCCCTGGATCGTGACCGAACCAAGCAAAAACGGAAAGAGAAGGTCGCTATCGACGCTGGAAATCGCATTGCCGATGCCGCGTCCGAGCTGCGCATACGCGTTCGTTGCAGATCCGCCGGTGATATCGAGATTGCCGAGTTTAAGCGAAATCGAAACGTCGCCGGTCGTGGAGCCGATCTCGGCGAAGCAAAGGGTGTCGCTTCCGCCTGTAAGGGTTATCGTCCCGTTTTCGCTGATGAGGACGAGTTCGCTGCTGGCGCCCGAAATTTGAGAGAAAGCAGCGGGGAAAGGAGGCATCGGGGCCTGGCTTCCGCCGGTAACATTGATATGGGTCGCCAGGTGCATCTGGCTGACGCCTGCGGATGCGAGAATCTGCGAGGTCGCTTTGGAGAGCGGATCGCCTACGGTTAAATTTTGCGCCCCGTCGAAGGTCGTTGTTCCCAAAGTGACAGGTCCTGTCAGGGATTGGATCAGGGCTTCAGCGATGGGATTGTTTCCACCAATCACCTCTACGTCCAGCCCGATGAAAAGGGAAGAGAGGTCGGGATTCAAATTCACGGCCGTATTTCCAAGGATATGGGCGTAACCATTTTGGAGCGTATTATTGACGAAAAGGCTGCCGCGGAAATTCGCGATGAGCGCGCCTCCAGCATAGAGGTCGGCAAAGCCAGACGTGCTGCCCGTGCCCCCTAAAACCTGGATCTGCCCCAGCACATTGTATTGAGTGAGCGTGACGCTCCGGCCCGATGAGACGCCGGGCCGCTGGTTGACGATCCGCGCAAAGCCATCGTCGCCAAGCGTAGGGCCAAAGACGCTCATGTCGCCGGCAGAAACCGAGACCGTGCTGTCGGCGTCGCCGAAATTCACCAGCGTCCCAATCGCGGCGGCGCCATCCTGGGTCCCGGAAGCGTTGCCTGCGGAAAGCTGCAGAGTCTGCGTATCGTTCGCGGAAACTGTCAGCGAGGTAATATCGACCGAAGTCGTATGGGCGCCCATCGAGCTGTTGTTATAGTAGCCAATGACGGCATTCGACTGATCGCCTGCCGTGAGCGTGACCGTTCCGAGCGCAGGGTTTGCGACGATCGCGCTGACAAGAGGCGAAGAAGCCGTGAAATCGACGCTGGAACCGGCTGTCGGATTCTGAAAGCCGATGACCGCATGGCATTCCGTAACACCGCTCTGCAAAAGGATATTTCCTTGCGCGTTGGCCCGGATCGTTCCGGAAGCGCTCGCCAGCTCGGAAGAGAGGAGGTTGCCATGTCCAATAATCGCAGAGGCTCCTGCGCCAGGCCCTGCGCCTCCGATAAGAGTAAGCGCGCCGTTGATCCCGCTTTCGGGAAATAAAACATCTCCGACAGCCGTCGACGAGCCAGAGCCGCCCGAAAGGAATGCGGGCGCATGCCCAATCTGGGCGTAAGCTCCCGTCCCCGATCCGCCAGTCAGCGCAACGCCCGCTACGTTGCCGCCAGGAGGCTGGCCAATGATGATATCGCTCGTGATGCTGACTGGCGCGGAAATGTTTCCTTTGCCGATCTGGGCATAGGCGTGCATCCCTGATCCGCCTGTAAGCTGAAGAGAGCCCGCTGTATTGACAACCGCCACATCATTCGCAATCGAAGAGATTTCGGCAAAGGCAAGTGGCATCGCTCCTCCTTTTAAAAGGAGATGACCTCCCGATTGGATTGAAATCGGGCCCGATGTAGAAAAAATCCCCGAGGAGGCCATGGCCGCGGCATCCCCCACAGTGAAATCCGATCCGGAAACCGCTGAAATGCTCCCCGCGTTTGTCCGCACTTCGACAAGCCCCGCGCCGACAGGAGCCACAGTGAGAAGATTTCCCGCAGTGAAGAAAACGGAGCCGGCTCCCGAACAGTGGATCGTTTCATTCACTGTCAAATCATGATTTGCAACGAGATAGAGAGAAAAACCGGAACTCCAGTTCACTGGCGCGCTGACAGTCAAGTCCCCAACGCCCCCCGGGCCGTTGGCCGTATCGATCCGGACATTCGTCGTGGCAAGGAACGTCTGCAAATTCGTGTTTAAAATCGCTGCATTCCCCATAAAACTGTAATTCGTTCCGGGCATTGGAGGAGGAGGAGGGGCGAGGAACGGGCCGAGATTCATATCGCCCATCGAATGGATCACGACGTTGGATGGGTCGATGAAAAAAAGGCCCGCGTCCCCTCTTGGCGCAGAAGTGTCGATTTCTCCCCGAGGAATGACAAGTCCGTTCCCGGAAATTTCAATGAACCCTCCGTCGCCGCCCAAAGCGCCGCCGCGCGCAGAAAAAGTTCCTTCCGAAGCGCATACATTTTCGCCCCAGAGAACGATTTTTCCTCCATCGCCCTGATCCCGGGCGTCAGCAGAAAGAAGAGCTCTTGAATCGACGCGGACGTAGCGAGTCTGCGCATCTCCGACTGAAATACTTCCCCCTCCGCACGTACCTGATGCGTCTATCTGAGAAAAGGGAAGAACTTCAACTGCATCCCCGGACAAATGAATTTGGGAGGACCGGAGCGATCCCGATGAGGAGACCCGCCCTTCCGCTGCAAGCAGAATTCTCCCCTTATATTCATAAATGCCGGCAGCCTCGGCCTCTCCTGTATGATTGATCGCAAGGCCGAACGGATTAAGGGCCGCGCGCAGCTCGATTTTCGCAGCTTCCAATGACCCTTCGTTCTCGATGCCGCCGGAAAAAAGCTCTTTCGATGGGCGGATCAGAATTTTTTCCTGGGAAAAGGGACGTACGAGCACTTCTTTGGCTGCGGCGATTTCAATCGCTCCGCGGGGAGCCTTCAAAGCGCCAAAATTCTCAATTTTCTCGGCGATGAGATATAAGTCGCCGTCCTGCGCCTCGATTGTCCCCCAATTCACGATCGCGCCGCCGCCTCTTAAGAGCCACTCTCTTTCTTCTGCGAATTCAAAATCGTCGATTTCAAAAGTCGTCAAGAAAAGTCCCGCTGTACGGATTTGCGCGTCTTTTCCGATGATGACTCCGCGAGGGTTAACGATATAGACTTGGCCATTCGACTCGAGGGTTCCGAGAAGCGCGCTGAGATTCGGTCCGGTCGCTTTATTGAGGACGCAGGCGGAAGAGCCTGGCTGGATGAAGCGGGTCATCTCGGATGGTTCGATCGAAAAATCGTCCCAATGGATCACCGCTCCGTCGGAAGCCTCGATCTGCAAAGACGATGCTGCTTCGGAAAATAGAGCGTTTCCCGAAACGACGTAGGGTCCTTTCGGGTTTGCCTGAAGAGCAGCTATTGCGAGCAATGAAAAAGGCGCAATCCATCGGAAATTGGGCATAGCCGCTATATTGAAGTTTTTATTTCGGCGACTCAAGAAAAATTTCGCTTGACCGGAGATCTCTTTTTGTTAGGATGCGGAAAAGAGGTTCTCCCATGCCGACAGGTACTGTGAAGTGGTTCAATAAAGATAAAGGATTCGGGTTCATCATGCCCGACGGAGGGGGGCGCGATATCTACGTCCAAAACTCCAACGTTGAAACCCCTGATCACGATCTCCAAGACGGTCAAAGGGTTGAATACGAGACAACCGTTGGCCGTAAAGGTCCTGAGGCGATCCAGGTAAGACCCCTTTGATCTAAATTCGCCCCAAGAGGGATAATCTCTCCCCGTATGGCAAATCCCGTTCTTCAGATTCCTCCTGATGCCCGCGTCGTCTACGTCGTTGAAAGACAGCCCCCCGCGGCGCACGAGCCGCATAATCCCCACATAGAGAAAATCAAGACGATAGTCGGGAAAATCCTTCTCTGCATCGGCGCCGCTCTCCTGATAGCCGCTTTGATTTCGATTGCGGGCCATGCGATCGGTTTTCTTGCGATCGGAGCCGCTACGGCCGAAATGCTCTTCACAACCAGCATCGTCGCGCTCATCAGCGGCTTTTATCTCGCCAATCCCCTCAAATCGAAGCCCGACGCAATGGTCGGCGTCGGCCCTCTCTGGGTCTCTGTCTAAGGCAGATTCAAAATATATCCGCCTTTGATCCAAGGCGAAGTCGATGGAAGGGCCAGATCGAATTCCCGGATATCGTTCAGGCCGTTTGAAAGTATATCATAGAGCACAGACACCTCCATCGAAGTCCGGAAAAGGTCGTCTTTGGAAACCGCCTGGGAAAGAAGGTAGTACTGAAGCAGATAGAAGAGATCGTCCCGTCCGAAGGTGTTCAGAAACAGATAGGGGTTCGAGATTTCTACCGTCTGCTGCGAAAAGAAAACGGGAACCACCACTGCTGGAATGATGGGCGGAGGAGGCGGCGGAGGCGGAGGGGGCGGCGTGGGCATAAAATTGCCAATCACAGAACCGATATTGAAATAGCCGTTTCCTATATTTGAAGCTGTGCCGTCATATAAACCAATCGGATCGACGATGGCCGGAATCGTAAAGGCGGTGTAGTCGAGAATATTCGGGACGGGAGGAGCCCCTCCGTCGACAAGGCCCGAAACGCCCTGTTGATCGGAGAAAATAAACGTGTCGGGCTGGTTGCCTCCGATGAGATTGCCGATGTTGGTGAAATTTAAAAATCCGATTCCGTTGATATTTCCAGCGTCATTTGAAGTCACATTCCAGGTGTTGACGATATCCTGGGCTTGGAGCGTGTTGTTTTCGGGCAGCCCAAAACCGGTAACGGTCAAAACCCCCGACGTAATGGTATTGCCCAGATCAACCAGACCGGTTCCCGACATCCCGATTTCAAACGAGATGGCGCTCGCTCCGTTGTTGTAATTGTCGATATTGATGGTCTCTCCCCGGAAGAGGTAGTTCCTGCTGGCGGGCGGATTGCCATTCACATTGATCGTATGCGCTCCGGCCGCCTGTCCAATGATGATCTGGCTCGGGACGCTGGGGCCGATTTGTCCAAGGAGGGCATTGGTGTAATTCACCGTTCCGACACCCGTTCCGACGCCAATACTCGTTGCAGAACTGAGAGGATGCAAAGTGACGGTCCCTGTTGTGATCACGGAGCTGGCCAGCAGGCTGTGCGTGTCGGCGGCTAGGGTGATCGGCCCTGTTGAGATAGCAACCGTGGCAGGCGGCGGAAAGAGATAGGCGCCGCCCACGTTCCTGCCAATCGTTGTAGCGTAGAGTCCCGCCTCGAGGAAAATCCCCGTCGCCGAAGCTGAAGATCCAGTCAGCGTCCCCGAACCGGATCCATTGGCTACAACCGTGCTTCTGAGATGGATCCCGTCGTTTGCGCCGGAAGAGGTTCCTGTGATGTCGATCGTTCCAGACGAAGTTTGCAGGAGATTGAACGTGGAGCCGGCCAGGGTCGGACCGCTGAAGTCGACGCCTCGGGAGGTTCCGCTAGTCCCTGTAATGGTTACATCTCCAGTTCCAGCGCTGACGCTGATCGGAGAGCTCGTAGCTGCTGCGCCCAGAACACCCTGGAGCGTGGTTCCCGCCCCCTGGATCGAGACGCTCCCGGTTCCAGAGGAACTGATAAGGAGTTCACCGCCCGTTCTCTGAAGCAAGACGCCCCGGGTTCCCATGCCCAGGATTAAAATATCCCCGTTTACGGAACTTATTGGATTTACATCAAGTAAAGTCCCTTCCGCCGTCCCGCCCGTGCCTGAGATGGAAATAGACCCTGTGCCAGCAGCTACAATTCCGGTGCTTTGATATTGTATCCCCCGGAAGGGCGATGTTCCGGTCATCATGATATCGCCGCTGGAGTTCAAGGTCGATTCGATGGTTCCAATCACCCCGACACCCGCCGCCGCCGTTGTAGATCCCTGGATCGTGATCCCTGTTGCGCTTGAAACAAAGACTCTATGGACAAAGGAGACGCCGTTATTAGCTCCAGCGGCCGCAGTTGAAGTTCCCTGAATGTCGACAGCGCCCCCTGCGCTCGAGACAACGAAGTTATCTAAGTTCACAACTCCGCGGAGCCTCACTCCATTGGAGGTTGGCGATGAGCCATTGAGGAAAATATTTCCCGTTCCGGTAGTGGTCAGGCTCACCGTGCAGGCGCCGAGACCTCCTGCAGCAGCAGCCAGATCGATTCCCGCTCCTCCCATCGTTCCGCCATTTGCATTCAGAGTAATATCGCCATCGCCCATCTGGATCCGGAGGACTGTGGGATCAGGGCTGCTTTTCGTGCCGCTGATTCCTGTAAAACTACTTCCAACAAAAGAGGCCGGAAAATTTGCATTCAGCGTTACAGATCCGGCGCCGGTGTTGATTATGTTCGTCCCGGCGCTCAGCACCACATCTCTGGCAAAGATCGTCAGGTCGTTGTCGGACGTCCATGAGACAGCCGTAGAAACGGTCACTGTTCCAGCGCCCAATCCCGCCATGACCGAAGCATCGATGATGATGTTGCTGCAATCGAGAGCCGTACCGAGATCCCCGCCGTTGATCGTCACTGGAGAAAATCCGGGAGCCAAAACAGTATAACTGCTCGTTCCAGGACCTGGACAGGCCGGAGGCGAAGTAACGACGAGCGCAGTCGTCGCCGCCCCGCTAATATTGACGTCGACGGGGTCGATTAGATAAACGCCGGTTTTCCCCAATGGAGCTGTCGTTCTGACGGTTCCCCTCGGTTCTAGAATTCCCAGCGAAGAGACTTCGACTAGCCCTCCGTTTCCGCCGTCGGCTCCCCCTAAAGCAAGGGCCGTCCCGTAGAAATGGTTCTGCAGATCCCCCCAGAAAATCGCTTTGCCCCCATCGCCGCATCCAATGCAGGAAACGTCTATGGCAGCGTCCGGAGAAACATAGATAGCGCGGGCTTTCCGAATAGGACCTTCTTTCCCTCTATAGTCGCCGCCCGCCAGGATTTCGCCGCCAGCCTTTGCCCCGGAGCCATCTACCTTCGCAGCTTCTGTCAATTGGACATAGTCTCCGAGGAGATGAACTGCGCCTCCCGAGCCGTCGGAATTTTCCGCTCGGATCGTTCCTGAATGGCGGACAATCCCCTCTTTCTCGGAGCAGAGGATCACTCTTCCGTCCAGTTCTTTCGCCCCTGAAGCATGGACGACTCCTTCGCAATTGATGGCAAGAGCTTCAAAATTCGTCCCAGCGGCGCGCAGCTCCGCCTGTGCGGCGTCGATCATCCCTTTGTGATCGAGAGTCCCCTCTCCTTTCACGCGGATCGACCAGTTCTTCCCGAAAGGCTTGATCAACACCTCTGTTCCTGCGCCGAAGGAAACAGGACCTTCAGATGAGCGAACAGATCCAGCGTTGAGGATCTCTCTCGAAATAAAATGGACTCCATCGGAGCCTTCAACAGATCCTTCGTTCGAAATTCTTCCTCCGGAATCGCCTGCAAAGCGATGTTCTCCTTCTTTGGAAAAAATCTCGTCATGCAGATGAAGTGTGGACGCAAGGAATCCCCCGGCGCGGACGATCCCTTCCGGGCCGATCGCAATCCCATTCGAGTTGATGAGATAGACCCTCCCGTTAGCCTCTAATGTTCCGTGGATCGCCGAGAGCTTATCGGAAACCACGCGATTCACAGAGACAGAATCCCTAGAGGGTTGAAGGAAGCGGGTCATTTCTCCCGGAGCGATCGAAAAATCGTTCCAGTGGATTACCGCCTGATCAGAGCTTTGGGAAACGGTCAGGACGTTTCGCTCTCTCTCGAATGAACATTGCCCCTGCTTGACTTCTTCTCCCGATGGCGCAGCTACTAGAGAAAGGGGGAGAAACCACAAAGCGATCCGGCTCATAACCCCACCACAAATGAAAGATGGATACGGGAATGGTCTCCGCTCACAAAGGGTCTATTGGAAATGCTCTTCAATTGAAACCCGTAATCGAGGCGGAAATCGAGATAGGGATTGATTGTATAGCGGATGCCAGGGCCAGCCGAAGCTAAAATCACGTTATTCCGGTCGAGAATGTTCCTGTCGATGTCGATCGCATAGCCAAAGTCGGCAAACGCGAGCAATTGAAGTTCATCGCGGACGACTCCTCTTTTGAAAAAACTGAAGACAGGCGAGCGGAGTTCGTTTTTCACAAGAATGCCTCTATCCGAAATCACCTCGTTTTCATCATAGCCTCTCACGGTCATAAAGCCTCCCAGAGAAAGCTCTTCGCTGGGGAGCAGCTTCCCTGAAGACCACTGGAAAAGACTTGAAAACGACCAAATAAAGTCTTTCGGCAAAAACGTAATCCGGTCAAGCGTGGTTCGCGAATAAGTATAATCTGCCTTCGTCCCAGGCCTTTCGAGCTCGAAATCGCTCGAGCGATTGAAATGAGTGATCCCTCCAGGGCTTAGAAAATAAGAGAGGGCCCAAATCCAGGAGCCGAAGCGATCCTCCAAAGTGCCGTCGTAAGAGACGATGAACTGATCGACATCGAAATAATTATTGAAGATCAAGTCCTCTGAAAAGGAAAGAAAGTTGTTGGTACGTTTGAAATCGTATCCCACAAGAAGATTATGGCGATAATAGGCCAACGCAGGAAGAGGGATCAGGTATCTGCCTGAAAGCTGCCACGATTGCCCCGATTGATCCATCACAGGTGGCTCGCTTGGGTCTTGCAGCATCGGATTGCGCGTCAGCACATATGTGCCGAAAGCGTTGAATGAATGGCGCCAAGGAAGCGGTGCGAGATAATCGGCCGACATGCCCCACCAGCGGTTTGGACTTGGGGCCGACATGCACTGATAGTTCAATTGGTGGCCGGATCCCCATAAATTCGCAGCATTGAACCCGGCCAGAACCCTCGAATCTCCCGCTATGATATTCCCCGTATTTTCATATCCTGCAAAAATACGGTAAGGCCGGACGTCGTAGGTCTCGAGCACGATATTGGTTTGGCTCAAGTTCGCCCCTTTTTCGAACACCAGGTTGACCGTGCGGAAAGGGTTATTGTTAAGCCAGGCCAGATCATTCATCAAAGGTCCGCTCCTGATCTCGTCTCCAGGACAGAGCGAAAGCTGATCGGCAATCCATTCGTTGCAAAAGTAGCGCGCTTTTTCCGCCCGCACTTCGCCCACTCTGGCGACAAGGACAAGAACCACAACCTTTCCTTCCGAAATATCCTGGCCCGCAGGAATGCTGACCCCTACAATCGGATACCCCTCTTCCCGATAAAAATCGGCAGCCGCATCGCGGATCTCATCTAAAAGGCAGATCGAAAGCGGCCGTCCCAAATAACCGTCGACAGCTTCGCGGAGTTTTTGCGAATGAGGCGGATCGAAACCAAAGAAGCGGACGCATCCCGGCTCGCTTTCTCCATTCGAAAGAACCAGCTCGGGATCGCTGACGAACACAATTTCCTGCAAAGAATCGACCAGCGCCTGCGATCTGTCGAGGCTCTCTTCAGAAGGCTTCTCTACCGCTTCCATGAGACGCGGCTCTTCAGAAGCAGGTTCTTTCGGCTTGAGCGTTTCATAATCCTGCTGCGCAAATGCAAGACAGGGCAGCGCGAATAGGTAAGGAAATCTCATGACCCGATCTTAAGCAGGCAAGATTTTTTTGAAAAGAAATTTAGATCAGATGGAATAGATCTCTTGCGATCGCCAGCACCACCTCGATCACGATCAGGATAATGATCGTCATTTCGAGGCGGGACGATTGCTGATGGTTCAGCTCGTCTCCCAGAATCTGGAACAGTTCGTGCAGCAGGTTGAGGCGCCGGTTCAGCAGTTCGCCCCGCTTATTGACGTCGAGATAGTGGATCATCCGGCGGTAGAACGGCTCCAGGTCGGAATGCTCCCAAAAAAACTCGGGCGTATCGAGCGTGTCGGAGTGGAGGTTGATGTAGTTGCGCTCCAAGAAGAGCTCCCCCATCTTGCGCGAAGTTTCTCTCCGAGAAAGAGGGATTTTCCCCCGGATCGCAAGCTCTTTCGGCAAATATTTGCTGTGTTCGATCGTGCGGGCGATCGTCTCTTCGAAAACAGTCAGCTTGACCGACTGGCCGATCGCGTACGAAAGAGCCAGTTTGGTGAGCGAATCTTTTTTATGCAGGACGATCTCGTCGTCTTCAACCTTGAGCTTGTCGCCGTAACTGAAACTGAATTCGTCGATCTCGCTTTTAGAGATCGGCTCTTTTTCGAATTTCCGGAGCGATGAGAGGACGTTTCTCTCTTCCTCTTCCGAGAACCCCCAGAAAAGAACCACGCCAAAGGGAAAGTAGAAAATGTCCCTCTTAATCCCCTTGTCGTCTTTCGGCTGGGTATGGATCACGTCGCGGTAGAGCTGCGACGTCCCCGTCACTTGCATGAATTGAAAAAGCCGCGGGATGTCGTAGGACGAAGCGGTGCAATAGCCTGTGCATCTCATGATTCAAACATAGATAGCTGATTCCAAGTTGTTTTGCAAGGTTGACAAGAGGATTCCGATTCCCCAGAATGGGAGATCTATGAGACGTTTTCTCCTTTTGACCCTCTGCGCGGCCGGTTTTGCCTACGCTCCGCCGCCCCCGTTCAAGCAGTTCCACCGCGCCACTTACCGGGCCGGGTGGGACATTAACTTCTCCCCCTTCGCCGGCGGCGAAAACATCCTCTTCCTCCACCGGGCGATCGAGAGGGCAGAAGGATATATGATCTCAAAAAGCCCGATCTGGTACTCCCATGAGCCGCAGGCGCGCATCTGGCGCCTCAGCGAACTTTACCTCGGCTGGCTCCCGCTCAACGCGATCGCCGTTACAGCGCAGCACGAAGTGTTCGGCCACGGCTACCGGATCCGCGACATCAACCACGGCAAAATCGAAGTCACCGGCTACAGCTTCAACACTCCCCCGCCCTACGGATATGGAGGGGCAGCCACCTCGTATGTTGTCAGCGACGCGATCACGACCACCGACGAAACCTGCGTGGCGATGGCGGGCGTCGAATCGACCGCCGTCCTCGCCATTCTGACAAAATTCAAATGGCTTGAATCGAACTACATCGACCCGAGGCAAACGGTTCTCTACCTTCTCAGCCAGCACGACCTGAACCTCTATATCGGCTCGCTTAAAACGCAGGGAGACCTCGACGGACACGACATCTCGGCCTACATCAAATCGCTCAACCAAACCTACACGAGCCATTTCATCAGCGGCGCCCGCCTCCGCTCCCTCTCCTGGATCAATTTGGGCGATCCATTCACGTTCTACTCGATCTACGCCTGGTTCCGCTACATCCTCTCCGGAAAAGAAACGTGGATTCCGATGATCCCCATCGGACGGATGGGCTATCTGCCCAACGTCAGGGTCGGACTCACCCCGTTTGGACCCGAATTTCTCCTCGAAGGATTCCTTTTAGACGGCAGCAAACCCTATTATTTTTACCTGAAAGGAGGCCGCCATTCGAACAACAATTATTTCGGTCTCGGCTTTTTCGCCCCCTCGATCTGGACTTTGGGAAGCTGGTCCTTCGGCGCCCGGTTCGACGCCTGGAGGCAGCCGAAACTCCTTCTCAATCCGGGGCGGGTGAACTTTTTGGAAATCGACTTCGACCGGAAACCCGATCAGGACAATCCAATCTACCCTTACTCGCAGCAAAACTCAGTCCGCTATGGAGCCGGAGGGTCGCTGCTCGCCGCTTACAAATTCAAAAAACGGTACGGATTCGAAACGGAGATCGGCTACAAAGCGCAGGGATTCATTCCGGGAAACGCGCTGAAGGCGCAGCCGATCGCCAGAGCCTACTTCGACCTGGCGTTCTGATCTTCGAGCTGCTTTACGATCGCTTTCAGAACAAGACTGATGTTTCTTTTGATCTTGTTCCCGAGCGCCCAGCGGACCGCCCAGGCGAAAGGGCCTTTGATCTGGACTCCATAGAAAATTTCGGAGCCGCGGAGCGTTGGCTTCACGCGCTGAGTGAAAACAAGACGAACGAAAAGCGTTTTCCACAAGATGGAAAAGCTCTCTCCCTTTTTTACATCGAGAACCTGATACTTGAATTTCGCGGCATTCTGGGAAACCCCTTTCTGCCCCGCTTCGATTCCCTTTTGGCCGTGCAGCTGATGCGCTCTCTCCCAGGCGTTCCAAACCTCTTCGGGAGAAACCCGAGCCTCTACTGAATCTTCCATTTTCTTGCCCTATTTCATTTTTCAAACTATAGAAAAAATATGGATTATAAGCTCTCCTTTTTAGCGTTCGCCCTCTTAACTACAATTGAATGGAATGGCGACAAGCTGCTCCTTTCCGAATCGGAGTGGAAAGAGAAGCTCGGAGAGGAGCGCTACGAGGTGATGCGGAAGAAAGGAACCGAGCGGGCCTTCAGCGGCAAATACCTTTTCACTTCCCTTCCAGGAACCTACGTATGCGCCGGATGCGCCCTCCCTTTTTTCCGCTCCGAAGACAAATACGAAGCCGGGAGCGGCTGGGCGAGCTTCAAACAGACGATACACTCAAAAAACGTCTACTATTTGGATGACTCGACCTCCTACGTCCGGAGATACGAAGTCCTCTGCAGCCGGTGCGGGTCCCACCTCGGCCACGTCTTCCACGACGGGCCGCCCCCCAAACAGCTCCGCTATTGCATCAACTCCCTCTCCCTCCGCCACATCGGAGAGACCCCATGCCCCTGAAAAAAGGCAAGACCCCCAAAATCATCAGCGAAAACATACGGGAACTGATTCACTCAGGCCATCCTCAGAAGCAGGCGGTCGCCATCGCCCTCAGCGAGGCTCGGCGCACCGGCAAAAAGAGACGGAAGCGCAAAGTCAAAAAAAAGTTTTTTATATAGCAAAAAAACCGGTTGGCAGGATCTCCCGAAAGAGAGTATTCTATGGAGAAACCCTGAGGGCCTTATGCCTAAAAAAATCTGTTGGACGCCTACCCTGTTCATTCTCGGCTATCATCTCTTTCTGTTGATCGCCCTCCCGATCTATTTCCTGTCGGGAAACACCCCATCCCCTGCAATGATCGGACTTTCCGGAGGCCTCCTCTTCTTCTCCGGCATGGCCATCACCGCCGGCTACCACCGCTTCTACTCCCACAACTCCTATAAGCTCCACCCGATCCCGGAAGCGATCCTCCTCTTTTTCGCTACCGCAGCAGCTCAGGGAAGCGCCCTCCGCTGGGCCCACGATCACCGCCTCCATCACGCCCACGTCGATACCGACAAGGACCCCTATTCGGTCAAAAAAGGACTCTTCCACGCCCACATGCTCTGGATGTTCTTCAGAACCGAAGAGATCAATCCGAAACTCGTCGCCGACCTGGCCAAAAACAAACTCGTCCAATTCCAGCATAAGTACTATGGCCTGTGCCTCGTCGCCTCAAATGTATTGATCTTCCTCGCGGCCGGCTGGCTCCTCGGAGATTACCTGGGCGCATTCCTTTTCGCCTGGTGGGTACGCCTCTTCTTCCTCCACCACACGACCTGGTGCATCAACTCCATCGCCCACTACTGGGGAACCCGCATGTACAGCCAGGAACACTCCGCCGTCGACAACTACCTGATCTCCCTCCTGACTTACGGCGAGGGCTACCACAACTACCACCACACGTTCGCCCACGACTACCGAAACGGCATCCGCTGGTACCACTTCGATCCTTCGAAATGGCTCATCTGGGTCCTTCACAAGTTCGGCCTCGCCACAGACCTCAAACGGGTCAACGATTACCGGATCGCGCGCCAACTCGTGCTGAACCATAAAGAAGAGATCGTCCAAAGACTGAAAAACTCGATCGCCGCCCAGAAAGAAAGCTGGGAAGCGAAAGTAAACGAAGTTTCAGAGCGCCTTTCAGGCAAACTGGCCGAAATGCAGACTTTGATCGAAAAATGGAAAGCTCTGCCTCGCAAAGACAGAGAAATCATGAATCAGATCCGCTCGGTGAAGAAGAACCTAAAGGCCGACTGGAAAGAATGGAGAGCCACCCTGAAGGCGATCTCCAAATCAGTTCCCTTGAACGCCTGACGAATCGATCGCGGCCCGGATTCTCCGGGCCGTCTCTTTCATCTCCATTTCAGACTCGGGACTCCAATAAGGAGAGAGAAAAAAGCGCAATGAAAAGAGCGCGTGGTTTTCCGACAGAGTCCGCGGCAGGTAATGAAAGTGGAGATGCGGCACCGACTGCCCTGCGGAGAGGCCGTTTTTCTGGATCAGCAGATAATCGTCTTTCCCGAACAGCTCCTTCTCGGCTCTATGGACCTTCCGGATCAAATCTTGGATCGCGCCCATTTCAGCCTCTGTCAGCTCCTCGAACCGCTCGACATGCCGCTTCGGGATCACCAGGACATGGCCTGGAACCGCGGGCTTATAGGTCAAAATCCCCAGAGCGAGGTCCGATTCATAAAAAGCCTGCGCCTCCCTCACTTCCTCTTTGCAAAAAGGGCACGCCCCCTTTATAAACCGATTTTGAACCGGCACCCAAAAAAGAGCGGCTCCGAGAAGGCCCGAGAGGAGGAGAATAAAAAGAATCTTTTTCATCGTTTCCCGATCGACATTTATACCTCAGCTCATGTATAAATGCTAAAGAATCTGACTGGATCAATTGGGAATGGCGACTGGAGAAATCTCTCCATTTGCCAGATGGCGGCAGCGCATCTGGCCTATCAAAGCTTACGAGCTAAAGAAGATCCTCCCTCTCCTTTTCATGAAATTTTTCATTTCCTTTACGTATGGTGTCCTCACCAGCATGAAGGACGCTTTCGTCGTGACGGCGAAAGGCTCCGGGGCCGAAGTGATCCCGGTTCTGAAAGGGTGGGTCGTCCTCCCGATGGCCCTTGGCGCCACGCTCCTCTACTCGAAACTCTCCAACCTCTTCCGGCGCTCCGCCCTATTCTACGGCATCATCATCTTCTTTATGGCGTTCGTCTGCCTGTACGGATTCGTCCTCTACCCCAATATCGACGCCCTTTCGCCCCATAAATCGGCCGATTGGCTCGTGAGCATCATCGGCGAGCAGAACTCCCACTGGGTTGCCATCTACCGGAACTGGATCCAATCGATCTTCTTCGTCACCGCAGAGCTTTGGGGCGGCGTCGTGATCTTCCTCCTCTTCTGGGGATTCGTCAACCATATCTGCAATTTCAATGAAGCGAAGCGGTGCTACAACCTCTTCATCGCCGGAGGCGACCTCGCCCAGATGTTCACCGGCCCCCTCGTCTGCTATTTCACCGGGAAATACATCGGAGAAAACTTCCACTTCGCCCTGGAAAGCCTCGTCTGCTGCGTCCTCTTCTTCGGCGCCATGATCATGGCCCTCCACTTCCTCCTGACCCGCAAGGTCTTGAAAGACGAACGGCTCTATCAGCCGGAACACCAGGATCAGCCATTCGAACAGAAGACCAAACTTTCCCTTCTGGAAAGCCTGAAATTCATCGCCCGCTCGCCCTATCTCCGGGCCATCGCGGTCATGGTCGTCGCTTACGGCCTCACCGTCAACCTCACCGAAGTCACCTGGAAAGCCAACCTCAAACTTGCCTACCCCGAAACGGGAGCTTACCAGTCCTTCATGGCCCAGGTCAGCTCGTCCGTCGGCGTCTGCTCGTTCATCATCACCCTCTTTTTCAGCGGGATGATCATCCGCGTCCTCGGCTGGCACTTCTGCGCCCAGCTCCCCCCGATCATCATCGGAACGACCAGCCTCATCTTCCTCACCCTCTTCCTGAACCCCGAATGGATCGCCCCGCTTACAGGAAAATTCGGAACCACGCCGCTCCTCCTCATCGTCCTCTTCGGCGCCTTCCAGAACGTATCGACCAAGGTGATGAAGTACGCCTTCTTCGACGCCACTAAAGAAATGTCTTACATCCCGCTCGACCAGGAGTCGAAGGTGAAGGGGAAAGCCGCGATCGACGTCGTCGGCGCCCGCCTCGGCAAATCGGGAGCCGCCTGGATCCAGATCATTCTAATCCAGATCGCCGGCACCGGCTCGGTCCTCTCGATCACCCACTTCCTCCTCCCTCTCATCGCCTGCACGGTCTTTTTCTGGATCCTGTCGGTCCGCTCGCTCAATAAAGAGTTTACTCTGCGCCACCAGCAGAAGCTCGCCCTCGAAACTCCCAATTAAATATCCCTACACACTAAAAAATTAACAGCACAGTAAGCTTTTAATTACGTTTGTTTTTCAACTACACTAAACCTATAATTCATGCTGAAAATAAGGAGCTGAATTATGGTTGCAGAACTATACCGCGAGGGAGTAAATAATCAGTTAATGCCAAGGAGGCGCCCTGAATTTGAGTCAGACATAGTCGGCGCCGAAGCAGCTAAACTTACCAAGTTTAGCGATGCAGGCGGATCTCAAAGGCAGTGGCTGTCCGACGCAGGCAGAACCGATTCTTCAGTCACGAGCGGTATATGGCAAATTGGAAACAGCGAAAGAACAATGGCAGCGCAGCGCGCATTCGCTGACATTATCGTCGCAGCAGACGGAAGAGATCATTACCTTGCGAGCTATTCTTACTACGATCAAAACATCGAACTCGAAGACGGATCGTTCTGGAGCATCCGCGGATCCGACATGCATAAAATCCTCAACTGGGCGCAAAACGACCCGCTGACGATCTGCCCGAACAACCGCCTCTTCGGCTCCACCTATCTGATCCAAAACCGCGTCACAGGCGAAACTGTTGAAGCCGACCTCATCATCGGCCCTGTCGCATTCGGCGCGAACACCCACTGGGTCGTAGGAATCGACCTCTGGCTCCATCGCATCTATCTTGAAGACGGAAGCTACTGGGATGTCCGCGGCATCGACTCGATTTCCCAATGGTCCGTCAACGACACCATCGTGCTCGGCGACGGCAAGAACGAATGGTTCGGCCGCCACGACTCGATCCTGATCAACGTCAATCTCAACACTTACGTCTACGCAAACAGGGCGGGTTAACTTGATCTCAGCTGTTGCCCAAACTTCTATTCAAACAAAAGAGAAAATACCCAGCGCCAACAAACCTTCTTCAAAACTGGATGATAGCGGTAAACAGTTAATCGGCTCGGCTTTGATAGCAATTGGATGCTTAGGCATCTTCTTTCTTGTTGTATTCACCTCGATGCTACCCGTTTTAATCGGATCCCTCGCAATTGGTGCAGCTATTACGGTCATCTTTTTTTCTACCTACCGCTCACCAACCCTCTTCCTTGCGACGCCAGATCAAGACATCCGATTTCCCCTATGAGAGTAAATTGATTGGTTTTCATATAAATATTTCAACTCTGAGTACAGGAGCATAAGAACATGTCAACTATTGGAACACAGTCCATTCAAGCCCAACAGTCGGCTCCTCCAGCGCCGCCTGCGCCCAACCGCACTGTTGAGCTCGCCAAAAAAATCGCCGTTGCAGCTGTTGCCGCAATTGCGATTGCAGCGGTCGTTCTGACCTGCGCCTACGTCCCCGCTCTTCCAGCTCTCATCGTAACGCTTGCGATTGCCGGAGCGATCGCGCTCATCTTCGCATCTGTATGCTGCCGGCCGGCCGTCGTCGTCCACCCTCCGCTGCACCGCACTTTCGTTCCGATCGACTCGCCGCGCGTTTATATAGCGCCCGCGCCTGTCTACGTAGCGCCTGCGCCCATCTTCGTCCCTCCGCCCGTTGTGAGAAGGCCGATTTTTCCGATCCTGAGATCCGAACCGCATGTCAGAGTGGGACGAGGCGACGTATTTAGATCGGTTCCTCCTGCGAGAACGACTGCGCCCGTTTTCCGCATGAGCCAGCCTCACGTCAGAGTCGGAGCGAGAGACGTCTATTCAGACCGGAGCGCGCCTCCCGTTCGGACAGGCGGAGCCAGAGTGGCTGTTGGGAGACGCTAGGGAGTGTCGTCGATTGACCTTCTGGGAGATCTCTGATGGATTTTTCTGCAGGGTTTGGCGCGGAGATCGCAATCAACTTCAACCAGTTTATTAGATCGAGCGCAGAGCCCTGCTGAAAAAGGCGCGGAGAGCTTTCCATAGGTAAATTGACGACAGGCCCTATGAATTCAGCTCGTTGATCCAATCGACGAGAAGCGAATCGAGCCAATAGAATCCTCTTCCGTTCGCAGGGTGGCCTAAATACCCCATATGGCCGCCCTTTTTCGTTTTATAGAGCTCCACATGGGACGGCAAATCGACCCCGTCGAGAGATGTGTGGCAAATAATCGGATCGTCCTCAGAGAGAATCACCCTGCAGGGAACCCCGATATCCGGGACATAGTGCATGGAGCTGCATTTCGAATAATAATCCTCGGCGCTTTCGAATCCATGCTGAGGGGCTGTGTAGAGCTGATCGAATTCGTAGAGATTGATATCGCGCGGAATTTCCACTCGGGGCAAGTCCTTGAACTTCCGGTGCCTATCAAGCACCTCTTCTCTTAGCAACTTGCAGAAATAGCGGTGCATATACCGGTTTTCAGGTTCAAGGAATAGCCGGATGCTTGAAAAGAGATCGGCCGGCGGACTCACGGCGATCGCCCCCTGAATGAATTTCCCTCCAGCAGCGCCCAATTCGCCCGTAAGCTTTAAAACGATATTCCCCCCCAGAGAAAACCCAATCAGGAAAAAAGGCGACTGAGGAGACTCCTTCTTCAGCTTCTCCAGCACCTCGAACAAATCGTCGCTCCGTCCGCTATGATAAGGGCGTCTTGCCAAGCCCTTTCCCGAGCCGCACCCCCGCATGTTATAGCGGATCGCCCGAATGCCCATAGCCGTCAGCCTGTGCGTCATCCGAACCACATTCGGCGATAGGGACGATCCTCCGAGACCGTGGATCAGAACGACTGTCGGCTGATCCGCCGTCCAACCCGAAGGCGTTGAAATTTCGATCGAAATCAGATCTCCATCGCTCAAAGCGATAAGCCTTTGAACGCAAGGCGGTTTAGGGGAAAGCAGGACAAGCCCGTTGCAAACGGTCTGAACATGGGGGTTCTCCATGAACGGGAAGGGGATAAAGGGGATCTCCTGGCTCATCTTGCTACCTAAACAAACCAATCTAATTCTTATAATAATTAATTTAAAATATCAAGAATTAATTATAATTAATTATGCTCGCGATGAAAAGGGAAACCTTTTCTAAGAGGAATGTCGTAATAGAGGACCAGAGACTCTTCTCCCGGGTTGCGGCGGCCCAGGCTGGCGTTCGAAAGATGGTAGAAGTGAATTCCCAGACGGTGCCAGTCGGCAAACTGCCACCCCAGCTCGATCCCCGACCTGAATTCGATCGGGTACCCCAGATCCTTTCCCCTTCCATTCGCGTAGTAGCCTCCCGCAAATCCGGGCGCGAACAGAAAATGGTCGAAGAAGAGAAGATCGAAGTTGATTCCTGTATAGACATAGAAAGCGCCGTCCGCATTCGCCATCAATCCGACGAGAGGGCGGAATTCAAGATAGCGGTTCGGCGACTTGAGGCATTTCAGATGGAACTTGTATTCCGCTGCGATCTCCCACGTCCTCCATTTCGGACGGTAAAAATCGTATCCCCCTCCCGCAAATGAAAGAAAATCAGGAGGAGTATTCCCTGAGAGAACGCGAGCCAAAAACAGAAAAACTGGAATCCACCTCATACTCTCTCTCTTTAGCGATCTCGAGATCCTTGCGCAAGCAGGAATTTTAATTACAAAAATCGATCCCCTTGGTAGAGTTCACGGCTCGAATTTTTCATAACTTCGGAGACCGCCATGAAAAAACTAACGCATCAGATTAAATCCCTTGCTCTTTTCGCCCTTGTAGCCCCAACCCTCCTCCTCGCGCAGGAAGACAGCCATGTTTCGGTCGGCACCCGTCCGATGAGCCCCGACTCCTCGTCGCAGCCTGAGCCTGCCGCAGGCCAGGAAAACTCTGAACAGTCGGCCAACTACTCTCTTCAGGAAGAATCGTGCTGCGGATTCATCTTCGACCGCTATCCCCGGATCGAATATCCCAACACACACTGGCTCACCGCTGTTTCCGCTTACGGCGACCAGGTTGAACTCGAAGACGGCTCCGTCTGGAAAATCAACACCTACGACGGCTACAAAGCCCTCAACTGGCGCTCCAACGACCCTCTCTCGATCACCCAGAACAGCCGCTGGTTCTCGAGCTACACCTACAAAATCGTCAACAAAAACACCGGCTCTTCGATCGAAGCCAATCTCTTCCTCGGCCCCATCAAAGACGGCGAATACACGAAATACATCTATACCATCGACCAGAACGTAGGCGAACTCGTCCTCACTGACAGCACCCACTGGGAAGTCTCTTCAAGCGACTCCTACATCTTCCGCGACTGGGCGCCGAACGACGCCATCATCCTCGGCACCAATACGGGCTGGGACTCGAAGTGCGAGGCGATCCTCATCAACGTCACCATGAACAACTTCGTCCGCGCAAAACAATTTTAAGGTGAATCATGGTTCAGCCAATCCAAAACAATCAGGCGGGCGTTCTCATGCGCCCTGCAGAAACGCGCCGCTTCCCCGAGGGGGCGGCCGCAACCGCGCAAGTCATAGCAAAACTCGCTGCTGTTGTGATCACATCGGTCATTGCGTTCGTAACGCTCCCCTGGCAGACCGCAGCAATCGGATCCCTTGGCGCCGCCGCTCTCCTTTTCCTCTGCTACAAGCGACCCAGAGAAGAAGGTCCGCGCATTCCTGCAGGCGGAGTCCTCGTCCTCCCTCAGCCAGCTCCCGCCCGCTGGTACCAGCGGGTCAACTTCGGCGACTTTTTCCCGCGCCGCCGATTCGTAGCCGACCCGCGCCCCCACGAACCGGTTGGGCTCGGCCAATTTAACGAACCTCCCCGCGACGTTCCGTACCGGCCCCACGCTCCGCGCAATCTTGGCGGAGAGCAGGCGTTTGAATTCGCAGCGCGCCGCGGCGGCGGTGGAGGCGGCGGAGGCGGAGGGGTTCCTAATATCCCCCCGGCGATAAGACCTCCAGTTCGCGGAATCGGCGGCGAGAGAGAAGTAGTCGGCCGCCCAGCCGATGGAAGAAGGTAAGCCGCCAACCAACGGCTTTACCGAACAAACTCAATCAGGAGAAATACCATGTCTGTACCAGCTCCCACAGGACGGGACCCAAACGTTCAGCAGCCGCGCCGCGCCGCGCCGCGGCCGCCCAGCCGCCTACCGGGCGGACAAGTCGTAGTCGTCAGGCCGGGCAGCCTGCCTCCGATCATCGCCCCATTCGGCGCACCAGCGGCTCCCCCTGCACCGCCTATAAACCCCGCCCAACTGGCCCAGGCGAATGCACAACAGCCTCGTGAAGTGGTAGGGCCTCCGGTACCGCCGCTGCCAGTTCCCGCTCAGCAGGCGCGGCTCGCCCCTTTGCCCGGGCGCGTGCAAGGGGTAGTCCATCCGGCTCTCCGGCAATTGCCCGGAGGCCCGCCTCCCGGCAGGCAGCAGGAGCGGGAACCCGTAGGCCATAAAAAAGTATGATCGTTTGCTGGAAATGCAAAAAGATCGTCAGCGAGGAATCCGTGAAAATCGGGTTCCGCGCATCCTGCCCGCACTGCAGCAGCGACTTGCACGTCTGCGTCAACTGCCGCTATTATTCGCCAGGCAAACCGAATGACTGTTCCGTTCCCGGCACCGACTCCGTGCGAGACCGGGAAGCCTCCAATCTGTGCGAAGAGTTCAGGCTCAAAACACCCGAAACTCCCTGCTCAAGCAAAACAAATCCGCTTTTCGGCGATGACTCTCCTCCTAAAAAACGGGATTTCAACTCCCTCTTTAAAGACGAAGAAGAAACATGAGCGCTCAAGGACTTCACTTTAAGCTCTTTTTTTCCAATCCGGCCTCGACCCCCTTCGACGAGAAAGATTTTTCTGAATTTCAGACATTCGTCGAAACGTACGCCTCCCCCAACTCGATGCGATTGGCGGGTCCCGGCAATTTCATCTACGCCCTGCAGAAAGCGGTTCAGTTCCAGGCTCATCTCAAGTTCTTCGAATCGCAGCGGGCCGCAGCGCAGGAGTCAGCCCGCGCGGCCTATCAAAACCTGGAAAGACAGAGCCGGCCCGCAAATGAGCCTTCCGATCTGCTGGCCAAACTATCACTTTCGGAACCTGGAGACAACCCCGTCTTCAGAGCCTACCGCGAAGCCATCGGAACACTTCAACATCTTGAAGGGAACATCGCCCGCATCTCGAAAGCTCTCTCCGCTTTTCAAATCATTTGCTCCCGTCTCGGGATCGAGCCGCATAATGTCGAAGCAAAGATGGATTAGCCTTTTTCTTCTGGCCGCGCTCCCGCTCTGCGCCCAGATCACCCGCCTGCCGGATGAATTCACAATCACCGAACGGGTTTTTGCGCTGCCGGCCACCTTCGATCTCGAAACCGAACTCGGCCCGTTCGCCAAAGCCCGCAAACGGTTTTTCTCCCTCACG
>CAYPZU010000001.1:28051-58414 GCA_964415395.1 uncultured bacterium
CGACATCGAAGACGCGAACCAAAACCCGATCGCCTCGGCCCGCGCCCGCTTTTTCGCCTGGACCACCGTCGCCGACGTCCTCGACGGAGCCGGCGCCAAAATCGGCTGGCTCGAAGAAGAGTATTTCAAAATCATCCCCTGGGCCGAATACCGCGTCTATAATTGCCAGGATCAGCTCACAGCTCTCGCCCGGATGAATTTCTGGGGAACCAAATTCCGGATCTACCATCCCGACCGCCCCGACGAGATCTATGCCGTCATCAGCCGCCCCTTCATCCGCCTCTTCCGCGACAGATGGACGGTCCGGATCTTCAACACCGAGATCTTTGAAAGCGGCCGCATCGATCCGCGCCTGCTCATGATGCTCGCCGTCTACCAGACCGACAAAGATGAACGGGACAAACTGCGCGGCGAAATCTTCGACCAGCTTCTCCGCGAAGCGGAAGAATTCGGCGGAACCCGCTCAAAAAGAACTTACTCACAAAATCATATCGAAGAAGATATTAAAGAATATAATGACTTTTATTACCAATTGAACTGAACGCTGA
Organism: uncultured bacterium; assembly: GCA_964415395.1. Classification (GTDB taxonomy): domain Bacteria; phylum Chlamydiota; class Chlamydiia; order Chlamydiales; family SM23-39; genus CAYPZU01. The sequence goes on from CAYPZU010000001.1 coordinate 28,600, forward strand.
CATTAATTAAAATACCCGGCAAGTGATTAGGTAATTATGCGCTGCCAGGCGGTATTTTCTAAAGCTCTCGCGTTCAACTTCCTCCGTTCGCCCGCTCTCACGTTCAAAAAATCGTTCACGCCCGCATGGGCCCTTCAGAGAGGCAAAACGCCCCGCCTCCAGAAGCTCCAGGTCCCTTCAAAAGAACCTCTGACCCACGATTACTGGTCTTTCGGCAGCTTCTGGGGATCCGTCACTCAAAAATATTCTACCGTAGACGCCCTCTACGCCGCCCTTTCGAACCGGCTGGAAACCATTCGGAAAATCAGGGAAACGGCCCGCTCCTGGATTCAAACGACCCGGAGTTTAAGCCCCCTCTACGAAACCCTCGCCTCCTGCTCCGCCTTTTCAACCGACTCAGGAACCTACCTGATCGACGCCTCGCTCCTCTCCCCGATCGAAGACGGAATCAGCGGCTCCTACTTCCTGAAAGACAAATCAGGCCAAATCCGCTTCGTCGTCAAACCGCTCGACGAAGACATCGGGTGCATCCACAATCCCAAAGGATTCGCGACGCCATTTAAAACGAGCCCCATCCGCAGCAACATGAGCCTCTACAGCTCCGCCTTCCGCGAAGCGGCAGCCAGCCAGTTCGCGCGAACAGCGGGCATCTCCTCGATCGCTCCCCGCACGGCGCTCGCGATCCTCCAGTCAGACCGCTTCCACACCCTCGGCGACGACGTTTCCCTCACAGAGATCGCCCGCTTCAAAGAGCGGTGCGGCGACGCCGACCGGGAAAAGCTCTGCTCGGTTCAGGAATACATACCCAATTCCAAAACGCTCGGCGAAGCGCTTCAGGAATTCCAGGCAGCCGGACTTCTCGACGAAGAGATCGCCGCCCGGATCGACGCCTCCGACTTCGAAGAGGCCAACCTTCTCATCTGGCTCACTTACGATACCGATGCCCACGCCGGCAATTTCCTCGTCTACCCCAAGCGGATCGACGCGATCGGCAACGAGATCCTCGGCATCAAAAAAATCGACAACGGCCTCGCCTTCCCCGAGAAAAACCAGCAGCTCCGCAACCACCTCGCCTACCTCCCCAACGCCTCGCAGACCCTCTCGGCCTCCCTCAAAGAAAAAATCGCCTCCCTCGACTGCAGCCGCCTCGAAGAACTGCTCCGCTACCACAACCTCGACGCTTCAGCTCCCGCTCTGGCGCAGCGGATCGGCAAGCTGAAAGAACTCGCCTCGCGCCCCGGAATAACGATCAGACAAATCAATTCAGAACTTTCGCAATTAGGCCATAACCGATGAAACGACAATTCCTCATTGCCAGCACAGCCGCCCTTATGGCAGCATTCACTCATGGAGAACCCATGAAGCTCGTCAACACGAAAACCGGCTACGTCATCGTCGAATTCAACGAAGGCAAAGCCCATTTCAACGACCGGTTCCTCGAAGCGGAGATGAAAGAGACAGGGATCTGGATCCCTCCCGCTCTTGCCTCCTCGTTTGAAAACAAAGAGACGATTTATCTCGGCGATCCGCTCTTTGAAAAAGCGTTCATCGAAGTCTACTACCCGCTCTGCATCTCTTCAATTGTCTACCAATGGCAGCAGTAATCTGCTAGACTCCGGCTTATGAAGCCAGAACTCACATTTCTCACCCCCAAGCAGGGTTCTCCCTGCCCGCTTCCCTACTTTGAAGCGCCCGTAAAAGCTGGATTCCCCTCGCCTGCCGACGACTACATGGAGCAGAAGCTCGATCTCAACGAACATCTCATCCAGCACCCGGCCGCTACTTTCTTCGTCCGCGTTGACGGCGACTCGATGCGCGGCGCCGGCATCCAGAAAGGGGATCTCCTCATCATCGACCGCGCGCTCGAAGCCTCCAACGGCAAAATAGTGCTCGCCGTCATCAACGGGGAATTCACCGTGAAGCGGATCCGCAGAGTCCAAAACTCCCTCTTCCTCGAAGCGGAAAACCCCCACTACCCGCCGCTCCAGATCGACCCCTCTTGGGACTTCCAGGTCTGGGGCGTCGTCACCTACGTCATCCACAAAACCACCTAAAAAATACCCGCAGCGCGTCCTATCCTGCTATTCTTTCTTTTGCCTTGAAGAACTGCCCGGAGATCCTGCATACCTTGTTAGGAGGAAGCCGGAGCCAGCCCCTATGTATGCACTGGTAGATTGCAATAACTTTTATGCGTCTTGCGAACAGGTGTTCAATCCGCGCCTTGAGGAGAAGCCTCTCGTCATTTTGTCCAATAACGACGGCTGCATCATCGCCCGCTCGCAGAAAGCGAAAGATCTCGGAATCCAGATGGGCGAACCCGCCTATCTCTACCGCGAACGGACCCGCCTCGGCGAACTCAATATGCTCTCCTCCAATTTCACTCTCTACGCCGACATGTCGCAGCGCGTCATGCAAACGCTTTCATCATTCTCCAGCGAAATGGAAATCTATTCGATCGACGAAGCCTTTTTTATCCTCGAACACGCGCCGAAGGAAAAGCTCGAACGGATCTCGAGCGAGATGCGGAAGAAGGTGAAGCAGTGGACCGGCATCCCGATCTCGATCGGCGTTGCGCCCACGAAAACGCTCGCGAAAGCGGCGAATAAGATCGCCAAAAAAGGAGACGGCGTCTTTGTTCTGGCCGAGGCGGAAGAAATTGAAGAGAGGCTCTCGCGTCTTGCCCTGGAAGACGTGTGGGGCATCGGGAAAGCGATCAGCGCCAAACTCAAACGAAAGGGAATCTACACCGCAGCGCAGCTCACGCGCGCCGACGACGCGTGGGTGCGCAAGCTTCTGGGAGTAACCGGCTATAAAACCGTACTGGAACTGAGAGGAACGAGCTGCATCGAGCTGGAAGAAGAGGCGGCCAGAAAAAAAAGCATCGTCTGCTCCCGCTCTTTCTCCAGGAAAATCGAAGAGCTCGACTATCTGCTTGAAGCCGTCGCCTCTTTTACGACCCGCGCCGCAGAAAAACTGAGAGAGCAGAAAAGCCTCGCCGGATTTGTCTCGGTGTTCGCGTCGACCAGCCCCTTCGAGGAGCCGTATGAATCGGGATCGTGCCACATCCAGCTCCCCTATCCAACCGCCTATACTCCCGAGCTGATTTCCCTCGCAAAAGAGGGGCTGAAGCGGCTCTTCAAAACAGGCTTCGGCTACAAGAAAGCCGGAGTGCTTTTAGGCGATTTTTCCGACAAGGGGACGGAACAGAAAGACCTCCTGGCGCAGAATCCCGGAAGCGAAAAAAAAGAGCGCGCCATGGAAATCGTCGACCGGATTAATGAAAAATATGATAAGCTCGCCCTCCGTTTCGCCGCCGAAGGGGTGGAGAAACACCCGTGGCAATCGCTCCGCGCCAATAGCTCGCCCAAATTCACCACGAGCTGGCACGAACTCTTAAAAGTAAAATAGCATTTGCCTTAGAAAAAGTTTTGCCTTAGCATCCGCACTGGGAGTTTTTTTTCGTTATGCTGCACCGACTTTGGGACGCTTTTGTCGACAATGCGATCGCTCTTTTCATGCCCCTTGTCTGCTCCTACTTCGCCCTCTGCAGCAACCCTTTCCTCAACATCTCTGCCGAAGACGCCGAAGGGCTTGAAAAAGCGGGCAACGTCCTGCTCGCTCCCGTCCAATACATCTGCGCCGGGAGAGAAGCGGTCCGCGGCGAGGATGGAACGTATGAATTCAGGCAGAAATACGACTACTCCGAGTCCGTCGCCGCTAAAACAGCGCTCTCTGCGATTGCGCTCCCCCCCAGCCTCATCTTAGGAAGCGCCGTAAAAGGACTCTCCTACCTCAGCTCCTCGACCCGCGACCGCCACGCCTCGCTGAAAGAAGCTCTCAACTCCCGCCAGGTCCGGTCGAACCTCGCCGCCTACCGCGCGATGGGGATCGAGATCGGAGACCTCGACAAAGCTGAATTCCACTGGCCCGAAGGACATGCGAGACGGCCCGGGGACCAGCGGCATCTCGAAGTCGAGAAAAAGGCGCTCGAAGATATTGCGCACCTGCTGAACGAAGCGAAAATTCCCTGGTGGGTCGATTGCGGAACCTGCCTCGGAACCTACCGCTATGGCGGAGTCATCCCGTGGGATTACGACCTCGATGTGGCCGTCCTCCTCCCCGACTTCGACAACGTCTTCCGCGTCCTCCAGAAACTCGATCGAAAGAAATACATCGTCCAGGACTGGTCGAGCAGGGAACGGCCGAAATCGTACATCAAAGTCTACATCCGCGAAAGCGCCACGCTCATCGACGTCTACCACTTTGCGATCGATCCCAAAGCGCGCGAAATCAGCTACATTCTTGCCCTCGAAACCAACGTCTTCTTCCCCGAATGGTGGAAAATCCGCGAACGGAGATTCACCGCCCCGATCGCCTTCGACGCCGTTTTCCCCTTAAAAAAATCGGCCTTCGACGGAATCGAAGTGAACCTCCCGCAGGATCCCAAGCGCTACCTGCAGCGCTATTATGGAGAGAATCTCGCCCCCGCAAAAATCTACGATCCCGTCACCGGCAATTACGAAAGAGACCTCTCCCATCCCTACTGGCAAAGGGCTTATGCGCATTGATTTTTCTTTCCTGTTACAAACCCCTGGCCTATAATATTCCCCATGTTTCAGAAAAAAGCTTTAACCGGTTGGATGATTGCGCTGATTAACGTATGCGCGATCTGCAATATTAAAAATTTTCCTCTCCTGGCGGAGTACGGCCTCTCGGTCATCCTCTTCCTCGCCCTCTCGGCCGTCTTCTTCTTCGTCCCCGTCGCCCTGGTCTCCTCCGAGCTCGCCTCGGGATGGCCTGACAGAGGGGTCTACACCTGGGTCAAAGTCGCCCTCGGCCCCCGCTGGGGATTCCTCGCCATCTGGCTTGAGTGGATCGAAAACGTGATCTGGTACCCGACCGTCCTCTCGTTCATCGTCACGACGTTCGCCTACATGATCAACCCCGCGCTCGCCAGCCAAAAAGCCTACGTCCTCAGCGCAATCCTCATCACCTTCTGGTCCGTCACCTTCATCAACTTCCTCGGCATGCGCGCCTCAGGCTGGATCAGCTCCGTTACAGCTCTTCTGGGAACCATCATCCCGATCCTTTTGATCGTCATCATGGGTTCAGCCTGGGTCATCCAGGGCCACCCTACCCAGATTGTTTTCTCCTGGGATACCCTCTTCCCCAACCTCGGATCCCTCAATGAACTCGTCCTCCTCTCCGGCGTCCTCCTAGGACTCGCCGGCATGGAGATGTCGGCCGTCCACGCGAAAGACGTCCGCGACCCGCGCCGCGACTATCCAAAAGGGATCTTCTATTCGGCCTTCCTGATCCTCGTCTTCTCAACGCTCGGCTCGCTCGCCATCGCTGCGATCGTTCCCGTTAAAGAAATCCAGCTCGCCTCCGGCGGCATGGAAGCGTTCAGCTACCTCTTCCGGGCCTTCAATATGCCCTGGGCGATCCCCATCATCGCCGGCGTCATGACCTTCGGCGCGCTCGGGATGATGAGCACCTGGATCGTCGGCCCCAGCCGCGGCCTCCTCGCCACCGCGCAAGACGGCGACCTGCCCCCCGTCTTCCAGAAAGTGAACAAGCACAATATGCCCGTCTCGATCCTGATCTCTCAGGGAATCATCGTTACGGTTCTCTCCCTCGTCTTCCTCTTCATGCCGTCGGTCAACAGCTCCTATTGGGTCCTCGTCGCTCTCGCATCGATCCTCTACATGATCATGTACGTGATGATGTTCGTTGCCGCCATCGTCCTCCGCTACACCCACGCAACCGTTCACCGCACCTACAAAATCCCCTTCGGCAATACGGGAATGTGGATCGTATCGCTCTTCGGCATATTCGGTTCCGGATTCGGCTGCGTCATCGGCTTCTTCCCGCCCGCCCAGTTCGAAACCGGCAATCTCGCCGCGTTCGAATGCTTCCTCGTCGGCGCCACCATCTTCTTCTGCGCCCTGCCGCTCATCATCTACGCAGTCCGCAAGCCCTCCTGGCGCAAACAACCCGAGTAAATAATTAGATCCACCACATCCAGCGCAGTAGAATGAACGCGCTGCGCGCGAAAAAATTGAACCACCGAGATCACCGAGAACACCGAGAGAAAAAATCACAGTTTCTCTTTGATTCATCTCACGGGGGGTGCGGGGGCTTCCCCCGCCTCGGTGATCTCGGTGTGCTCGGTGGTGGATTTCATTGGGGGTGCGGGGGCTTCCCCCGCCTCTGCGCCCTCTGTGGTGGATCTTCTTGTCCTCGGGATTCTCTATTAGAGGAGCCACCAGGTGGCGATGAAGAGATAGAGGCCGGTGGTTACGATATCGGCGATCATGAGGACGACCGGACCGGCGGCGACGCGCGGATCCAGCTCAAGGCGGTGGAGGATGATCGGAACGTAGATAGCAAAGAGCGAAGAGAAGATCACGCCGAAGGCGATCCCAGCCCCAATCGAGAGAGAGGGAAGAATCCCGTCTTTCCAGAAAAGAGAGAGCCCGGCGACAAGAATGCCCAAGGAAACGCCGAGCAGCATCGCCAGCTTCCACTCGCGGATCGAACGGAGGACCGCAACTTTCCAGTGAAAGCGGGGGCGCCGCAGGAATTGGAGGCTTTTGGCGACCGCCTGCATCGAGGTCGATTCGCTCAAGGTCAAGACAAGCGGGATGAAAAAGGCGAGAACAAGAAAACGGCCTAAAACATCTTCATAATAGCGGGAGATCACAGCGCAAACGATGCCGGAAAATACATTGCAGAGAAGCCACGGCATCCGGTGGCGGTAGCTCACATGGAGCGGCTTTTTCTTCCCCTCTTCAAGCGTCATCCCCACCATCTGAAAAGCGTCGGACCGGCTCCTCTCGTCGGCGACGTCGACCTGCTCCTCGCTCACCATCTGCAAATCGATCGCGCCGATGAGCCGGTTCTCGTCGTCGACGACCGGAAGCGCAAGAAGCGGGTGCTGCGCAAAATGCTCAAGAGCTTCCTGCATCGTCTGCTGCGCTTTGATCTTCACCACATTTTTCTGCATGATCTCGCCGATATGGGCTTTCGGATCAGCGAAAATCAATTGCCTCGTAGAGACGACGCCTTTAAGCCTCCCCTCTAAATCAATCGCGTAAAAATAGATGATTTTCTGCCGGATCTCCCGTTTGCGCAAATCGGAAAGCGCCTCCTCGACCGTGAGGTCGACTGAGATGATCGTATCGAGCGGGGCGGCGCATTCAAGCGCCAGCTTGTAGAGATCTTGTTCTTTCATGCGGGGCAAATGGATACCAAAATTTTGAAAGGATTGCAAGTTAAAGAGCGAGGGATTATGTTTTTGCGCCAAAAAAAGGAGTATCTATGGGCTGCATCGGAATCCGCTGCATGGAGCGGACAGCCGCGCACGCGGAAAAATTTTTAAACCCGATCGACAAAGTCCCCTTTATTTCTTCCTATAGCGGCGTCGCGCGCATTTTGGCGGCTGAAGTGCAGATCGCCGCAGGGATCGCGTTTGCGGCGCTGAAAACGTTCATGGCGCTGCTCGAAGGGCGCTGGCACCGCCTTTACGAGGCAAAGCAGGGGCTCTCCTTCTGCCTCCACGGCATCCTCAATATCATCCGGGGAGCTATCGCCATCTTCCCCTTCATCGGCAACGCCGCTCTGATCTCCTGGGACTGTCAGGTCGGCCGAATGGAGTACCGGTCGGAGGCAGTGCCCAACTCGGTTTACCCCATCATCCGGAATTTCGTCCCGCCCCAGTTTGATGAAGCGGGAGCCCTATTGAATTAAGAGTCCAACCCAGGTAAAATCAGTTCCATGGCAAAAGAAAAACCGACCTGGGATTCTTCAGAGCGCTGGTATACCGGCTGCGTGGGAGAAAAAGGGCACTACTACCATCAAAGCATCGTCCTTCCTTCCAGCCTCCGGCTTCTCGGACTGAAGGGCAAAGGCGCCCTCCTCGACCTCGGATGCGGCCAGGGCGTTTTGGCCCGCCAAATCCCGAAAGAGATCGAATACTGGGGCGTCGACCTTTCGAAAAACCTGATCCAATCGGCCAAAAAACTGACCCAGAAGCCGAACGCCCATTTTCTGACGGCCGATGCGACGGAAGAGATCCCTGTCGAGAAAAAAGATTTCGAGTGGGCGTGCCTCATGCTGTCGCTCCAGAATATGGAAAATTCCGAAGGAGCGATCCGCACCGCCGCGCGCCATTTGAAAACCGGGGGGAGGCTGCTGATCGTTTTAAACCACCCCTGCTTCCGCATTCCGCGGCAAACCCACTGGGGCGTCGACGAAGCGGCGAAGCTGCAGTACAGAAAAGTGCAAAGCTATATGTCTCCTCAAAAAATCCCGATTCAGACGAATCCGGGGCAGGGCGAAAAGTCAAGCGTCACCTACAGCTACCACTTCCCCATCTCCTCCTATACCTCCTGGCTCTCTAAAGAAGGATTCCGGATCGAAACAATGGAAGAGTGGTGCTCCGACAAAAAAAGCGAAGGGGCCAGAGCGAAAATGGAAGACCGCGCGCGGAAAGAGATCCCTCTTTTCCTCGCAATTCTCGCAATCCGCTAAAAAAATTTCCCAAGAAAAATCCCGATCGCTATTCTGCTGTGCAATTGGGCAGGTTATCACATTATGTGCGGAATATTCGGGTATGTCGGGGAAGGCGATCCCCTAAAAAAATGCATCGCTGGACTCGAACAGCTTGAATACAGAGGCTACGACTCGACCGGAATCGCTGGAATCCTGAACGGCCGGATCGAATTTTGCAAAGAAGCGGGAAAACTCTCCAACCTCAAACAGAAACTCTCGCTGAAATCGCTCGAACTGGCGATCGGCCACACCCGCTGGGCGACCCACGGGAAAGTCACCACCGCCAACGCCCATCCCCATCTCGACGCAAAAGGGGAGCTGGCCCTCATTCATAACGGCATCATCGAAAACTACGACGAGCTTAAAAAGCAGCTTCTTCGAGAAGGAGTCCCCTTCGCCTCGGAAACTGATTCCGAAGTCGTCGTCCAGATGATCGCCAGAGAGTACCGCGGCAATCTCGTGGAAGCGGTTCACAAAATCTTGCCGCAGCTAAAGGGAAGCTTCGCGATCGCGCTGATCCACAAAGACCACCCGAATGAAATCATCGCGTTCGCCAAAGAATGCCCCCTCTCGATCGGTACGAACGACGCAAAATCGGAATCGATCATCTCCTCCGACCCGAACGCCTTCCTCGGACCCGGCTTCAACGTCCTTTTCCTGCGCAACGACGAGATCGCACAGGTGCAAAAAGGGAAAGTCGCCGTTTTCGACGGCTTGCTCGCTCCCGTCCTAAAGAAAACAGAGCGGTTCGACGGCCTGCAGAACCGCCCCTCGAAAGAAGGTTTCGAACACTTCATGCTCAAAGAGATCTTCGAACAGCCCGCGACCGTCCAGAAAGCGATGCTCGGCCGTTTCGACGACGGGAATGTCCTGTTCGAAACGCTGGGCTTTACTCCTGAAGAACTCAAAGGGAAGAATCAGGTTTGGTTCCTCGGCTGCGGCACCTCCTCTCTGGCCGGTTCGATCGGCTCGATCCTTTTGGAAGATCTCGCCCGCATCCAGTCGAGCTCCGAAATCGCTTCCGAAGCGCGCTACCGGATCCCCATTCTCTCAAAAGAGACGCTTGTTATTGCGATCAGCCAGTCTGGAGAGACCGCAGATACCCTCTCGGCAGTGCGCGAAGTGAAAGCGCACGGCTGCAAAGTTCTTGGGATTTGCAACGTGAAAAATTCCACCCTCACTCGCGAAGCCGATGGATGCATCTATCTGAAAGCCGGACCCGAGATGAGCGTCTGCTCCACCAAAGCATTCACTTCCCAGATCGCCGTCCTGGCTCTCTTCGCGCTCCACATGGCCCGACTCCGAGGAACGATGGCCCCTTTCGAGGCGCGCTCATTTTATGAGGAGTTCCAGAAAATCCCGAGCCACATTCAGCAGGTGATCGACCGGGCTCCCGAAATCCACAGGCTCGCTTTAAAATATAAAAAATTCGACGACTTCTTCTTCATGGGCCGGAGATACATGTTCCCCACCTGTATGGAAGCCGCCTTGAAGCTCAAAGAAATCTCCTACGTCAACGCGAACGGCTATCCCGGCGGCGAACTCAAGCACGGCCCGATCGCCCTCATCAACCCCCTCTTCCCCGTCGTCGCATTCTGCGCCAACAGCAAAACCCAGGAAAAAATCGTCAGCAACCTGATGGAAGTGAAAGCCCGCGGCGCCCCCGTCCTCGTCTTTGCGCCGGAAAATCTCCAGGCTGTGAAACCGATCGCCGACGACGTCTTCTGGCTCCCCTCCGTACGCGACGAACTGGCTCCCTTCGCCTCATCTGTCGCAGGACAGCTCCTCGCCTATTATATTGCAAAAGAACGGGGCTGCGATATCGACCAGCCGCGCAACCTCGCCAAATCGGTGACGGTCGAATGAAAACACCCCGCTCCGCCGCTCAGCAGGAATCGGAAAAAAAATCGCTCATCGACAGCCGCTGGGCCTACCGCGGCCGGATCGTCAATCTGCGGATCGACACCTACCAGTTCGGCTCCAAAACAAAAGTCGCCGAAATCATCCACCATCCCGGAGCCGTCGTCATCCTGCCGATCGCCCCCGATGGAAAAATCCTCCTTGTCCAACAATGGAGGAGAGCCGCAGGAGAAATCCTCATCGAGCTTCCCGCGGGCACTCTCGAAGAGGGAGAAGATCCCAAATTCTGCGCGCTGCGCGAACTGCAGGAAGAAACCGGATTCCTCTCGGAAAACATCACCCCGCTTGGCGGCTTCTACGCCGCCCCCGGCTACGCCGATGAATACCTCCACCTCTTCCTCGCCGAACAGCTCCGCCCCTCGCCTCTCCCTCCTGACGACGACGAAGCGATCGATCTCCTTCCCCTCACCCTCAAAGACGCGCTCCATCTCATCGAGACGAATCGAATCCGCGATGCAAAAACCATCGCCGGACTCCTCCGCTACAACCTCCGGATCCACACATGAAACGGTGGATCGCCCTCGGCGCCTGCCTCCTCATCCTCTTTTTTCTCCCGCAGTTTTTTTCAACGCCGCTTGGAAAACCCGTTTTCCTCAAAGCCTTCAGTGCCCGCCTCCGCGGCGATGTCCAGATCGATTCGATGCGCCTCTCGTGGTTCGGACCCCAATCATTCAAACAGGTCCGCATCAACGCGCCGCAATACCAGGGAACCATCGAAGAGCTCCGCACCGACGCCCCGTTTTGGAATCTTTCGAAAATGAGTACGGCTTTCACTCTCCAAAACGGAGCCTTCTCCTTTCCGAATTACGGCGAGGGAAGCCTCGAGCAGGTCTCCGGGCGCATCCAGGAAAACGAACTCGATCTCAAAGGCTTAAGCCGCCTCGGCTCCGCCTCAGGCCAGTTCGCCCTGAAAGGGCAAGTCTACGCCCCCAACAGGTTTGCCATCGAGGCCGACGTCTCGAATTTTCCCACCGCAGCCCTCGACCAGCTCTTCGAAACAAAAGGCCTTCTCTACAAAGGACTCGGACCCAACCTCACCGTGAATGGAACCGCGCGCCTCGAAGGAAATGAAGGTCTCGCCGACCTTTCCCTCTCTTCATCCAACGTCCAGGCATCGATTAAAGCCAAGCTTTCCGAACACGCAATCACTCTGCTCGAACCGCTCGACGCCGCTCTCAAGCTCACTCCCGAATTGAGCGAGGCGGTGCTGAGCGACGTCAATCCTCTCTTCCTGACGGGCCTCTCCGCAAAAAACCCCATTTATCTCCACCTCTCCGCCTCCGACGCCTCGATCCCGCTCAACCCGTTTTCTCTCGAGAAACTCCGCCTCTCCGGCTCCCTCGACATGGGGCGCGTCCAAATCAGAAACGGCCCCACTCTCGCCTCCCTCGTCTCGCTTCTCAAAGCGGGCAGCCTCGCAGACTCAGGCCAGATGAGCGCCTGGTTCACCTCGCTCGATTTCCAGATCCAAAACGGCGTCGTCTACACAGGACGGCTCGACGCGCTTCTCGCCGGCTCGATCCATATCTGCACCTGGGGCAGCATCGATCTCCTCCGCGACCGGCTCGACATGACCCTCGGCATCCCGGCAGACACTCTCAAATCAGCGTTCGGCATCGAAAATCTCCCCCAAAACTATGTCGTCCAGGTGCCGATCCGCGGCTCCACATCCCATCCCGAGATCGAAAAAGGAGCAGCAACGGCCAAGATTGCCGCGCTTACCGCCACCCAGCAAATCCCCCTGAAGAAAAAGACGCTTCTCGGCGGGCTGATCCACGCCATTGCAGTTCCCAAAGAAGACCCTGACGTCCCCGCCCCTAAGCGCCCCTTCCCCTGGGAACGGCAATAAAAAGATCAACCACAGAGACACAGAGGCGCGAAGCGCGCAAAGAAAAAGGGAAGATAAGAAAGGGAGGGCCTCCCAGTTTCTGTTCCTAGGGCTTAGAAACCGGCTGCTTGAATTTCAGATCTTCCTTCGGATAGAGCAGGACAAGCAGTATCGCTCCCGCAAGGATTAGGAAAAAGCCTATATAGGTCATAGGCGATAAGGGGATGTGCCAAACAAGCGTGTCGATTCCCATCGCATAAATAACCGCCGAGTAAATAAAAATGCCGATCAGCCGCACTGGGGCGAATTTGGAGCTTTGGGTTAGAAAGATTTGGTAGAGAAGACCTGCGACGCCAATAATCAAAAGCCAGAAAACCTCATGCAGATCGAGAGAAAGCCAACTCGTCTTGTAAGTGACCAGCGTGAGAATGCCGGAACAAACCATTCCAACTAAGAAAAGGTAAAAAAGCGTCCGCGGCAGCGTCTCGGAAAAGGCGCTGAAGCGAAGAGAGACATAGGAAATCGCGCCCGTCACGCCTGAAGCCAAGGCCAGAAAGGAAGCCGGGTGGAACAGATCGCTCCCCGGGTTCATCGCAAAAATGATGCCGATAAAAGCGACACCAAGCCCCCACCAGAGTCGATGGATGATCAAAATCCCCTTCCATAGATAGGCAACGATCGGGATGAAAATCGGGATTGTGTTGAAGAGAAGCGTCGCCGTAGTGAGGCTCAGAAATTTCAGCGAGTAATAATAGAGCATCACCGATACAAAGCTGCTGATGCCTCGCACAAGATGCATTTTTCCTTGCTTGGTCTTTAGCTTCTCTGGAATAGAAAGAGCAGGCCCGGCACAAGCAATCCAGGGGATAACAAACGCCATGCCGACCAGATTGCGCCAAAAGAGGATCGCCTCAGCCGTTTGAACAGGCGCAAGCACTTTCGCAATCGCCCCCATCAGCGCCATGAAAAAAGCCGCGAGCAGGATGAATGCGAGAGCCAGCCAAAATTTCGTTTCAGGCCTTTGAGACCAATCCATACCCGCATAGTAGAAGATGAATTAATTTGTGTCGACGGGTTTGCTAGACGTACCTGAGAAAATACCTCGCCCGCTCAACGAATTCAGCTTCCTCTGCGCCGAAATTCTTCCCGAGAAATGATTCTATGAAATCATCGAGATCTGCCTGGATCGTCTGGACATCTCTTTGCGCACTCTTCCACCGCGTCTCAATGCGGGAAAACTGCACGGATCGGTCTTCCTGCAATTCAACGAGAACTTCCCTGTCTCTCCGAATCCGATAGATCCTCGAGCGCAGCCCCTCCACTTTTTCTTTCGCCGCGTCGACGGATTTCTGAAGCTCCTGGCATCGGGAGAACTTCTTCGAAGATTCTATTTGGAGAACTCTCTTTTTTTCATTTAATTGAGTCCGGCTCCCTTTGCCGGCAACTCGTAAACGTTCCGTTACGCCATGAAGGGCGGCGCTTGCCTCGTCCCTCGCCTTGACAGCCCCATTCATAATCGACTGTTCTTGCGTTAAAGCATCTTCAGCCGCAGACAGAGCTCTCACGGCCTCAGCTTCGGATTCTTCGAGAGCATCGATTCTCCCTTTCAAATCGGGATGGCTGGCTGCTTCATTTTGCAACCGGGTCCTCTCCAACTCAACTCCCTTCAGAACCAAAAGAGCTCTGAGAACAGCTCCTTTTTGCGTCTTGATTGAGGCGATAGCCTGGTCGAATTCCTCTGGAGAAACTCCCATTGCAGAGGACAAGATCGAGTTGAGTTCGGGCGATTTGATATTGATCGAACTCGGTTCCGCGCTCCAATGCTGGAGAGAAGAACCAGAGTGTTGATTCACTGCGCTTGCCATGATTTTTTCCTTGTTTGGGCCGAAAAGCTTAAACCAGAGAGGATTTTTTTCCGAGCGTTCTCTTGTTGAAGAATTTTCGAAGCGATAACATGAAAAAATGGGAAAGATCCACACTCTATCCGATATCGCCCGGATCGCGATGGCCGAAAAGGGTTTCCTCTCCGACTTTTCGCCCGCGGTGGGCCAGGAGCTGGAATCCCTCCACTCCCCTGCCCTGCCGCGGCCCGACGGCGTCAAAGATATGCGCGATCTCCTCTGGGTTTCGATTGACAACGAAGACTCGCGCGATCTCGACCAGCTCACCTACGCCGAAAGACACCCAAACGGCATAGACCGGATCTTCATCGCCGTTGCCGACGTCGACGCGCTTGTTAAAAAGGGATCGGCAATCGACTCTCATGCAAGCCACAACACCACCTCCGTCTACACCCCGACCGAAATCTTCCCGATGCTTCCCCTGAAACTCTCCACCAACCTCACCTCTCTCAATGAAAAAAGCGACCGGGCTGCTATCGTCGTGGAAATGGAAGTCGACGCGGAAGGCGCTTTTGAACTGGCCGCCATCCACCCCGCCCTCGTCTACAACCACGCCAAGCTCGCCTATCCAGGCGTTGGAACCTGCATCGAAGAAGGAATCTGCCTTGTCCACCCCATCCCCAGCATCCCCGGCCTGCGCAAACAGCTCGAACTCCAGGATGAGATCGCCAGAAGAATCCAGCAATACCGGAACAAAAAAGGGGCGCTTGAATTCGCCGACGTCGAACTCCACCCCGTCATCGTCGAAGGCGTTCCTGTCAGCCTCGAAGAGAAAAGCGTCAACCGGGCCCACAAGCTCATCGAAAATTTCATGATCGCCGCGAACGTCGGCGTCACCCGCTACCTCATCCAGAAAAACCTCCCCACCGTCCGGCGGATCGTGCGCACCCCGAAGCGGTGGGATCGGATCGCCGCCCTTGCGCGCGAAGCGGGAGAAACCCTGCCGCCCCAGCCCGACGCCAAAGCGCTCCGCGCGTTCCTTCTCAAACAGCAGAAAGCGGCGCCCCTTCAGTTCATGGACCTGTCGCTCGCCATCATCAAGCTGATCGGGCGGGGCGAATACGTCCTCGGGATGCCCGGCAAAAAGAAACTGGAGCACTTCGATCTCGCCGAAATGGAATACGCCCACACCACCGCCCCCAACCGGAGATTCCCCGACGTGCTCATGCAAAGGCTCGTCAAGAGCGCCCTCTATGGCGACCCCCTTCCCTACACCCCCGATCAGCTCCACCAGCTCGCAGCCCGGTGCACCCAGAAAGAAGACGACGCCGCAAAAGTTGAAAGGCGCCTCGTCAAGTGCGCCGCAGCGATGATCCTCGTCAAGCAGATCGGCCGCGAGTTCAAGGCGATGGTCACGGGCGCAAGCGATAAAGGAACCTGGGTCCGCCTCCTCGCCCCTCCTGTCGAAGGAAAACTCGTCAAAGGGTTCAAAGGACTCGACGTCGGCGACTACCTGACCGTCAAGCTCATCCGCGTCAACGTCCTAAGCGGCCACATCGACTTCGCCAAAGCTTAGCTTCACCAAAAATTTCTTATCTGCTAACTGGCAAGAAGGAACCCAGGTTGATTATGAAAATCCTTCTCCTCTTTCTTTCTCTCTTTGGAACGATTCAAGCATCTGAATCAGCTCCCAAACAGATGGCTGAACAGCTCTTGGCCGCAGCCGACGTGAAGATCGGCGGAGACAGGCCCTGGGATATCCAGGTGCATGACGAGAGGTTCTACATGCGGGTGCTCAAAGACGGCTCGCTCGGCCTGGGAGAGTCGTACATGGACGGCTGGTGGGACTGCGCCGCCATTGACCAGTTTATTTACCGCGTCCTTCGGGCCCGCCTCGACGTTAAGCCGAGCTGGCGGCTCAAACTCGCCGTGCTGAAATCCAAACTCTTCAACGAACAGGACAAAAAAGGGAGCATGGCCGTCATCGACCAGCACTACGAGCTTGGCAACGACCTCTACCAGAACATGCTCGACAACCTCATGACCTATAGCTGCGGCTACTGGAAAGAGTGCGATAACCTCGACGAGGCCCAAAAAGCGAAATACGACCTCATCGCACGGAAACTCCAGCTTGAGAAAGGAATGCGCGTTCTCGACATCGGCTGCGGCTGGGGCGGCTTCGCCAAATTCATCGCGGAAAATTACGGCGTCTCGGTCGTCGGAATCACCCTGTCTGAAAAACAGGCCAGTTTCGGAAGAGAAGCCACTAAGGGACTTCCCGTCAAAATCCGGGTGCAGGATTACCGCGATCTGAATGAGACCTTCGATCGGATCGTAGAGATCGGCATGTTCGAGCACGTCGGCCCCAAAAACTACCGCCCCTTCATGGATATGTGCTACCGCTGCCTGAAAGACAACGGGCTCGTGATGCTGCATACCATCGGCAGCAATAAAACGTCTGCCCGGGGCGAAGACTGGCTACTCCGCTATATCTTCCCCTACGGCAAACTCCCCTCCATTTCTGAAATAGGCCGCTCGATCGAAGGGCTATTTGTGATGGAGGACTGGCACAATTTCGGCGTCGATTACGATAAGACGCTCCGCGCCTGGTTTGCCAACTTCGATAGAAACTGGCCAAAAATCAAAGACCGCTATCCAGACCCCTTCTACCGGATGTGGAAATACTATCTCCTTTCCCTAGCTGGTTCCTTCCGCGCCCGCGAAATACAGCTATGGCAAGTCGTCCTCTCCAAAGACGGCCTCCCTGGCGGCTACGAATCGGTGAGGTAAGTGGAAAAGCATCTCGTTTCGACTTTATCGGGTGAACGATATCCGTTCGACAGAAGAGCCGAGTTCGCTGAAAACGGGGAGTCTCTCGAGGTTCGAATAGAAGGTCTCGAGCGCGCCCAAGTCCAAAGCGGCGCCTCAATCTGGCAGCGCTACGCCGACTTCCTCCCCTTCCATAACTTCGATCCGGCCTACTCCCTCGGCGAAGGGAATACCCCTCTCCTCGAATCGAAACAGCTCGCCCAAAAGCTCGGCCTCGAAACTCTTCTGCTCAAAAACGAGACCCTCAATCCCACCTGGAGCTTCAAAGACCGGGGTTCTTTGCCCTGCATTCTTCTCGCAAAAGAATTAAATGAAACCTCAGTCGCCACTATATCGACAGGCAACATGGGATCCTCGATTGCAGCCTATGGCGCGCGCTCCGGCATCCGGCCGATCATTCTGATCCCTCCCTACTGCCCCGAGGAGAAGATCCGCTCGATGGCCATCCATGGAGCTACGATCATCAAAATCGAATCGCCTGATTATGGAACGATGAAGAAAAAAGTCCTCACTCTGGCCGATCCCCTCAAACTCCGGATCGTCTCGGGCAACGGGCCCATCCGGGTCGAAGGATATAAATTCTGCTCGTTCGAACTCTACGAACAGCTGCAGGGTGAAGTCCCCGACTTCATCGCTGTCCCAACCTCCGCCTGCGGCCATCTCCGCGGCCTTTTCAAAGGGTATCGGGAGCTGAAACAGGCTGGCCTGATTCAAAAACTACCCCGCATGATCATCGTCCAGGCCGCCAATAACAGCCCGCTCGTCTCAGCTTTCAAACAGAAAAAGAAAACGCCCATTCCTTTCGAGCACGTTCGGACGATCGCCACTGCGATCACGACAGGAAACCCGCCTGGCGGAGAAGAGATCCTCGAGAAAGCCTATCAATACGATTGGCTGGCCGAAGATGCCGCTGAAGAAGAAATTCTGGAAGCGCAGAAGCTCCTCGGAGAAGCTGGATTTTTCGTCGAGCCGTCATCGGCCGCCTCGATTCCGGCGATCCATAAATTGCGCCAGGCGGGCAAGATCGAACGAAACGCGCGGGTCATAGCCATCCTCACAGGATCGGGACTCAAAGACACCGCGGCATTCGCCCGGCAAAATGCGCCGGTCATCCACTCCAGCGTCTCACAAATCGAAGCCGATTTAAGAACTCTGCTTAAAAGCTGAGCTTGTTATACTCAAATATCATGAAGAATCGGGTTCTGGCAGCGTCGGACAGCCACTGAATTCAAGACCTGCCTGCATCGCTAAGCTATTCAAATTTAGCTGCTTCGGGACGGGGAAACCGGACTTTAATTCAGGGCGCCTCCTTGCCCTATTCACGCCGCTTCAGGTTATTTGAGTATTTATTTCCCCAGAAATAACTTACGGACCTTGTCGGAGCCACCGGCCTGGACGAGCTCGCGGAAAGAGACGTAGACAAAGAAAAGGAGGAAAAACCAGATTTGGATCGCCCAAAAGCGGGTCCAATCCATCGCTTCCCAGAAATCTCGGTACGCCTCGGCAAGCGTTCCCGTCCCTGGAACAAACGGATAGAGAACAATCAAATAGCGGATGAACAGGCTGATCAGCCCGTACACACACGACTTCCACAAAACATTGTAAATGAGTGGCTTGCCAGGAAAGGCATTGATAATTGGCAGGTGGTCGGCCACGACGATCACCTTCGCGACGATCCCCGCTCCAATCAGGATCGAAGCAAAGCTGAAAAGGGAAACTTGCATCTTCTTCAAAAGCAGCACTTCCGTCCAGTTGATGACGTTGAATGCGATAAAGAAAAAAATCAGAGCTGGAATTAAGTGGAGAATTTCATCGCGGAACCAAATGGCGATCCGTTTCCATGCGGGCTTTTTACTCATAATTTCTCCAGGTGGCTGACGTCATTCCAGAGTTTGACCGCAGGGCGTCCCTTTTCATATCCGAGCTTGCTCAGCGAGGCGACCGAAAGAGAAAAGAGCGCGCCCGCGCTGACAGGAAGCCCGATCCACCGGACAGCCAAAACCCGGATAAAATGGCCATGGGAGACGAGAAGCACTTTCCCTTGTTTCTTTGCCAGATCGGCCAAAAGAGCGTCTGCTCTAGCCCCTGCCTGCTCAGGCGTCTCGCCGTGAGGGACGCCATCGGCAAACAGATTCCAGCCACTCTGCTTTTTTCCGATTTCAGGACTCGTCAGCCCTTCATAATCGCCGTAATTCCATTCGACGGCGCGCGGCTCGATCTCAGGTTTGTCGTACCCGAAGGCGCCGCACGTCATGAGGCACCGCTTCATCGGACTACAGAAAATCGCGCTCCAATCGCACTCTTCGATCCGCCTTTTCAGCCAAATCGCCTGCTCGACTCCGCGGGGATTCAGCGGGAGATCGGTCCGGCTCGTGTGCTGTCCCGAAACAGTCCAGTCGGTTTCTCCATGACGGCAAAGAACGATCTCAAGATCCATTATTTTTTATCCCCGCTGAAGATCCCATAAACCATGCTTTTCGCCTGATAGGCGCCCCAGATCCTGAGGACGGTTTTCGAAAACACCCGGTCAGCCGCTTTTCCCTGAAAAAGGAAATGGCGGAATTCTTTTTTGCCGAGAGCTTTCATCATCCTCCAGGCGCAAATCGCCCACGTCTTCTTCACCTGGGAAGTGAGATCTTTGTATGTTGGATTGCTAAACCCCGCTCCCCGCATCAGCTCGAGATAATCATTCACGCTCCCCAAACTCGGCAGGCGGCCCTCGCGGCAGATCGGCTCGAGGAAATGGCGGATTTCCCAGGGCTTCGGCTTCTCTCTTGATAGCCATGCGCACACGACGAGCCTCCCCCCGGGCTTTAAAACCCTGCGGGCCTCGCGGAAGAACTTCTCTTTGTCGCTCATATGCTCGGAGCTTTCGATCGAAAGGGCCAGATCGAACAAATCGGAAGGAAGATCATTTTCCAGCCAGTCGCAGAGTTGGTAATGAACGGAAGAGCCTTTCGATCGGGCGTAGGCTAGCTGTCTTTCCGAAAGGGAAAATCCCGTTACATCGGCCTTCCAGCGGTCGGCCAATAGGCGGGCCGTCGCGCCATAGCCGCAGCCGATGTCGCACACCTTTTCCCCTTCTTTGAGCTGCGCCATTTCAGCGACCAGCTCGACGAGCTGCTCGGTCGCCTCCGAAGAACTCTCTTTACCCGATTTCCAATAGCCGTGATGAAGATGCTCGCCCCATAATTTCCGATACCACGGATCGAGCGAATTGTAGTGAAGCGCGACCTCTCTCTGGCTTTGGACTTCGTTCGGAAAGATCATGCCAGTCCGATCTCCTTGCAGAGATAAACGTCCTGGATCGCATGGAGGAGCTGGACGCCCTCTTTCATCGGCTTCTGGAACGCTTTTCGGCCCGAAATCAGCCCCATGCCGCCGGCGCGCTTGTTGATCACCGCCGTCATGCACGCCTCATGAAGGTCGTTCTTTCCTGATGGGCCGCCAGAATTGATCAGTCCGATCCGGCCATTGTAGCCGTTGATCACCTGGTAGCGGGTCAGGTCGATCGGATGGTCGGAGCAGAGGTTCGTGTACATCTTCTCATCGAACTTGCCGCACTTGAGCGCCTTGAAGCCCCCGTTGCAAGTCGGCAGCTTCTGCTTCACGATATCCGCGCCGAGCGTTGCGCCCAGATGATCCGCCTGACCGCTTAAATCGGCAGCTTCATGGTAGTCTTTATCGGCCTTGAAAGATCCATTCCTCAAATAGCACCAGAGGACGGTGGCCATCCCGAGGTCATGCGCTTCGGCGAACGCCTTTCCCACTTCGACGATCTGACGCCGGCTCTCGGGCGAACCAAAATAGATCGTCGCTCCGACTGCGGCGCAGCCCATATCGTAGGCCTGCTTCATACTGGCAAAAAGCGTCTGATCGTAAGAGTTTGGGTACGAGAGGAGTTCGTTGTGATTGAATTTCAAAATAAAAGGGATTTTGTGGGCGTATTTCCGCGCCACGCTCCCCAAAACGCCCAGCGTCGAGGCGACGGCGTTGCAGCCCCCTTCGATCGCGAGTTTTACGATGTTTTCGGAGTCGAAGTATTCCGGATTCGGGGCGAACGAGGCTCCCGCCGAATGTTCGATCCCCTGGTCGACTGGCAAGATCGAAAGATAGCCGGTTCCGGCGAGCCTTCCGTGGCCTAACATCGCCTGCAGGCTCCTCAATACGCGGATGTTCCGGTCGCTCGGCCCGAAGATCCGGTCGACCCAATCGGAACCCGGCGCGTGGAGCATCGATTTGGGAACCGTTTTGCAAGTGTGGTTCAGCAGTTTGGCCGCATCAGGCCCCAGCAGCGTCTGGATTTCGGAGTAGTTCATGATTTCCCCTTATTGGAAGGATCATTTGTGCCAGAAATTTTGGATTTCCTCAAAGGTTTTCCCTTTCGTCTCCGGCACCATCCGGATGACGAACCAAAGCCCCAGAAGGCAGATCGCCGTATAGAGCCAGAACGTCATGCCCGTGCCGAGCGCGTCGATCAAGGTCAGAAAGGTCAGCGAGACAAAATAGTTCGCGACCCAGTTTGCGAAAACGGCGATCCCGACTGCCCTTCCTCTGACTCCGAGCGGGAAAATTTCGGAAATGATCAGCCAGGTGACAGGACCCCAGCTGATGGCAAAGCAGGCGACGTAGACCATCAAACCGACCACTGCCACAATCCCCAGATGAGCGCCTCCCGTAACAAACGTCCCGCCCAGAACCGCCAGCGATGCCGTCATCCCGATCAGCCCACCGATTAAAATCGGTTTTCTGCCGAGCCTGTCGATTACCCAAAGGGCGACAACCGTCATGAAAACATTCACAATCCCAACCAGCATTGTCGCAAAAATCGCCATCTCCGCCGCCTGATAGCCCGCTTTCTGGAAAATTTGCGGCGCGTAGTAGATGACCGTGTTAATGCCCGTGATCTGCTGGAATACGCTCGCGCCTACCCCCACAAGAAATGCCCGTTTCAGCGCAGGTGTGAACAGCTCGCGCCATCCCTTTTTGGAGTGGACGTCGTCTGATTTCTCGGCATGCCGCAGAAGCCGTTCTCCTGATTCTTCTGGATAAATTTTCTTAAGCACCGTTTCAGCAGCGTTTTTCCGGTCGCGGCTCATCAGCCATGACGGAGTCTCTGGAATGAAAAATAGGCCGATGAACTGAATCGCGAGAGGAATGAACGCGAAGGAAAACGCCTGGCGCCACTCCTGCATCTCAGCGAAGTAATAGGAAACGATGTAAGCGACGAGAATGCCGACCGTGATCGCAAGCTGATACAAGGAAACTAAAGGACCGCGTGCGTCAGTTGGAGACATCTCGGCGATGTAGAGAGGCGCCGCCATCGACACCATCCCGATTCCGAGCCCCGTCACAAACCGGCCCCAGATCAAAAATTCAAAGCTCCGCGCATCGCTCATCAGCAAAATGCCAACAAAAAAAAGGACGATCGTCCCAAACAGCGTCTTCTTCCTTCCGAACGAGTCGGCCAGAAATCCGCCTGCGAACGCTCCGGCGACAGCGCCGATCAGCACGGTGCTCACCACGATCTCTTCCTGGAATGTCGTCAGCTGAAAATCTTTCGAGATAAAGAGGATCGCCCCAGAGATCACGCTTGTGTTGTATCCAAAGAGAAGCCCTCCCAGAGCCGCCATGATCGATGAAAATAAAGTGAATGACGTGAATCGCCGTTTCCGTTCCATAGAGCCTCCAGTGGTCAAAAAAGAGTGAACAAAAATTTGAATTTGGGCGCAAGACAAAAACCTTGAAATCGGACTCGTAAAAAAATAGAATGCTTCCCAATTTGCGGGCGTAGCTCAGCGGTAGAGCGCTAGCTTCCCAAGCTGGATGTCGTGAGTTCGAAACTCATCGCCCGCTCATCCCTCAAGAGACATTCATGCAAACATCTTTCGCCAGCGACAACTTCTGCGCCGTCCACCCCGATGTGATGGCAGCCCTTGAAAAAGCGAACAGCGGCCATACCATGGCCTACGGCGACGACCCCTGGACGAAGCGGGCTAAGGAACTCTTCAAGCATCACTTCGGCCCCGAGGCAGAGGCGTTTCCCGTGTTCAATGGGACAGGAGCGAACGTCTGCGCGATCAAGCACGCGCTGAAGAGCTGGCAGGCTGTTCTCTGCTCTGAAACGTCCCACATCTGGACCGACGAATGCGGCGCCGTCCAAGCCATCTCGGGCTGCAATCTTCTCCCTCACCCTGCAATCAACGGCAAACTCGATCCCGCAGCGCTTTCCTCCTATCTCTACTTCGAAGGAAGCCCCCACCATGTCCAGCCCGCCGCCCTCTCGATCACCCAATCCACCGAACTGGGAACGGTCTATACGATCCACGAGCTGAAACAACTGGCTCAGTTTGCGAAGCAGCACAAACTCCTTTTTCTCATGGACGGAGCCCGGATCTGCAACGCCGCGGCCGCCCTGAACCTCCCGCTGAAAGCTCTCACAACCGACATCGGCGTCGACATTCTTTCCTTCGGCGGAACCAAAAACGGACTGATGGGAGCCGAAGCGGTCGTCTTCCTCAAAGAAGGCCTTGGGGAACACTTTGAATTTGTCCGGAAACAGACGCTGCAGCTTGGCTCGAAAATGCGCTACCTCTCTGCGCAAATCGCCGCTCTGCTTGAAAATGATCTCTGGCTGCAAAACGCCCGCCACGCCAACGCGATGGCCAAACTTCTGGAAGAAAAGCTGAAAAAACAGTTCCCCCAACTGCCGATCCTCTATCCCGTCGAGGCCAATTCACTCTTTGTCCAGCTCCCTCGCGAAGCGCTGCTCAAGCTGCAGAAAAAATCGTTCTTCTGGATTTGGGACGAGACGAATTCAGTCGCCCGCTGGATGACCGGCTGGGACACGAAGCCAGAGTGGATCGACGACCACCTGAAACACCTTGAGGACTCTCTATGATCCTGCTGACTGCCCTCGCCCTTCTCTCCCCCCTCGAACAGTCGAACGAAGCGCTCATCCGAAACATGTTCCACGAGGTCTCCGAGTCGAAAAACACAGCTCCGATGCCTCTCTACTTTGCTCCCGATTTTCTTCTCGAGAGCAACAACGCCCGGATGGGGTACGAAGAGCTGAAAGAACATCTCGAATCGGCCTTCAAGGCGCTCGAATCGATCGAAGTCAAATTCCGCGATCTGATCGCAAAAGAGGATCGGGTCGCTCTCCGCGCTACCTTCGTAGGAACCGACAGCTCCGGAAAGCCTTCTGAAACGGAGTTCATCGCTCTTTTTGAAATCAAAGAGGGGAAAATTGCGCGCTGGCAGGAACTGACCTACCCCGCCTGGTAAATCATCGTGAGAGCCGCTTGCGCTGTCTTGTAGATGGCGTTGATCTCGTGGATCCGGGCGTTCACTTCTTTTACAAACACTTCCCGTAAACCGGCAAGAGAGCCTCCCTCGAGTTCCGCATCCTCGCTATTCCACTCTGGAGACGACTGGTACTTTAATTTAACGGAATGGAGGATCTTCAAAGAATCGAAGGCCTGCCGCGCCGCCGCGCTGAACGCATCTTCGATTGCGCGATGCTGCAGGCTGAGAGGCCCCTGCCAAATCGCGGCCAGTCTGAATTCTCCCTGCAGCGTTTCAACCGCGCTCCAGGCATCTCTCATTTCATTCAAAGCCGCTTGCCTGATCGAACTTACCATAGAAATCCCTCCGATGAAACCGATCTAAGTTTGCCTCACAACTTACTAAAATTCAACCGCCTGAATTTGAGACGGAAGAATTACAGGATAGACAGGATGACGGCTCGCTCTGCGAGCCTAAGGATACACAGGATATAAAATAGAGAGCCGCCGGGTTATTAACCCGCTATGCAAATAGGTGGCAACAAAGGGCTCAAGCGAGGCAAGCGGGGTCCCCATCGACGCTTCGTCGAAAGGGGTGCGAAAGAAAAATCGAAGCTTTGGCGTCCCGACCGACGAGGGACCATAGCCGAAGGCTAGGCCGAGGAGGAGGGTCGATTTTACAAAGCCGCAGCCAGCCGTTTGTCAACTGTTTGCTTAACGGGTTAGCAAGCCTCAATTCTTGAGGCTCGCTGCGCCAACGGCGCGGCAGCAAACTCCGTTTGCGCCCGGCGGCCCTTTTCTTTCTTATCCTGCCAGCCGCCATCAGGCGGCGCATCCTGCCAGGCTCGCCAGCGCGAGCCGAATCCTGTTACTTTTTAGATAGAACGGAGCAGGTGATGCGAAAGAGTTCGAAGGCAAGCCGCGCCGAACGCCGGATCATCCCGGAGGCGATCCGGTGATGCGCGAGAGTGATCCCCAATTGATCCTGGGATACGGAATGGAGCTTTGACTCGATTTCGTCTTTTGACTCAAAAGCACGCAGCCTCGGAATGAAACGGACAGGCGAGTCCTTTGCCAGCCGGAGCAGATCGGAGAGATTGGCCCGATGGTGTTCGCGGTAGATGGCAGTGGCGCGCCTTTTAAGGATGGCCGATTTGTAGGGGTCCTGATTGGCGGAAGCCCGGATACAGCCAAGCCGGATTGTGAAAGAGAGCGTGCGCGCACGGACCTGCTTTTCGATCTCCACCATCTCCTCCTGGGCCTGGGTTAGCTCAAGAGAAAGAGGGGGAGGCAAATTGCAGGCGATCCGCGTCATGACTCAACGTAAAGCAGAAAGCTCTTTAAGTAGGCGCTCTCCGGATGGAAGATCGAAATCGGGTGGTCGGCCGCCTGGCGGTGGCGCGACAGGATCCGAACCGATCTGCCCGACTCAAGGCTCGCGCGGAAGAGAATGTTCTGAAACAGCTCTTCTTCGACATGGTAGGAGCAGGAACAGGTGAGGAGGAGGCTCCCCGCCGGCATTTTTTCAAGCACGTGCCGGTTCATCTCTTTGTAAGCGCGGAAGGCTTTGTCGATGTCGTTCCTCTTCTTTACGAAAGCAGGCGGATCGAGGACGATCAGATCGTAATCGAAGGAAGAGTTCTTGAGGAAATCGAATACGTCTTGCTGAATGAAGCGATGCCGTTCAGCCAGGTTGTTGAGCGCAAGGTTTTTCTCGATGCGGGGTCCGCAGCGGGAGCTGATCTCGACGCTGTCGACGTGGGCTGCGCCGCCGGCAAGGGCCGATACGGAAAAACCGCCTGTATAGGCAAAGCAGTTGAGAACGCGCTTGCCTGAGGAAAGATTCCTGACTAAAGAGCGCATTTCCCGCTGGTCGAGGAAAAGGCCCGTCTTCTGCCCTTCGAGCAGATCGACGCTGTAGCGCAGTCCGTTTTCCACGATTTCGACTTCCGGGACGGTTTCGCCGTACAGGGTCGCCCGCACTTCTTCCATCCCCTCTTTTTTCCGGAGGAAGGAAGTCGATTTTTCAAGGATCGCGCGCGGTTTGCAGTTTTCAATCAGCAGTTCTACGATTCTTCCCTTCAGCGGCTCGATGCCGGGATTGGAAACCTGCACAACCAGAACGTCCGCATAAGCGTCGACGATGAGGCCCGGAATTCCGTCCCCTTCGGCGTTGATGAGGCGGACCGCATTGGTGTGCGCCGGGTCGAACCAGCGTCTGCGCAGTTCCACCGCAGAGCGGATCCGGGAGGCGAGAGCCTCGTCGGCCGATTCGGGGCCGAACGCAATCATGTGGCCCAAAATGGATCTTCCGCCCTGGTTCAAGACGGCAAGGCCGAGCTTCTCCCCCTTGGACGAGAGGACTTCAACGACTTTTCCATCGGAATTTTTAGGGAAAGAAGAGACAGCTCCGGAATAAATCCAGTGGTGGCGCTGTTTGATGGGCTTTTCTTTGCCGGGTTTTAGACTAAGGCTAATTTGCGCGCTCCGGTTTTAGGTTCTTGAACAGGGCCGAGGACGCGGCCAATCAGATCGTAGTCGGTCGAATCGGTGATCTCCACTTCATAGAGCCTGCCGAACTCGGTCACTTTACGCCCGTCGTTGATGATGATCTGCCCGTCGATCTCAGGGCATTGGCCATAAAAGCGGGCGCGCAGAAGAAACTCCGACTCAGGGTGGAACCCTTCGACCATCGCCTGCACTTTTTTGCCGATCATGAGCTTATTGCGTTTAGCAACCTGCTTCTTCTGGACTTT
Organism: uncultured bacterium; assembly: GCA_964415395.1. Classification (GTDB taxonomy): domain Bacteria; phylum Chlamydiota; class Chlamydiia; order Chlamydiales; family SM23-39; genus CAYPZU01. The sequence goes on from CAYPZU010000001.1 coordinate 55,616, forward strand.
AGCGAGCTTTTCAAACCGCTCCTGCTTCACTTCGTCGGAGATCTGGTTCGGCAGCTTGGCGGCATACGCTTCTTTCTCAAGAGAGAACTTGAAAATTCCTACGTTGTCGAGAGGGGTCTTCTTCACGAAATCGACCAGCTCTTCGAACTGCTCTTCCGTTTCTCCAGGGAAACCGACCATGAGGCTGGTACGAACCACAACGTGCGGGATTTCAGAGCGGAGCTTCGAGAGAATTTCGACGATCTCCTCTTTCGAAGTCGTCCGATGCATCGCTTTGAGCATTTCGTTGTTGATGTGCTGGATGGGCATGTCGAGATACGGGCAGATGCGCGCGTCGCTCTTGATGAGCGCGATCAATTCATCGTCGATCTCATCCGGATAGAGATACAGAAGCCGGATCCAGAAATTCTTCTTCACTTTCAGCATCTCGCGGAGCAGAGCGGCGAGCGCCCCTTTTTCTTTCCGGTCTTTGCCATAATCGCCCAAATCCTGCGCGATCAAAATCACTTCGAAAACGCCCTGCGAGAGAAGCGCGTTGAACTCTTTCAAGACCTGTTCGTTCGTCTTGCTCTTGAGCGGCCCTTTGATCGTGGGGATGATGCAGAATGCGCACCGCTTTTTGCACCCTTCGGCAATCTTCAGATAGGCGTAGTTTTTCGGAGTCGAGAGCGTGCGCGGGATTTCGCCCCATTCGAGGTAGCTGCGGGCCGAGGAGACCGCTTCGCCGGGCGATCCGGAGCGGACGGCGTCGATGATCTTCTCCATGTCGCCCGATCCGAGCATATAATGGACCTGGGGGAAATGGGCTTTGATCTCATGGCCGTGCTTCTGCACCATGCAGCCGGCGACGATCACCTTCGCGTCTTTTTTCTTGAGCTGGAACAGCTCGCGGATCGTTTCGATCCCTTCCTGGCGCGACGACTCGAGAAAGCCGCAGGTGTTGACGACGAGAAAATCGGCCTCTTCGATCCGAGGCGCCACTTCGTATCCTTCCTTCAGAAGGATGCCGATCATCACCTCGCTGTCGACCAGGTTCCGGGCGCAGCCGAGGCTTGTAAAGTGAAATTTGTTCTGAAAATCTAAATTGCGGTTCAGCATGGGGTAGAATTATAAGATGTGGTACTTTGGAATGCAAAAAGAAAGTACATGACCCGGTTTTTGATCCGCAAAGCGCTGATCCTCACCCTCTCCCTCTGGTGCGTCGTTACGGGCACTTTCTTCCTGATGCATGCGATTCCGGGCGACCCGTTCATCGGGGAGCGGGCGATCCCTGAAGAGGTGCTCCGCTCCCTCAACGCCTACTACGGCCTCGACCAGCCGATCTGGGTCCAGTATGGTAAATATTTGAGAGGACTCCTCACCGGAGATCTCGGCCCCTCGATCGTCTACCAGGGGCGGACCGTCAACCAGTTCATCCGCGAAGGGCTCCCCATTTCGGCCCAGCTCGGGCTGCAGGCCCTCTGCCTCGCCATCCCGTGCGGGATCTTCCTCGGCACCTGGGCCGCCATCAAACGATCCCAGTGGCAGGATTCCTTTGCGATGATCGTCTCGACCCTCGGCGTCTCGGTTCCCAATTTCGTCCTCTCGAGCCTGCTCCAATACCTCTTCTGCATCCGGTTCCACCTGCTTCCGGTCGCCCGGTGGGGCTCCTTCGAGCATACGATCCTCCCGACGCTCGCCCTCGCGGCGCTGCCCACCGCTTTCATCGCGCGGCTCACCCGCTCCAATATGGTCGAGACGCTCCAGCAGGACTATATCCGGACCGCCCTCTCCAAAGGACTCCCCCTGTTCCGCATCTCGATGGTCCACGGCCTGCGCAACGCGCTCCTTCCCGTCATCACCTACCTCGGCCCTGTAACAACGCAGATTCTGACTGGCAGCTTCATGATCGAAAAGATCTTCGCCATCCCCGGCCTCGGCCAGTGGATGATCCACAGCATCAACGGACGCGACTATCCGATGATTCTCGGCCTCACGGTCTTCTTCAGCGCTTTCCTCATGGTCTCGATGTTCCTCGTCGACGTCCTCTACTCGCTCCTCGACCCGAGAATCCGCCTCGCCAAAGAGAAATTCGCTCATGCATGAGCCCGCAGCCAAAAGCTATCTCGTCGATTCCTGGGACCGGCTCCGATCCAATCCTGCTGCCGTATTTGCTCTGGCCACGCTTTCCTTCCTCTTTTGCATGGCGGCGATCGGCCCGTTTCTCACTCCGTACTCTTTTTCCGAGATCCACCTCGAGCTGAAAAACACCGCCCCCTGCGCAAAATTCTGGTTCGGCACCGACGAGCTGGGAAGAGATCTCTTCACCCGCGTCTGGTGGGGCGCGCGGATCTCGCTCTTCATCGGCATCACCGCCGCCCTCCTCGACGCGCTGATCGGCGTTCTCTGGGGATCGACCGCAGCGTACCTCGGCGGCAAAATCGAAGAAGCGATGATGCGGATCTGCGACATCCTCTACGCCATCCCCTACCTGCTCGTCGTGATCCTCCTCACCGTCATCCGGGGGTCCGGCATCGTCACGATCCTGATCGCCATGACGATCACCGGATGGATCAATATGGCCCGGATCGTCCGGAGCCAGATCCTCCAGATCAAACAGGCCGACTACATCGCCGCCGCCCGCTCGCTCGGCGCCTCTCCTCCCCGGATCGTATTCCGCCACCTGATCCCGAACGCGATTGGCCCCATCATCGCCGCCATGACCCTCACCGTTCCGACGGCGATTTTCACCGAAGCGTTCCTGAGCTTTTTAGGCCTCGGGATCCAGGCGCCCGCAGCCAGCTGGGCTGCGATGATGCC
>CAYPZU010000001.1:58424-67319 GCA_964415395.1 uncultured bacterium
GCCAGCTGGGGCGTCATGGTCAACGACGGCCTGAGCGCGATGCGCTACTACCCCTGGCGCCTCTTTTTCCCCGCCGCGATGATCACCCTCACGATGCTCTCCTTCAACCTGCTCGGCAACGCGCTCCGAGACGCCCTCGATCCGAGGCTCAAAAAATGAAGCCGCTGCTCGAGGTCGAAAACCTCTCCGTTTCCTTCTCCGTCCAAGGCAAACCCCTGCAAGCCGTCCGCGGCGTCAGCTTCTCCCTCTTCGAAGGGGAAGCGATCGGCATCGTCGGCGAATCCGGCTCGGGAAAAAGCGCGGCCGTTCAGGCGATCTTGCGCCTCAGCCCCTCTGCGCGCACGAACGGAAAGGTGTGGTTTGAAGAAAAGGAATGGCTCTCGCTTCCGGAAAATGAATTGCGGGCCGTGCGCGGAAGAAAAATCGGCATGGTGTTCCAAGATCCGATGACCTCGCTCAACCCGACGATGAAAGTCGGAGCGCAGATCGCGGAGGGGCTCATGTACCACAGACTCGCCTCGAAACGGGAAGCTGAGGCCAAAGCGATCGAGCTGCTCAAAGTCGCCGGCGTTCCGGAACCCGAGGCGCGAGCGAGACAATACCCTCACCAGCTCAGCGGCGGCCTCAGGCAACGCGTCTCGATCGCGATTGCGATCGCCTGCAATCCGCGCCTTCTGATCGCCGACGAACCGACGACCGCGCTCGACGTCACGATCCAGGCCCAGAACCTCGATCTCCTGAAACAAATGCGCCAGCACTTCAAAATGAGCCTGATCCTCATTACGCACGACCTCGGCGTCGTCGCCTCGATCTGCGAAAGAATCCTCGTCATGTATGCAGGCAAAATCGTCGAACAGGGAACCGTAGACGAAGTGCTTCTTTCCCCAAAGCATCCCTATACGCAAATGCTCCTTCGCTCTCGACCGCGCATCGGTCAAACCAAAACAGAAAAGCTCCAGGCCATCGCCGGCTCGCCCCCGAATCTGCTCTTCCCCCCCTCCGGGTGCGCCTTCCGCGAGAGGTGTCCCTTTGCAATGGATGCCTGCGATAAAGAACCGCCTCTCGGCGCCCGATCCGCCTGCTGGAGGGAATCTTGAAAGAACTGATCAAAGCCTCCGCCATCGCCAAACTCTATCCCGTCGGAAAACAGCTTCTGAAAGCTGTGGACGGCGTCAGTTTCTCTCTTTTCAAAGGGGAAACTCTCGGACTTGTCGGAGAATCGGGCTGCGGGAAATCGACTCTCGGGAAGATCGTGCTGGGACTCATCCCGCCCACTTCCGGCACGCTCCTCTTCGACGGAGCGCCGCTCTTCCCGAAAAATGAGCGCTCCCTCTACCGGCGCATCCAGATGATTTTCCAGGATCCTTTCGCCTCGCTCAATCCCCGCATGTCAGTCGGAGAAATTCTCAGCGAGCCGTATAAAATCCACCGGATCGAGGGAAATCCGAACCGGCTCCTCGATCTCGTCGGACTTCCCCAATCTGCCAAAGGACGCTATCCGCACGAGTTCAGCGGCGGTCAAAGACAGCGGATTGGAATCGCCCGCGCGCTTGCCCTCAATCCCGAGCTGCTCATTTGCGACGAGCCGATCTCCGCGCTCGACGTCTCGATCCAGGCGCAGATCGTCAACCTGCTCCTCGAGCTGCAGAAAGAATTGAACCTCACCTATCTCTTCATCGCGCACGATCTGGCGATGGTGCAATACATCTCGACCCGGGTCGCCGTCATGTATCTGGGAAAATTTGTCGAAATAGGTTCAACGGCTGAGCTTTTTGCGAAACCGGTTCACCCTTATACGCAGGCGCTCCTCTCTTCCATCCCCTCTTCGGATCCTATCCAGGAAAAAAAAAGAACGCACATCGCTCTGAAAGGAGAAATCCCCTCCCCGCTGAACCCGCCGAAAGGATGCGCCTTCTGCACCCGCTGCCCGATGGCGCAGCCCCGCTGTTTCGAAGAAGCGCCGCCTCTCCTCGAGATTTCTCCCGGAAGAAAAGCGGCGTGTCATTTTATTTAGGCTGACTCAGCTCCAGGCCGCGAACGACTCGGCTCAGCCATATTGAAATAGCCTTTCAATAAAGCGTAGATCCGATCGAGCGCCGACGAGCCATCCAACTCTCGCACCAATTCAGCGAAACCTTCCGCTTCCTTTACGGCAGCCTCTTTGAAGGCCGGATGGACGTCTCCCAGATCGGCAGCGTTGTTTGCATCGGGGTCATAAGCGTACTTCCCCCGGATCGCCGTCAAAACCTGGATGGAGTTCTTATCCTGGCAGGGGAGAATGAGACTCATCCGAACAAGATCTGCTAAAGGGCCAAACGCTGCAGTTTGCGTTTTTACCCAAAAGCCGTCTTTCGCTTCAACCGAGTCGAAAAGCAGTGTGACGGAACCATATTTCATTCCCCGCACATCTCTTCCCTTTTTGATTTCCATTCCAGACAGGTGCAACGTGACATCCATCCGTCCGCATTTTTGCAGATAAGCCGCTCTTTCAACACTTAAAGACATACAATTCCTTACTATTTAAAAAGACGGATGAAACTACATCAGCGATCAGATTAAATACAAGAGCACCAGAAATTAAAAAACTTACTTATATGGGTATTCACTGGATGCGGATCCTCCACCGCTATAAGCAACGGGTCCGCTCTGAGCAGGAGGCGGATATTGGCCAGGCGCAGGAGCGGCTCCAGCGTAAGGCGCTGCCGCCTGATATGAAACAGGCTCAGCCACGATCTTTCTCAGCGAATCCATTTTGGCGCCGAGCAGTGGGCGGATATGATTAAACACCTTTTCAACATGTTCGAACCCATCCGTTCCATCGCCAGTTGCATCGACGTGGATTTCAACGACCCGATCCCAAAGTCTTCTGCGCGTCCAGCCATGATCCTGTCTTGCATGCGCGCCGATTTCGAATTCGTCCGCGCCGAATTTCGATTCGAATTCGAATTCGATCCGGGCGTCATTTGCATAACAGACAGAACTTGCAGAGTACCTGGTTCGGACAGCCATCAGCTCCCGTTCGCAGGTTCTCGGGACGTGCTGGAAAATGGCTGCTTTCAGGCGGTCTACATCTGCGGCTGTCTCCAGAATCAGATAGACATGATTGCCTGACACCGCTGTAGACCAGCTGCGAATGCCCATCCGGGAAAACATTTGACCAACATCAACGGATGCGGAAGAAGGCGCTGCTGCTGCAGCTGCATAAGGATAAGACATGAAAAAATCTCCTGTTATAAACCGGGGACGCGAGCTTACTCCCCTCTCCAAATAAATGCAATTGAACTAAAAAAATGAGAATTTACGATTTGCAGAAGATGACGCGGCAGGGGGCGGCGCGGAGCAGCTTCTCCGCCTCTTTGGCGAAATGGCTCTGCTTGCGCATCTCTTCTTTCCCCGCGCCGATCACAACCATGTCGTAATCGCCGTGGCGGGCGAGATTCAGAAGAGCCTCTTCGATTGAGCGGGCCCGGATCATTTTTAAATCGATCGAGAGATGATACTCGCGGGCAACCGCTTCGGCCCGCTTGAGCACTTCCTCGCCGATCTCCTCCCGCTTCTGCATCGGAGCGTGCATCGGGAGCGACTCAGGGATCTCAATCACGTGGACCGCCGTCAGCTTCGCCTTGAAACTCTTCGCCAGCTCGCAGGCCGTCTGAAGCGCTTCCGTGCTGCCCAGCATCCGGGCCGCGACGAGAATGTGGTTCAGGTGCATCGGCTTATATTCTGCGACTTTGATTTTCTCAATCGTCAGCTGGCCTGTCGGCGCGAGCCGCTTTTTCTTTCGGTAGAAGAAATACATGACGAGGCCAAGCGCAACCCAGGTGAGCCCGAAATATCTCCCTTCCGGCTTCGTGACGACAACCGTCACCCACACTGCAAAAGTTCCTAAAGCGCCGATAGCGGAAATCAACGGAAACGATCGCTTCTTCCCAAGCGGGATGTTGAAGGGAACTTTGTAGGGCCGCTCCAGATCAGGCCGCTTGAAGCGAAGGACGATCAAAGATAGGCAGGCGAAAAAGAAGGCGATCTGGGCGCCGAAATTATAGAGGTCGGCGAGGAAAAGCATTTCTCCGCGGCTCGCCTGGATGATGATAATCGCCAGAATGGCAAAAAAGGCGAGCGAGACATGAGGCGTCCGGAACCGGGGATGGGTCTTATAGAAGAAATGGGGCACCTGGTAATACTCTCCCATCGAAAAGATCAGCCGCGAGCAGCCGATCAGCCCCGCGTTCGCCGCGATGAGCAGGATGAGGGAAGCGATGAAGCCGAACCAGGGGGCCAGATAGGCGCCCACAACCGGAACGCTCGTGACGATCCCGCCGATTGGATCTTCCAGATAGGTCGTCCCGAGTTCCTGGGGGGAGACGACCGAAAGGCCGATCGTCGAAATGCCGAAATAGAGGATGACGAGAGTGGCCATCGTCCATTTAATCGCGCGTGGAATCGTCGTCCCGGGCTTTTTCGTTTCGGCTGCCAGCTGCGTGATCGCTTCGATCCCCGTATAGGCGACCATCGCCATGGCCGTCCCTTTCATAAATCCATACCAGCTCGGAGACCAGTCTGTGTTGGTTCCTCCGATTTGGAGATGGCTCATCACATACGGAAGATTGAGAAGAAAAAAAGCTCCTCCGATCACAAAGAGCACCTGGGAAACGATCGTGACGATTGCGAGGATCAGACTGAAGAATCCCGAATGGCGCACTCCGACGAGATTGACAATGAACAGCAGCAGCACGATCCCGCACGAGACTTCAAGGTGGATCGCCTTATGAAGTCCAGGGAGGCCAAAAAACTGAAGCACATAGTCGAGATAGGGGGGGACGGCAAAAGCCGAGATGGCGATCGTGACGATATAATCGAGGAGAAGCCCCCAACCGGCGACGAAAGAGAGAAGATCGTTGAACGCATAGCGGGTGAAGGTCGCCGATCCGCCCGGCTCGGGAAAAGTTGAGGCCAGTTCGGCGTAGCTGAGTCCGACGCAGACAAAGAGAAAACCTGCGATGAGAAGAGAAACAGGGGTCGCGCCCAAAGCATAGAGGGCAGTCGCCCCCAAAGCGTAATAGATGGAGGAGCCGACGTCGCCATACCCGATGGCGAAAAGCTCTCCCGTTCCAAGAGCCCGCTTTAAGCTTTTTTTCTCCAGGTGGACGACATGATGATGCGGATCAGCCATGTCCTCACCATCGGCAAAAGCCGAATTTTAGACAAGAACGGCTTTGGGAAGTTGGAAAAAGACGTTTTCTTCCGTGTAGGCCGCCTCTTCCACTTCATCAAGCCCGAGCTCTTTCAACCGCGCGATGCACTCCTGGACGATCGCCTCCGGGGTCGATGCGCCCGCCGTCATCGCAATCGTCTTCACGCCGCTGAGCCAAGCCGGACTAATCTCGCCCGCGCCATTGATCAGATAGGCCGCGCGGCCCCGTCTCTCCGCCACTTCGCGCAACCGGTTCGAGTTGGAACTCTTCGGATCGCCAACGACCAACACAAGATCGGCCTCTTCGGTAATCTGCCTTAGCGCCATCTGCCTATTTGTCGTCGCGTAGCAAATCGAGGAGCTGGGAATCGTCTCGATTTTCGGATATTTTTTTAAGAGCGCTTCGGTTATCTCTTTTACGTCGTCGAGACTCAGCGTCGTCTGCGTCAGATAGGCAAGCTTTTGCTCCTGCGGATAGCTAAGCCCGTCCACTTCCTCGGCCGTCTCCACTACGACCGTCGCCTCAGGCGCCTCGCCCGCAGTGCCGATCGTCTCGACATGCTTCCGGTGGCCGATCAGAACGATCTTGTACCCTTTTTCCGCATACCGCTTCGCTGCCGAATGGACTTTCGTCACCAGGCCGCAGGTTGCGTCGATCTCGATCAGCTTCCGGTTCTTGGCTTCCTCCCGGACCGCAGGAGAGACTCCATGCGCCGAGTAAATGAGGCGGGCGCCCACAGGAACGTCGTTCAAATCCTCGATGAACACAGCCCCTCTCGCCTTCAGATCATCGACCACATGCCTGTTGTGGACGATCTCGTGTTTGATATAGATCGGCGCGCCCCACAGCTCAAGGGCTTTTTTGACTGTATCGATCGCCCGCTCGACCCCTGCGCAAAACCCGCGCGGCTTAGAAAGAAGCAGCTTCATAACAACTCCATAAAAACCACTATCCTACCCTTCTGGCCAAATCGATTCAACAACTACTAAATTATTTACTATTAACGACATAATTCCCCTTTGAAGAGAGAGCGCAAAGGACTATACTAGCGGGGCAAAAAGGGGAATCCAGATGGCGACTCAAGCATTTATCAATAGAGCGATGCACTCGGGCGAGCACCGCTTTCCCGTTGAAACCCTCCATTGGATCCACAACCACCCCACAGCCGTAAAAGCCGCGAAAATCGCCGCCCTGATTTTCGGCGCAGGACTCCTCGCCACCCTCCCCTTCTCCATCCCCGCGATCGGAGGGGCCGCGGCCCTTCTCGCTCTGACGGGCGCCGCTCTCACCCTCGCCTCGATCATCGCCTTTGCCGCCCTCGACATCCTCGCCCCGCCCCATCACGACATGGGCAAGCACCTCTACAAACCGGGACAGTGCGAAGGGGGCAGGCTCTATTACCATGGCGATTTGCCCATCCTCTCCATCACTGCCGAAGACCCGTATGTTGCCGGCAAGGCCCACGGCACGCTTGCAGCCGAAGGGATCTACCACCTCTCCAGACGGTTCACTACTGCGGTTCACGTCTTCCTCAGACGCCCCCGCGCAGAAAAACTGAGCCACATCCTCGAGCCGCTGAAGGCAAAAATCCCTGAGGTTTATTTACGCGAAATGCAAGGGATCGTCGACGGCTACAACGATTGGGTGAAAAAGCATCCGTTCAAATTCGCCAAAAAAGTCAGTTTCGACGAGATGCTCCTTCTCCATCTCCTTCCCGACTCGGTTCACCTGAACACGGGCGGCTACCGCCGTAAGCCGGCGCTTGTCGGCTGCTCCGCCATCGTCGACAAAGACCGGGAGCGCGGCGTCGTCTTCGCCCGCAACCTCGACTGGATCTCTCTCAACATCGTCAGCAAATACACCCTCGTCCTCCACCGGAAACGGCCCGACGGCCTCTCCACAATCGAACTAGCCATTCCAGGCTTTGCAGGAACGCTCACCGGGATGAACGAACAGGGGCTTTCTCTCGCCATGAACGTCTGCATCGGCGAGACGAAAGAAGCGCATGGAATGCCTGCGATCGTCTTCAACCGCTTTTGCCTCGACACCTGCCGCACGCTTGCCGACGTCCGCGCGTTCGCCGATCGGGAGACGCCGCTCGGCCCCTACCATCTCACCGTAGCAGACACCGAATCGGCTCAGTCGTTCCACTTTTTCCAGAACGGCCAGAAGTACACCACGCAGCGGCTCGAAGAAGCGCGCCCCCTCACCGTCCTCAATTGGCGCCACGAGCCCGACCCTTACGCCCACGGCGAAATCCACCACTCGCGCGCGCGCCAGAAAACCCTCGAAGCCTATTTCCGCAAAGCGCACCAGGAAATTCCCCAAGAAGAGATGGAGCGGGGCAAACTCGTCGAAGCTGCGCTCGCTCTTCCGAGCATCAATAACCACGAAACGGTCCACACCGTCGTGATGGAGCCCGCAACGCGCTCCTTCAAAGTCGCGCTCGATGAAGCCTTTTCTGGCCACACCCCGATGCAGGAAATCCCCGTCCGTAGGCTCTTCGGTCCGGGCCGCAGAGTCCGCATCGCCGAAGAGCATAACGAAGTCCACGTGTTCTAGCCTTAAAGGCAGCCGCGCCCATTTTTTTCTTCGCCTAAAAAAATGTGTGTAATAAAGTGCTGCCATGCGCTTAATCGAATTTCTCGCACTTTCTCCCGCGCTCCTCCTTGCACTCCCGCAGGGCCACCGGGTCGCCCACGGCTCTGCAGACCTCCAGAAAACCGAACACCGGCTCACCATCACCGCTTCAGACAAAACCCTTCTTGAGTGGAACGACTTTTCCATCGAAGAGAACGAGACCGCTTGTTTTGTCCTTCCGTCTTCTCAATCCTCCATCCTCAATCGCGTTCTCGAAGCCTGCCCAAGCCGCCTGCTCGGCAAACTCGAAGCGAATGGCCGCGTCCTCCTGATTAACCCGCACGGCGTTCTCGTCGGAGCGAACGCGCAAATCGACACAGGAGCATTCATCGCCTCCTCCCTCGACGTCCTCGACTCCGCCTTTCTCAACTCGAGCGAGCTCTCCTTTGCTGGCGATTCCAAATCCCCCGTGATCCACCTCGGCTCGATCCATGCCTCCGCAGGCGAAGCCTTCCTGATCGGCCCGAACGTCGAGTGCTGCGGCTTTATCGGGGCAGCCGGCGACGCCGGAGCTATCGCCGGCTCCTCCGCGCTGCTCAAATCCGAAAGCCTCTCGCTCGCCTATTCCTATGCATCCCATCGCTCAGAAGCCCTTGCCTCCGCCCTTGTTGCAGGAGCGATCAACGGGAAAAGAGTTCTGGTGTTTGGAGACACGATCACTCTCGCCGACCAGGCCAAAATCGACGCTTCCGGAGACTTTGGCGGAGGCTCTATCTTGATAGGCGGAGATTACCAGGGCAAAAACCGCGATATCCAAAACGCGGCTGAAATCTGGACGTCGCAAAAGGCCTCGATCAATGCCTCGTCCCGGATCTCGGGAGATGGGGGGCGCGTCGTCGTCTGGGGCGATCGGGCGAACTTCTTCTATGGGAGTATTTCTGCCGAAGGAGGCCTGGAGGCGGGCGACGGAGGTTTTGTCGAAATCTCAAGCCCCTTAAACCTTGAATTCCTGGGAACCGTTTCGACAAGATCTTCCCAAGGCGAAAGAGGCACCCTTCTTTTGGATCCCACCCAAATAACAATCGGGCCTGCAGGAGCCCCGCAAGCAGTGAACGGCGGC
>CAYPZU010000001.1:67329-89340 GCA_964415395.1 uncultured bacterium
GGCTGGCGATCCCCGTGTACGGCGGTGGTGCTGCCTTTGCCCTGAATGCCGCTGCAGGCAATCTATCCACCGCATCCCTTTTGGCCGCTCTCGTAGGAAACAACGTAACTGTCACCACGCAGGACGGGACGTGCGGGCCTTTTGCGGGAACAGGAAATATTATCGTCAGCGGCGCTCTCGCCATCCCTCTTGGCTCCGGCGACCTGACCCTGACGGGCGCAAACGTCCGGGTGGACGCTGCCATCAACTACGCGGCAGGCTCGGCTAGCTCAGTCACCATCAATGCGTCGAATGGGATCAACATCTACGAGGACATTCAAATCCCCGGAACCGGAAACGTGATCCTCAATGAGACGGGAGGGGGAGCGGTCAACATCGGAGATACTCTTCTCGGTGCGCTGGATGTGTCAGTTGGTTCTCAAAACGGCCTCACCCAACTCTGCGCGCCCAATTCGGCCGTGACGATCCGCGCGAGAAATGTAGGTCCCGGCTCTTCCCAGCTCGGATTTTTCACCCCCGCGATGGGGCAAAGCACCGGGCCGATCGAAGTGAGCTGCGACACATTGGACTTGACGGGCGGGGGAGCTAACACAGGCGTATTGATTGGACACGGCCAAGGGCGTGGCAACGTAGACACTTCCACAACAGCTACAGCAACAATCAATGTGTATGCTGAAAACGACATCACCCTTCAGGGAACGGACGTAGCGGGCGGCAACCAGGGCCGGGTCTGGATCGGCCACGGAAGCCGGCAATTCCCCGGGGCAGCCAATTGCGATCAGGCAGGAGACATCACGGTCATCAGCCGAAATGGGAATATTATCCTCACGCAAGGGAACGATCCAACTGTTAGCGTCTCTCTTGCGAGAATTGGCCATGGCGGCTCTGCAGGCACTGCAGTCCTGGCTGCACCCAGCAACATCTCTGGATCGATCACCGTTCAAGCCTGTAATGGTCAAATCGACCTCCTCTCGCAATTTTCAAACAACTCGAACATCTGCATGATCGGCCACGGCCACCCGACCCGCTATAACGGGAACGTGTTCAACACCCTCATCGACGTCGCGTGCCGAAACAATTTAACGCTGGACGGCTCGGCCCCAAACAGCCAAACCGTGATCATCGGATGCGCAAGCGGGAACGGAACGATCCTGAATCTGACCCAAAACATGCGCGTGACTGCTGGAGGGCAGCTCTCGATGATGTCAACGCAGAACGCGACTATCGGCACTAATTTCAATATCGCAACCATGTTAGAAACTTACACGGGAGATATCGAAGTTGCCGCAGGAAGCATCAACATTTCGGGCACAGGGTGTTTGATCGGCGTCACAGTCGGCCCCCAGATGGGTTACAACCTTCTTAACGGCAGCACCTCGGTTCTTTCCCTCTCGAATCTCACGATGAATGTCAACACGGGAGTGAATAATTTTTCCACGATCGAGCATGGAGGGAACGTGTCTGTCGCCGCGATTGGAAACATGCTGCTGACCGCAGGAGCGGGAAGCGTATTGATCGGCACTTCGAACCGCAGTCCAGCAGGTTTTGCAACGACTCGAATTTATGCAGGGGGGAGCATTTTTTCCACCGTCCTCAACCCGGCCCGGGACGTCATTTTAGGATTTGAAGGAAACGACCTGCTTAACACCAACGGCGGAGGATATAATATCGACATCCGCGCCGGAGGCGATATCCAGATGACAAGAGGCATCGTCGGGCTTGCAATCAGCTCCACTTTGGCGGGCAGCATCTTTATCCAGGCGGACAGCCCTTTTCCTCCAGGCTCTATCTGGAGCGCGGCGACGCAAAACAATCCGCGCATCTGCGCGCTTGCCTCTCCGCCCACCAATTTTTGCCAGCTGCCCCTCAATATTCCTCTCGTATCAGGCCCCGCCGTCACCGCCATCTGCGGAGTCCCTCTCTCTTTGGCTTTGACCGAAGCTTTTCTTCTTCCCCTCGGAGGGAATCTGAATTCAGGGAATATCGCTGCGAATGGCTCTGGAGCCTTTAGCGTAGTTCATTTCAACCCGCCGAATATCATCTTTCAAACCACCTCGGGCAATATCACAGTCAATTCAGCCTGTTCAAATGTTGCAACAGGAGCCGCCCAGAGCCTCAGCATCGGAACTGTCCCCGGCACCGACACCCTTCAAGTGATCACCGACAGCGGAAATATCACGATCTCCGGTTCCGTGTGCGGCGACGCTTTCCACGACGTCTCGATCCGCTCTGTTGCCAATGCCTGGACCAGCGGCTCGATCGAAGTCCGCGCTTGCGATAATATCAATGTGCTGGACGATGTGGTAACAGACGGACTCAACAGCACGATCACGATGGTCGCCGATAATAATCTCAACGGCACAGGCAATTTGACGATCGGCAACGGTGAAATAATCCAAACAATCAATGGCAGCATCGCCCTTTCGGCAGGTTTGAAAGACGCCAGCTGCCAGCCTCCCTCCATCTGCACCCGCTTCAATAGCCGGACCGCCAACATCATCCATAACAGCAACTGCCTCGTCACATCGACCAATGGCAGCATCCTGGAAACCGCCTCCGGCTCCATTCTAATCAATAACGCGACAGTCACTACAGCGAACGGCGCGATCCAAATGCTCGCCGGCGTAGACATCAACATCAACAGCACCGTCGGCGGAGCTTTAGCGACCGGCCCTATCACACTCATCGCCGGCCGCGATATCCATCTCCTCTCTGCAACCTCCCTCGTCTCCTCGCTCAATTCCGTCACCCTCGTGTGCGACAACGACTTTCCCAGCTGCCCATTCAATCCTTTCCGCTCGCCGATCGGCAAGGTCACTACTGTCGCCGGCAGCCGGATCATCGGAGACCCGCTTTTCATCTTTACGGCCCTGCAGTCGGAAAACAGCTTGCTGGGAACTCTCAATGGCGCATCGTTTACCGCCTCCCCCGATCTTTACACCGACACGTCATCGGAAGTTTGGTGCACCGTTTTCAACTGCCCGGGATTTTCCAACTGCGCAGGCTCCGCTTTCCCCATCGGCCTGGGCGATCCCTACACCGTGTTTTACAAAGACTGCCTTGAAATTGCGATAAGACGGGCGACGGTCATCGTCGACCAATTCCTTGTCGACCTCCACCCCTTCAACGAATACCCGGGCTGGATCGAGGAATTTTTCTTTACTTATGAAGACATGCCGCTCATGAACTTCAAAGACCCGTATTACTTCCGCAGGCGGGAGCTTCACGCGGTCAACCACCCGAAATCGTGGACTGCATGGATGAACCAGGCTCGCTTCACCAAATAGTTTTCAATCGTCTTGAAGTTGCTTAAAATCCCCCCCTCTTCTACAAAAGGCTTATGCGCCTTCTGGGAATCTTTCTCGTCGTCCTCTCGATGTTCCTCTTCCCCGTGACCTACGCCTGCTTCAAGGAGGCCAGCCCCTATCTTCCCAACACGCTGATCGTTTTCTTCTCGAGCCTCGGAAGCTGGATCATCCTCCTCCCTTTCGCTCTCAAACAGCCCCTTAAAACCGACAAGCTCGGCCTCATCTCGCTCCGCACCCTCTTCGGCCTCGGCTCGATGATGCTCATCACGCTCGCCCTGAAAACCACCAACATCGCGGAAACCGTCCGTCTCAACAACGCAGCCCCTCTTTTCGTCCCTCTCATCGTCTGGATCTGGCACCGCACCCGCATCCCGAATCTACTCTGGGTCAGCCTGCTCATCGGCTTCCTCGGCATTTTCATCGTGATCCGCCCCGGCTTCGCCGCCGTCCACATCGGCACACTCTTCGCCTTCCTCTCCGGCATCACCTCCGCGCTCCTTCTCGTCGCCGCGCGCCAGATCGCCCACGAGCCCTTCGTCCGCGTCCTCTTCTACTACTTCCTCCTCTTCGCGCTCCTCCTCTCCCCCTTCCTCTTCGCCTCCTGGCAAAACCCTCCCCTCTTCATCTGGGGCCTCATTGCCCTATCCAGCATTTCGCAGCTCCTCGCGCAACTCTCTTTCACCGCGGGCCTGCGCCACGTCAGCTCCCACGACGCCGCGCCCTTCATCTATTCGAGCGTCGTATTCTCCGGCCTCATCGACTGGGCCGTCTGGCACAAAACCCCCTCCCTGATCACCCTCATCGGGATGGCGGTCGTCTGCTTCGCCGCCGCCCTCTCGATCATGCTCTCCTCCAAACCCAAAGAAAATAAATAAGATCCACCACAGAGGCACAGAGGCGCGAAACGCGCAAAAAAGAATGGCTGCTTATCATGCAATCCCGTTCTTCAGAACGGGATTATCCTGCCTGATCCTGTCGATCCTGTTATTATTTTCTACTCGGACTGATACCAAATGACCGTCCCAGAACCAGCCATCTCTGGTTTTATCCTGTCGATCCTGTTATTATTTTTCTCAGACTAATCCCAGCGGCGGGACTTTTTGGACTTCGACTGTTTCCAGTGGGTGTCGATTTCTGCGCCGTCTAGCCAGGCGGCTGCGGCTTTATAAAGAGCTTTGCCCTGATTCAAAAGCGTCTCCTCGCGGCCCGAGGCGATGACCCAGACATACGCGCAGAGAAGGAGGACGGCCCAGAAGATTTTCCTCATGAATCTATCCGCAAAGTAGAAGGTTTAGGAATTCGAGAAAGTTTTTGCGACCCAGTGCAGCATGGAGTCTCGATGCCAACTTGAGAAAGTTGGCGAGAGCGAATGCTGAGGGGCCCCGTTTCGGGGCGCTGGGACCAAAAAGTTTCCGAAGACCGACGTTATAAGTTGCGGACAGGTTCATATTTGCACACTAAATTCGATTGCCAATTAAATCAATAACCTCTATGCAATAGCCATGCTGGTATCTGATTTTCAAATCCTTCGGCCTCAGTTCGAAACCGCGCAGGAAAAGACCCTCGAATGGCTCGCCTCCGCGCACGCCCGCGCAGCCCGCGACGAGACGTTCCGCGAGAAGATCCGCGAGAAACTCTGGCATGTCGGGTGCAAGCCCGACCGGATCGAAAAACGGGGCCACGTGCTCGCCGACTTTCTGGGGAACGACTGGGAGAAGATGGAAATCTACCAGCTCGACGAACACCCAAAAGGAAAAGACTTTTCCCACCGCTCCAAAATCTTCGATGAAAATGTATCGCGCCTCTTCGAAATCTTCTATCAAAATCAAAACGCTCCCGACGATCTGATCCATGTGAGCTGCACAGGCTACGTCTCTCCCAGCGGCGCGCAAAAAATCGTCTCGGCCAAAGGCTGGGGCGAAACGACCACCGTAACCCACGCCTACCATATGGGCTGCTACGGCTCCCTTCCCGCGCTGCGGATGGCCAAAGGCTTTTTGGCGAGCGAGCCCGAGAAGAGGCAAACCGACATCGTCCACACCGAAATCTGCTGCCTCCACGTCAATCCCTCGCTCCATTCGACCGACCAGCTCGTCACGCAAAGCCTCTTCGCAGACGGCTTCATCAAATACTCGCTCAAACAGGAATCCTCCGGCTCCGGCTTTGCGCTCCTCGCTATCCAGGAAGAGATCATCCCCGAATCGACCCATGCGATGACCTGGAACGTCGTCGACTGGGGCAACCAGATGTATCTGGCGAAAGAAGTGCCCGTCCTGATCGCCCGCCATCTCGAAGGGTATCTGAAAAGGCTATGCGCCAAAGGAAAACGGGCTCTTGAGAAAGCCTGTTTCGCCATCCACCCGGGCGGGCCGAAAATCCTGCAGCACGTGCAGCAGCTCTTCCGCCTCTCCGACAAACAGATGGAGCACAGCTTTAACATCCTCAAGAAGTATGGGAACATGTCGTCTGCGACATTGCCCCACATCTGGGATGCCCTTCTCAAAGACGAAACGATTCCCGATGGGACGCCCGTCGTCAGCCTGGCGTTTGGGCCGGGACTCACAATCTCAGGGAGCCTGATGGAAAAACGATGTGGAGCTTAAGCCTCATCCCCTTCGCCCTCCAGGCCCTCGCCATCTTCTTCGACGAGGCCTATTTCCATGTCCGGCGCGGACTTCCGAAATGGGAGCGGATCGGACATCCCATCGACACCTCAAGCGTTCTTCTCTGCATGGGGTTTGTCATCTGGGTCCCCTTCTCCCTCAAAGCGCTCATCGGGTATATCGCGCTCGCCTCTTTTTCCTCGCTCCTCGTGACGAAAGACGAGTTCGTCCATAAAGAGCATTGCCCAGGAGCGGAAAATTGGCTCCACGCGATCCTCTTCACGCTCCACCCGATTACGCTGATTATGGCAGGGTTTATCTGGCCGGTGGCGCAAGGCGCCGAAACCGCGCCCTGGATCGCCCGCTGGCTCGACGCCCCCGCCCCGCTCGCGCTCTTTTTGAAAGGGCAGTTTGCCGCGATGGCCTCGTTTCTCATTTACCAAATCGTGTTTTGGAACTTCGTATGGAAAAACAAGCCGGTCCTCAAACAATAAATAATGAGTTCTACGAAGAGCTGGGAGACGGCTGGTATACCGCCTTCGACCACCCGATCGCATTGCTCCGCGCCGAGAACGCCGTCCGCGTTCCCTGGATTCTCGACAAACTCGGATCCAAACCGCAAGCGGTTCTCGACATCGGCTGCGGCGCAGGGCTGTTGACCAACGCGCTGGCCGCCGCGGGACATAAAACCTCGGGCGTCGACCTCTCCGAATCGAGTCTTGAAGCGGCGCGCCGCCGCGATCCAACGCAAACGGTTTGCTACCTCAAAGCCAACGCCTACTGCCTCCCCTTCCCGAACGCCTCGTTCGACGCCTGCTGTGCAACCGATGTTTTAGAGCACGTCGAAGACCCGGGCCTCCTCATCGCCGAAGCAAGCCGCGTCCTCAAGCCAGGCGGGCTCTTCTTCTTCCACACCTTCAACCGCAATCCCCTCAGCTATCTCCTCATCATCAAAGGGGTCGACTGGTTTGTGAAAAACGCCCCGAAAAATATGCACATCTATCCCCTCTTCATAAAACCCTCCGAACTCGAAGAGCTGCTCCAGACGTACAGACTCGAGTCGCTCGAATGGGTCGGCCTGCGCCCAGCCATCTGCAACCGCCCGTTCTTCCAGATGCTCCTCACCCGCAAAGTTCCAAAAGATTTCCGTTTCTGTTTTTCGAAAAGCCTCGCCACCGGCTACTGCGGCATCGCGAGAAAGCGGCGCCTTGCCTGACATCTTCATTTTTGCATGTAGGAAAATCGGCCGCGGAGTAAGATGGTCGCCTCGTCAAAAAAGGAGTATCTATGGCGCAAGTCACTTTGAAAGCGAAACCCGTCAACACCGCAGGGAACCTCCCCGCTGTCCACACCAAAGCGCACGATTTCAAACTCGTCGACAAAGACCTGAATGAAAGATCGCTCCATGAATTTCATGGGAAAAGAAAACTCATCGCGACCGCTCCGAGCCTCGATACCGGCGTCTGCAGCACGATGGCTAAACACTTCAACGAATTCGGCAAAAAACACCCCAACCTGATCCTGATCACCGTGACCGCCGACCTTCCGTTCGCCCAAAAACGTTTCTGCGAGACGGAGCATGTGCATAACGTTCTCACCCTTTCGATGATGAGGGACAAAAATTTTGGAAACGATTACGGGGTATTGCTAAAAGATGGGCCGCTTGCAGGGCTTCTTGCCCGCTCGGTGCTGGTTCTCGACGAGAAAGACCATGTTCTCTACGCAGAGCTTGTATCTGAAATATCGCAGGAGCCGAACTATCATAAGGCCTTTGATTTCCTTCTCGGCCATAGATAACAAAAAGAAAAGGAGCCTATCGGAAAGATAGGCTCCAGAGAAAATTAGAGAGAGATTCCTTCGTTCGAACAGCTATTATAGATCATAGAACTCAAATCGCCCGAACCGCCCGATTCGCCGACAGCCTGAAGAGCTGCAAGGAATTTCGTCGGATCGGCTCCGTTCGCCAGTGTCGCGAGCGAAGATCCGCCGACTGTAGTTGGGGTGTTCAGCAAACTGACAATATTCGTCAGGTATCCGTCGGTCACGCCGGAAGAATCGGCAATCACTTTTTTTACGTCAGCTTGAACAAGCGCGGCCAATGCAGCCACAGCAGCAGGGTCTGACACTCCCTTCTGAGCCTCATTGAAGAGCTGAAGATCTTTATAAAGAAGTTGAATATCGGCAGCGATCGGTTTTCCCTGATCCCCTTTTTGAGAACCATACGGATTTAAGGCTTCGTAGAGAGCGCTTGACGTGTTGATAGACGCTCCGCCTGTGCTCATGAAATAATTTACAGCAGCAGCAACCTTGGTCGCATCATTATACTCCTGGCAGCCTTGTAAAAGAGTCGTTCCAGACATATCGATCGGCGCCTGGAGAGCTTCCCACACTTTATAGGCCTGCGTCCCAATAGCTGGCGCTGTCCCGTTAAAATAGGCGCCGAGAGCGTTCACGTCCTGCATCACGACTTCCGTATTCAGCGGGCTGGGGTTAGATTTGTATTGCTGCATGGCTTCCCAGGCCGCATCGACTAATTTAATGAAGGTTGGATCGGTGTCAGGATCGACCCCCGCGCCGAGAGCTGCGTTGCGAGCTTGCGTGAAATAGCACTGAATTTGATTAACATTCATATTACCTACCCTAGTTATTATTATTTAGCTTAATTATATCATCCCGATATTAAAAAATCATTAACCTCACAAAACACTGCAATAGAATTACTTGCATATACTTATAAATCACTAAGAAGCAATGTTTTACGAAAATAATTACAAGTAATTGACTTTTAGGGCTTTACGTATTGAGGGTAGTGAGGCACCCAGACCCTTTCGCGGATCCGCTTTTCAATCGTCTCAGGGGGGAGAGAAGAGACCTTCTCCTGATGGGCTTTTCTCCCTACCTCCAAAGCGATCCGCTGGCTCACCTCTCTCACCTCCTGGATGGGAGGGAAAAGGGGCGCCGCAGGATCTTTGAGGGCGGGCGACTGGGCGGCCAGGGCGTGCGCCGCGGCCAAGAGCATTCCGTCGGTGATCTGGCGCGCTTCGGCAGCCAGAGCCCCCAGCCCCAGTCCTGGAAATATATAGACGTTGTTGCACTGGGCAACCTGGTAGGTCTTTCCCTTGAAATGGACAGGCTGGAAGGGGCTGCCGGTAGCGAACACCGCCTTTCCGTCGGTCCATTCGAGGAGCTCCTGCGGAGTGCACTCGGCTTTCGATGTAGGATTGGAAAGAGGAAAGACGATCGGCCTTTCCTGGTATTTCTGCATCTCCTGGATCGCTTCCCTGGTGAAAGCGCCAGCCTGGGCGCAGACGCCGATCAGAACGGAAGGTTTTGCATTCCGGATCACGTCGAGGAGAGAAATGTACTGCAGGTTCTCGATATTCCAGTCTTTGATCGCGCTCTGCGGCTGCATATAGGCTCTCTGGCCGTTCATGATCGCAGGGCTATTAAAATGGATCAACCCCTCTCTATCGATCAGATAAATCCTCTGTCTCGCCTCTTCCGGGGGAATCCCTTCGCCGATCAGCGCCTGAGTCAAAATGTCAGCGATGCCGGTTCCAGCCGAACCGCCGCCCAAGATGGCAATCCGCTGCTCTTTCAGATGCTGCTTCGTCGCCTTTAAAGCCGCTACGATCCCGGCTAAAAGAACCGCCGCAGTCCCCTGAATATCATCATTGAACGATAGAACTTCGCTCCGGTATTTTTTCAAGACTCTCCGGGCGTTCTCTTTGCCAAAATCTTCCCACTGGAGCAGCGCTTTAGGATACCGCTTTTTCAGCGCTTTGACGAACCGGTCGATAAACGCATCGTATTCGGCCCCGCCGATCCGCTCATGGCGCCAGCCGAGATAGATCTGGTCTTTTAGAAGATCGGGATTGTTCGTTCCCACATCGAGCAGGATCGGAAGGGTTTTGGATGGATGGAACCCGCCGAAGAGGGTATAAAGGCTCAGTTTGCCGACGGGAATCGTCATTCCTCCGATCCCTAAATCGCCGAGACCTAAAATCCGCTCCCCGTCGGTTACGACGACGACGTCGACTTCATCCTGCGGGTATCTTTCGAAGATCTCCTCGATCTTCTCTTTGATCGGATACGAGATGTAGAGGCCTCTCTGCTGGAAATAGATCGAGCTGTAATGGATCGCCGCCTCGCCAACAGTGGGCGTATAGATGAGAGGGAGCATTTCGGCCGGATGCCGGTCGAGGAACTGGTAGAAAAGCAGCTCGTTCCGGTTCATCAGGTTCATCAAAAAGTCGTACTTGCCCAAAGGGGTCCGCTTTTTGGAAAAATTCAGGTAGGCCCTCTCGAGCTGATCTTCGACAGAAGAGACGCGGCTCGGGATGAGTCCGTGGAGTCCGAGGTCGTCCCGCTCTTTTTGCGTAAAGGCGGTCCCTTTATTCAAAAGAGGAGTGTTGAGGATTTCCTGGGGAGACAGGTTAATCTTGACGGTTTCGACCATGCCCTCTTCATCCCCGATTTTCGATTTGGAGTCAAGCGAGGTTCAAGGGCGCCCCGCGGCCCCTGGATCTAACAGGGGTGTTTTTCACTCTCGCATCGAGCGAGAAAAGAGGCTTGTTGTAAAGAACAGAGCGCGGCGGCGGTGGGAGGATTGGAACTGGAGTGATGGCCTTGACCTGAGACGGCCAGACATACGCTCTATACGTTTTAAGGAAGCGCTCGAAAGTAGGATAGGAATGGGTTCCTGAACGAAAAATATTCCCTGCAGCTTCAACGGTTTTAATGTAGGGAAGTCCTTCCATATCGTTAAAAATGACCACATATGTATTTGCGGCGCTTCCTTGCTTGATGACCATTTCCCCTTCCTTCAATTTTCTCAAGCAGTCGATGGGGAGTTCTTGCGTAACACGATAATATTTCTGGTAATTGCCAAAGAGAGACGCAGACATGGAAATCCTTATTTTAAAAGAGGCGCTGGAGCGTATTTTTTAAACATGATGACGACGAGAGCCATCCACGCGATGAAAACCGCAGAGGAAAAGGCGCTGACGCAAGTGAGAAGCAAAGGACCGGCGATCGCCTGAAGACCAAGGACGCAAAGGGAAACGGCCGCTTTGGAAGTTCGGTAGGCGAACACGTCGATCACCGCTTTGGCCCGGAACTTTTCGTCGAGCTTCAGCGGCACGTAGAGCATCTCCCGGAGGATGCCGAAGAGGGAAAAATCAACCGACTTGACGAAAACGAAAGAGCACATGGCGATCCCAAAGGTCGGCATGAACCACGAAACGATCCCAGTTGCAGAAAGAAAGAGCGGAATGAAAAAGTGGCTTCTCCGGACGCCGAGGAATTGGATCAGGAGGAACCCGCCGATGAACTGGAAGAGGGCGCTAACCAGATTCGTAAGCCCGATCAGCCGTCCATACACTTCGGTCCGCAAATCCTTGTCGGCTACATTGAGTTCGAGATGGGCGTTGAAGAGGTATTCGACGAGGCCCACCGAAACCTGCATAAAGACGACGAGCAGAAGGATAGAGATCAGAAAAGGAGATCTCCGGATCAGGGCGAACCCCTCCCCTGCCCCCGTGTTTTGGCTCAGGTCCTCTTTGAATGATTCGGGTTTCACTCCGCTGCGCTGGAACGCCATCTTATAGGCGAACATCAGCACGATGTACAGCGGAAGCGTCGCAAAAAGGAGCTGTTCCGAGCCGATCTCGACCGCGAAAAATCCCGATAGAAAGCTTCCCAAAATGGTTCCCAGCGTTCCCATGCCGAAAATCAGCCCGTAAAGAGCTTTCGCGCTGGACGAAGGGATCGTGCTGTGGATCATCGACCAGAGCTGCTTGAACATCAAAAGGATATAGATATCTTTCCAGGCGTACTGGAAAAAGATGAGCTGGGGCCATTTAGACAAAGTGAGAGCGCAGAAGGTATTGATCCCGATCGTCGCGGCGGCCAGATAGAAGATAAACCGAAGCGGGCCGATTTTCGGGAGGGCCTTATTGTAGAGATAGATCACGAACAGATTCAGCGGGGCCGTGGCAAGCCAGACCCAAGGATAGGCTTTCGATGAAAAAGCGGTTAAAAAGAGGGCATTGCTCGCAGGACGGGTGATTCCATATTCGGCCGCGATCGCCATTCCGCAAAGCATAGCAAAAAATACGAAGAGTTTTTCCGTGCGGGAGAGAGAGCTCATGAGGACCATTTCTCGAGGAAGTCGACCAGCTCCAGATCCCTCTCGGGGGATACATAGACCCAATTCGCTTTCTTCGATGGGACTTTGAGCAGAAGATCGGAACAGTCGCGCGCTTTCTGGATGATGACGTGGCGCCGCGATACGGGGAAGCAAAGCCGGTCGGGAGGGGCTTCCGATTTGTGGAACTCCCAGTCGATCTCGGCGTCGGTCAGCTTCATCTTCGCCTTGAACTCTTTCAGGTCTTTCTCCGTCAGCGCGTCAGGAAGCGCGATGGCGCGGAACCGATGCTGGCGGAAAATAACGCATTTCGCGTCGGCATGGCCGGGAAGCTTGGGATCTTTCGCCGCCTTGTTCAAAGCTGAGATGACATCCGTGTCGCTGATCGACAAAAACTCATCGACGCTCTGCAGCGGCTGCTTCGAATAGTTCGCCTTCATGAATCTGCGCAGGTGGAAGTTGTAGGCTTTCACCGACGAATACTGGTAAATCCTCCGGTGCATGAAGTGGCGGGCCAGAAGGAGCGCCTCGCACGATTCCAAGCCGTTTTCGTCGATTCCGAGCTGCAGTTCGTCAGCCCCCTTGTCGGCGCTGGGCAGAATTCGGAGCATTTCGATCAGCTGGTGGTAGTCGAAGAGTCCATAGGCAACGCCTGTGCTTTTGGCATCCCGCAGCAGATAGTCGATCCGGTCGGCGCCGAAAAAGTCGCCGGTGATCAGCTCCGAGACAATCCGCTCCCAGGGAGTCAATGTTTTGCCCGTCAGCTCCTGGTATTTCTTCTCTCCGATCGAGATCTTTTTAATATCTTCGACGATATCCCGCTCGATCACATCTTCGAGATAGGAGGGGTGTTTCCTCAGCTTGTCCCAGACCGGCTCGAGGTGGGGGCTCTCGATCACTTTCACAGTCCATTGCTCGTGGCCGACCGGACCTAAAATATCCTTTTCCGCCACATGGGAAAAAGGCAGATGCCCGAGGTCGTGGCAGAGGGCCGCCATCCGGAGAACCCGTTTCCAATAGAGGTAATCGGACGACCCCTTTCTGGGGACGAAGTGGAACACGTCGGGCCTGACCGATTTGCAGATCTTGTCGAACATGAGGGTCGCCAGCGCCATCACCCCGAGCGAGTGCTCAAAACGGGTGTGGGTGGCCCCCGGATAGACCAGGTAGGCGATCCCGAGCTGGTGGATATAATGGAGCCGCTGGAACGGGAGCGAGTCAATGAGTTCCTTTTCGAACTCATCAAACGGAATGAACCCGTGGACCGAATCGTAGATTTTTTTGTCTGCGTACAGGAAATCTTTTACCATAGACCCTCTAATCCCCCATTATCCCCGATCGGCCCATTTTCGAACAGGATTCCCCAAACTCGAGCCAGGCAATCCCGACAGAGATAAGAAATTACAGGATGCGGCTCGCGTTGCGAGCCTATAGGATCAGGCATGATAAACAGGATAAAAAAAATATTTCACCCGAATAAAGGAGCCGCCGGGCGCAAACGGAGTTTGCAGCTGCGCCAACGGCGCTGCCAGCCTCAATTCTTGAGGCTGAACCCGGCGGCTCTTATTTTAATATCCTGTCTATCCTTAGGCTCGCATAGCGAGCCGTCATCCTGTCCATCCTGTTAATTCTTATCTCAGCCGGGCCTGCTCCGCCGCATCCTGTTATTTCTATTCTTAGCCATGATCCTCCCCATCCTGTTATTCTTAGTCGGGGCGGGGCTTGCTCTCATGGATGTAGGAAGCTGTCACCTGGACGAACTCGGCTTTGCGCTGCATCTCCTTGATGCTCCGGGCGCCGCCATAGGTCATGCCGCTTCGAATGCCCCCCAGGATGTTCGCGATCAACTCTTCGGCCGTCCCAGAGACAGGACCCCAGAAATCGATCCCTTCGGCGACTGTCTTGGCCTTGAGCCCGCCATAGAAATCGGTCTGGAAATCAGCTGACGCCTGCCCGCGGAATTTAGCCTCGAGTCCCGATGGGTATTTGTCCGTCTTCCGCTTGGGGGACGCCGACTCTTTGGTCTGAGCGAAAAGCTTGCCGATCATGACGGTGCTGGCTCCGGCGGCGAGCGCCAGAACGACGTCGCGGCTGGTGCGGATTCCTCCGTCGGCGATCAGCGGCACGCGGAGCTTCTCGGCGATCCGGGCGCAGTCCTGCACTGCGCTGAACTGGGGCACGCCGAATCCTGTCACCATCCGGGTCGTGCAGGCGGCGCCGGGGCCTACGCCCACTTTGACGGCATCGGCTCCCGCATTCACCAGGTCGTGATAGGCCATCGCGGTGCAGACGTTGCCTGCGATGATCTCTTTATCCGGATGGGTTTTCTTCAGCTCCTCGATATGGCGGAACATCCGATCCGAGTGGCCGTGGGCGACGTCGATGCACGCGCCGAGCGCGCCGAGATCGAGCAGCTTGCGCGTCTCGTCGAGCTTCAGGATGCCGCACGAGATAAATGTTTTATCTTTGAATTTCTTCACCCATTCGACCTGCTCTTCGAAGGGAGTGAAGCGGTGGAAGATCGGAATCGAGCCTTGCGAAATGAGGATCTCCGCCAGCTCTGCGCTGACCACCGTGTCCATGTTGGCGGCGAGCAGTGGAATCGCGAGTTTGAGTTTTTTCGTCAGCCAGCTCTCCAGCGAAGGCTCCGTCCGGGACGGGATGTTGTTGAACTGGGGCACAAGGGCGACGTCGTCGTAGGTCAAAGCATGGCGCATAAAAATCCTCTGGGAAATTCAACCCTTTATTGTAATCCCTCCGCAATTTAAAATCTTGTTCAATGATCAGTGTCTGCATTCTGACGAAAAATTCGGCCGCCTCATTGGGAAAAACGCTTGATTCCGTGCGCCCGTTTTCCGAAGTTCTGCTGCTCGACAACGGCTCCACAGACAACACCCTCGCCATCGCTTCGGCTTACCCGAATGTGAAAATCCATCAATCTCCCTTCGTGGGGTTCGGCCCGCTGCGCAACAAAGCGGCTGCGCTCGCCTCCCACGACTGGATCCTTGCCATCGACAGCGATGAAATCGTCTCTCCCGCCCTCGCCTCTGAAATATTCGCTCTCCGACTCGACGGCGCTTACCTGATCCCGCGCCACAATTTTTACAACGGGAAGAGAATCCGCGGCTGCGGGTGGGATCCCGAGGCAGTCGTACGGCTTTACAATCGGCAGCAAACCCGCTACTCCGACGCCGCCGTACATGAAGCGCTCCTCGTCCCGCCCCACGAAGCCATCCGGCTCAAATCCCCGCTGCTCCACACGCCTTACCGCTCGACTTCCGATTTTCTCGCCAAAATGGAACACTATTCGACCCTCTTCGCGCGGCAATATGCAGGAAAAAGAAAGTCTTCCTTCGCGAAAGCCCTCGGCCACGGGGCGTTCGCCTTTTTTAGAAGCTACCTGCTGAAGCGGGGATGGCTTTGCGGCAAAGAGGGATTTATTATTTCGTTTTACAACGGATCGACTGCGTTTTATAAGTATCTTAAACTGGCCGAGGCGAACCAATGAAGCTGAAAGACAAACATCTATTCCGGGAAAAAGGGGTTATCGCAGGGCGATGGATGCCCGCAAAGAGCGGAGAAACGCTCGAAGTGCATAATCCGTCCAGCGGCGAAAAAATCGGCTCGGTGCCAAAAATGGGAGCGGATGAGACCCGGATGGCGATTGAATCGGCCGCTAAAGCCTTCCCCGAATGGAGCCAGAAAACCGCCAAGGAGCGGAGCCAAATCTTGCGCAAATGGGCCGATCTCATCCTCGAACACGTGGAAGACCTCGCTGCAATCATGACGTCGGAACAGGGAAAACCGCTTCCCGAGGCAAAAGGAGAAGTCCGCTTCGCGGCGAGCTTCCTTGAATGGTTTGCCGAAGAAGGCAAACGGGCCTACGGCGACCTGATTCCACCCGTGATGAAAAACCAGCGCCTGTTCGTCCTCAAGCAGCCGATCGGAGTCGTCGGAGCCATCACGCCCTGGAATTTCCCGTCCGCCATGATCACCCGCAAATGCGCCCCCGCGCTGGCCGCCGGCTGCACGATGGTTCTCAAGCCTGCGGAAGCGACTCCCTTCTCCGCTCTCGCTCTGGCTGAACTGGGAGAGCGGGCCGGGCTTCCTGCCGGCGTATTCAACATCGTTACGGGAGACCCCCGCTCAATTGGCGGCGAGATGACAGCCAACCCTACAGTTCGGAAAATCACCTTCACCGGCTCCACCCGCATCGGCAAACTGCTCATGGAGCAAAGCGCGCCCACCGTCAAGAAACTCTCCCTTGAACTCGGCGGCAGCGCCCCTTTCATCGTCTTCGCTGACGCCGATCTCCCTGCGGCGGTCGATGGCCTCATGGCCTCCAAATTCAGGAACACCGGCCAAACCTGCGTTTGCGCCGACCGGATCTTCGTGCAGGACAAAATCTACGACGAATTCACCCGCCTCCTGGTCAAAACCGTCGAAAAGCTCAAAGTAGGCGACGGATTCGAGCCCGGCGTCCAGCAGGGGCCGCTCATCAATGAAGCCGCTGTTGAAAAAGTCGAAGAGCACGTGCAGGACGCGGTTGCCAAAGGAGCCCATCTTTGCTGCGGAGGAAAAAGACACTCTCTGGGACGAACCTTTTTTGAGCCCACCGTTCTTTCCAAAATATCCCTCTCGATGAAAATCGCCCGCGAGGAAACATTCGGCCCGGTCGCCCCGCTCATCTCCTTCAAGACGGAAGAAGAAGCGATCCAAATGGCCAACGACACGCCCTACGGCCTCGCCTCCTATTTCTACACGAGCAGCATTGACCGGATGTGGCGGGTCGCAGAAAAGCTCGAATGCGGAATCGTCAGCGTGAACGGCGGACTGTTTTCCAACGAAGCGGCGCCATTCGGCGGCGTAAAAGAGTCAGGTATTGGAAGAGAAGGATCGAAATACGGAATTGAAGACTACATGGAGATCAAGTATCTCTGCCTGACCTCCAGAGAAAAAACAGACTAGGCTTTCACTTTCAAAGCCCAGTAGGCGACCTTAGAGACTGTTTTCAGGCTCAGTCCATCCAATCCTTTCTGCAGTTCTTCTACCGACTTGCCGGCTTTTAGCTGAGCGAAAGTTTCTGCCTTGAATGCTTTTTTCGCGGCGCGGGCAGCCATCACTTCTTCCGATTTCGTAGAAGCAAGAAAAGCTGCTTCAAACTGAACTGCGGCTGAGGCAAGACGCTCTTCGGCTTTGCCGTCAGCTTTTTCTTCCTGTTCGAGCGGTTTCTTCAACCATTCGTTCATTTTTCTGCTCGCTTTCTCCTGCGCCGATTCGTTTTTAAAGAAACGCTCGGCTGCGTCTTTCACATCGACTCCCCCTTTTTCCACACGGTAGGAAGCGAATGCCCCTTTCAACTCTCCTCTTGCGGCGCTGAATGCGGCTCCAGCTTCGGTTGCTCCCGCAGCCGTTTTTGCCTGTTGGAATTGAACAGCCAGGTCGCGGTAGGTAAATACTTGATTTGCCATAAAGTCCTCATTTTAAAACTAGATGAAGAACATTCTAACTTATCTGGATCATCCAACCAACAATTAAAAACCAATCCTAAAAACTATAAGATTTATTTGACGTCAAAAAAAGCTAATCGGCGAAAAGAGGCAGGTTGTCTGGAGCGCAGTAGCGCTTCCCGCAGTCGAGCCCATCGATCCGTTCCATCTCTTTTGGACTTAGCGAGAAATTGAAGATCTCGGCGTTCTCTTTCAGATGCTTCAAGCTAGACGCTTTGGGGATCGCCACTATATTTTGCTGCACAAGCCACCGGAGCGCTGTCTGCGAAGCCGATTTCCCGTGTTTCGCGCCGATCTCTGTTAAGACAGGATCGTTTTCAAAAGCCCCTTTGGCCAGCGGCCGGTAGGCCGTGATCCCAACGCCCCATTTTTTGCAGCACGCGGCAAGTTCGCGCCTCTGCAAGTAGGGGTGCAGCTCGATCTGGTTCGTGGCGATCGGAAAATGGCGCGGGCCCAGCGCGTCGAGATGGGCGCGGACGAAATTGCTCACACCGATCGAGCGGAGAGTTCCCTTTTCTTTCCAGCGCGTCATTTCCCTCAGCGAATCGGCCATATCGAGTTCCGGATCGGGCCAGTGGATGAGGAGAAGGTCGATATACTCCACCTGCAATTCCTCAAGATAGCGGGGGATCGACTCGGCGATTTTGGCAGGAGCCAAATCCTGTATGCCGACCTTTGTCGCAAGAAAAATCTCTTTGCGGGGCAAATTGCGGATCGCTCTGCCAACCGCGTCGTGGTTTTTGTAGACGTCGGCTGTATCGATATGCCGGTAGCCAAGCTCGTAGGCTTCGGCAATCGCCCGCTCGCACTCATCGCCTGCAAGCCGCCACGTCCCGAGTCCGAGCAGCGGAATGCCAGAGCCTTTCTGAATGGGAATTTTCATGATGGCAGAATAACAGATGGTTCAAATAAGCGCTATGACGCGGGCAGGAGCTTCGACGCCCCCTTCGATTTTCAGCGGCAGCGCGATCAGATAGGCCCCTTTAGGCGGCAGCCTGTGGGCGTTGGCGATATTCTCAATGATATAGATTCCGTCATCCATCAGCATCCGATGGCAGGAATAATCGGAATCGAGCGGCTCCAGCGCAAGCGTGTCTATCGCAACGGCTGCGACGTCCCGCTGCAAAAGCAGTTCGATGGCAGACAGGCTTAGAGTGGGGAAGCGGAGAGTCCCGCTCTGATCCGGATTCCGGTATTCTTCGGGAACGCTCCAGAGACGGCTCCAGCCTGTAAAAAACACAACGGCTGATTTCTCGGGGATTTGTCCATGCTTTTTTTCGTAGGCCTCGATCTCTTCGCGCCCGATGCGCGTCTCTGCTTTCGCATGGGACGAAACATCGATCAGAGACGCCGGGATGAAAAGATGGGACAGAGGGAGTGCATCGACCGAAGCTTTTTTCTCAGCAAAATAGGAAGGCGCGTCGATGTGAGTGCCGCTGTTGGTTAAAAGGCGGATCTGCTCTTCTTCCTTCAGGCGGAACCCCTCGGAGCCATCCCAGGTGGGGATCGATTCATTCAGCGGATGGGTTAGGTCGATCAGGGTGAAGTGGCGGCCGCCGATTTCGATTTTTTCCTTCATGCGCGCCCCGGAACGTATTGGATGAACTCGATCGGGACGCCGTCCTGATCGATGAACGCCATGATGGTTTCCTGGTAAGCCGTCGGCTTCATCAGAATCTTCTTTCCGTAGACGGCTCTCTGGATATCGCTTACAATGAAACAGATATGAGTTGCGGTCTGGATCAGTTGATGAAATGCGTTGCCTGGCTCAAACACGATCCATTCGATCCGGTACGGATCCTTCTCGTAGTTGGAGCACCAAACTTTGTATTCGGGATAATAGATCATCCCCTCCTGCTTCTGCCGGACGGGAACGCCGAGGTGGTCGAATTTGTATTCCATACACCCCGCCATACCCCAATAGGAAGAATTCCGCAAGAGTGCTATCATATCAATGCTATGAAAACCCGATTCCGCTTTCAATTGCTGCAGCCCGGACAAAAAGAACTTCTGCTCAAGTGGCTCAGCCAACCTCACATCCGCGAATGGCTCCACGGCAAGGGGCTGTCCAATCTCCTAAAAAACCTCGATGATTTTTTCGTTGGGAAAACCGACTGCCGCCACTGGATCGGCTACGAGGGAGAGGTTCCTTTCAGCTACCTGCTCACTTCTCCAGAAGGAGAAGACGGAATCACGCTCGATCTATTCATCTGCGACCCCTCCTTTCTTGGAAAAGGACTCTCCGTTCAAATGATCCGCGAATTCCTTTCCGCTCATTTCGCAGACAAGAAAAAAGTCTTCATCGACCCGGAAGCCTCTAATGCGCGGGCCATCCACGTCTACAAGAAAGCTGGATTCCGGATCATCGGGGAATTCATCGCCCCCTGGCACCCAGTCCCCCACTATCAGATGGTCCTCGAAATGAAAACTCTACTCACTGACAGTCCCGTTCCGGAGGCTGATTGAGCTGAAACTGAATCGAATACCCTTCCTGCAAAGAGTAGTGAAGCAGGCGGATCAAAGCCCCGCTTCTTAATCCCACATTCAGAAATGCGATCGAAGGATAAGCGAGACTTGTTTTGATCCTTTCCATAGCCTCTTCGAAATGGGCGGCTTGCGGGTCTTTCATGCACGGACCGTCGTCCAACAGTTCCGTCGGCGGAACCAGAACGAGGGAATGCCATTGCGACCGGATTTGCGCGAGAGTTTCAAGAATCCCGCCGATTTCCCGCTCTGTAAGGGGTGTTTCGGGCGGCTGCAGCTCGATGAAAGAGATCTCCGAGCGGCGCTCTTTAAGAAACGCGATCGCATTTTTGGCAAATGGGCTGAATCCCTTCCTATCCTCTGTGGACTTCGGGGACTTTCCTTGAGTCGCGAAGCCGCGGCAGATAGAGAGGGAAACGCCCGAGTGCGCCGAAATCTGTTTGACGGAGCGCTTCAGCCCGGGAATATTTTTCTCCGGAACCCAATAGGGTTTTCCGGGACTTCCCGCAATCCCGATCTTGACCCGCGCCATCGAGGGTTGGCGCATCGCGATGGGCCAGCTATTTTTCGGAGGCGTTCTCGCAAAATGCTTCACTGCCTGCGCCAAAGATCCGCTTACGCTTGAAATACTCATAAAAACCTCCCAAAAAACAGGCAGAGAGGCTAAAGTCCTCATTAAGAATTGTCAAGAAATTTATGACTCATCAATGGGACCCTGAAGAGACACTGGAAGAGACGCTCGCAATCGAATTGATCCACGAGCAGTTCCCAGAACTCCACTGCCGCTCGATCCGTCTGCTGGGTGCGGGCTGGGACAATACCGCGTTTCTCGTAGATGACGGGCTGATCTTCCGTTTTCCCCGCAGATCGATCGCAGTTCCCCTCCTGGAAGCCGAGTGGTGCGCGCTCCCCAAACTGGCTCCGCGCCTCTCTCTGGAGATTCCCCATCCGAAATGGCACGGAAAACCAGGAACCCGATACCCGTGGCCCTTTATCGGCTATCGAATGCTCCCCGGCCTCACCGCGTGCCATGCAAATCTATCGGAGCAAAATCGGGCGGCTCTTGCGGGGCCGATCGCCCGATTCCTGAAAGAGCTCCACGCAACGCCGAAAGAGGTTTTGTCAGGCTGCTCTATTTCCGGCGACAACCAGAGCCGCATCGATTTCAGAAAACTGATTCCGAAAATCGAATTGAACTGGAAAGAGTTGGAGCTGGCGGGGATTTTCAAAGGCCGAATTGAAATGAGAGAAAAAGAGCTGAGGGAGCCGGAGGGATCTACCCTGGTGCATGGGGATTTCTATGTGCGCCATCTTCTTGTCGACAGCGCGCATCAGCTGTGCGGCGTCATCGACTGGGGCGATATCCACCTGGGAGATCCGGCCATCGATCTCGCGGTCGCGCATAGCTTCCTGCCAATTTCTGCGCAGGGAGATTTCAGGAATGCGTACGGGGGAGTCTCTGATGAAACATGGGCGCTGGCACGGCTGAGAGCAATCTACAGCAGCCAGCTTCTGGCTCTCTATGGCCATCACGCAAAAGACCAGGATATCTTAAGGGAGGGAGTAAGAGGGCTGGAGGTAATAAAAAAAGAAGGCGAAGGGAAAAAATAGAAAACTAAGAAGAGCCGGATTCACCCTCGGCGGGCATGCGAAACCCCACCCCAAAGACGATGCGTCTTCGGGGACCCCGAGGGCGCATGTCCCGTCATCTCGGGCTCCGATTCGGTCTGGCTTTTTCGAAACGAAAAAGCATGGCCCTCATTTCGAATCACGGACGCGATCCAAATTGTTGGATCGCTCTACCGTCAATGAAATTGACGGTAGCCGGATTCGAACCAGCGACACGCGGATTATGATTCCGCTGCTCTAACCAGCTGAGCTATACCGCCAAAAAACTTATGGGATTAGCGGGGGTAGGACTCGAACCTACGGCCTTTGGGTTATGAGCCCAACGAGCT
>CAYPZU010000002.1:0-7145 GCA_964415395.1 uncultured bacterium
CTGGCAACAGATCAATCAAATTATCATCTATTTATTAACCTGAGAGGTAAACAGATGGAACATTTAGGTTAATAGCTCGCTACGACGCCGAAAGACCAGCGCTGCTGCAGATGCGGGGCGTAGGGAGATTTGAGCAGCGGGAAACCGCAGTCAAGCCGCGCGTTGAGATAGTGGCCGAGAGAATATCTGACTCCGGGTCCCGTCCCAACCAGCTGCACTGACGGCTTTTCTCCTGAGACGATCTTGTGGTCCGCTCCCCATCCATAGTCGAGGAAAGCGAGGAAATAGAGAGCGTCGAAAGGGCTGCCGCCCGATTGAAAGAAAGACCAGGTCGGCGTGTGGATTTCAGCGCTCGCGCCAATCCCATCGTCGGCCGTCACCTGATTCTGCTGATAGCCGCGGACTGTATTGTAGCCGCCGAGAAGAAACTGCTCGGAGGGCATCAGATTCGTCGTCGTCCCCTGTCCCCAGAGATCCCAGGCAAAAGCCCATCCGCGCGGGCTGAAAAAATAGGACGCGCTCCAATCGCCTTGGATCGTCGCGTAGGTGCTGTGGGCGTAGGGGCGGAGCCTCTGATAGGCATGGTTCGTATTGCTCGGCGTGATTCCGCCCGGGCTGAAAATCACCGCCAGCTCGAAGGCGCTGCGGAACCCACCTCTTTCAGCTCCTAAATTGTAGCTGAACCGGAGATCGGCGACGTCGATGTTGTGATTCAGCACTTCGTCCCCGCCGAACTGGAGGTCGTTGTTGGTCCGCTTGAAATCGAGTCCGAAACTCACTTTCTGCTGCAGCGCTTTCTCTGTCTTCAGCAACGGGACTTCGTAGCGGAGGCTCGCCTGCCAGAAGTATGCGTTCATCTCGAGCCGCTCGTCATGGAAGTCGGGGCGCGATTTCGAGTAGGAGCCGAAAAGGCGGAGATTGTGCCTCCAGGGAAGGGGCGCAAGATACTCTCCCGTGTGGGCGTAGAATCGAGGCTGGGAAGGAGCGGTCGTATACTGATACGAAAGCTGATGGGCGGCTCCCCAGAGATTCCCTGCGTTGAAGCCGCCGAAAACGCGGTAGATATCGGTTGTTTGGGTTCCCGTATTGTCGCCGCCTGCGTAGAACCGATACGGAAACCGGTCCTTCACAACGATCTGCAAATCGGTCGCCTGCGGCTCACTCCCCGCCTTCAAAACTACGTCGGCCTGACGGAATGGGTTCTGGTTGATCCACGAGAGATCCGAGGCGACCGTGTCCAAATTGATCGGCCCGCCGGGAGCCGTCCGGAATTCCCTCTCCATCTGCCGGGTCGAGAAATATCTGTTGCCGCAAAATTCGACAGCGCCAGCCTTCGCCTCATCGACGACGAAGCAGACGGCTCCCGCCGTAACGTCCTGCTCCGGGGAAGAAACATGAACCAAAGGCTGGCTGTGGGCGATGTAAAAACGGGTGATGTCCTGCTGGATCGATTCGAGCGCGGCAAGGGTGAGCGGCGCGCCCAAATACTTTTGGGAGATTTCCGCCAAAAACTCGGGATGCGCTTCCAAAAGAGGGACGTCGACCGCAACCGCCTCGTCCGGCTCGAAAAGGACGACGAACTCGGCCTCCTCGGATCCGCTTTTTTCATACTCCTGAAATGAAGCGAATACGAGCGACTGGAGGAGAGGAAGAACTTCTTCCTGCGCCTGCAGCCCGAAGCTGAGGAGAAGAGCAGGGGCTATTTTACGGAACATTCAGGAATTTCCTTCTTACGCAGCGTTGATAAATGTCGGCAATCCGGGTCGGATTGCGCGGATCCTGGGCGTAGTAGAAATCGGGCTGCGGGATGATGAGATCGGTTTCAGACCAGATTGAAAACGCTTTCTCCTCTCCCCAGCGGCTGAGATCGGCGAGAAGACTCATCGCCTGAAGCAGCTCCGACTGGAGCGAGAGGACCTGAGGAGGGAGCGGGGGGACGGCCGGAATCGCCTTATACCAGACGACAGGGCTGCCGAAAACGCCCGTTCCCGGGACGTAAACTGCGCCGAAGCCCGCCCCGTGATAGGCGCCGCCCGCATCCCAGGAAGTGGCGTATTTGCTTGCCAGTCCGCCCGGAAGAGCGGCGTCCCAGGTCTGGATCGCAATCAGGTTCCCCAGATCAGTCAGATCTTCCACCGCAAGCCCGGGTGGAGGCTGCAAACCGCTCGCCGCGTAGATAGCGATATTCGGCGGCATCAAATTCGAAGAGATGCCTATCGCGCTGCTATTTGTAAATCGGCTGCCGCCATCTGCCGCTCCCGCATACTCGTCGCAAATGAGGGTCACATTCAGCTCCGCCGCAACGCTTCCCAGGACATCGACAGTCATATTCTGATAGGCCATCCCGATCAGGTTGTCCCCCGCGATCGCAGCGCCCGTGAAGTTCAGGTTCGCCAGCCCATCGTAAAGCAGCGCCGAAATGTTGCCGTCGGCCAGCGCGCCGGAGAGATTCGCGCTCGTCCCGCCGTGCTGTTCATAGTAGACGTTGCGCCCGGCGCTCAGCGCTCCGGTTCCGTTCGTTAAATTCACTGTGGCCGCAGTCGTATTGGCGCCAGCGAGCGTATTGTAGATGTTCAGATCGCCCGTCGTCGTGTTGACGCCTGTGATCAGCGTCCCTGAAGTGCGCACCGCCGCATCGGCCAGCAGCGTATTGATGATCCCTAAATCGCCGCTGAACTGCAAATCGTAGCCGCTGACAGTTCCCGTTGTCTGGTGGATGAATCCCGTCTGCGCCAAAAACCGGGCGATGCCGTTTAAAGTATTCACGTCCACATCGCCGTTCAGCGAGATATTGAACGAGCCCATCGTATTCTTGTCCGCCACGATCCGAAGCGAATTGCCGCTTCCTGTAAGGGAAATCGAATTATCGACGGAAACATTCTGAAAAGCGCGGATAAAGATCTGGTCGGTCGCAGGGGCGACAAGAGTCCCGTTTCCGGTCGTCGTCAGAGCCTGTCCGATCGCAATGTCGTTGAAGCCCTCGACGAGAATGTTTCCATTTGTCGTGAAGAGGCGGAAATTATTGGCAGCGGAGCCAGTCGTGAAATCGGTTGCGGCGGCAGCCGCATTATTCTGTGCGGAGAGAAGAGAAATATTGTTCTGGATGGTCGTCAAATCGATCGTCGTCATCAAAGGAGCGGCATTCCCCATCAAAGCCCCTGTCGGGAACATGGCTGCGGGAGAGACCGGCATGATCAGGCTTCCGGGCCACAAAGCCCCCATAGCAAACTGCGTGTCCGCCTCCATGTAGATCGACTGGTTCAAGTTCATCGTCCCCAGCGTCGTTCCTGCAGAGATCAGAGAGCTGAGCGTAATATCGCGTCCCGCCTGAACAGAGACACTTCCCGTCGAAACCCCAACACCAGGAGGAACCGGGATAGGGAAAACGACGTCATTGAAATTCTGAAGTCCGGTTGGATTCGAGCTGGTTCCGTTTATGCATGTGATCGAGCCCAGAGCGCTAACAAAAGAATTGGGCCCAGGCTGATCGATGGGCATCATAAAGAGCAGTCCCATCGGGTCGATCACAGCGGTTCCAATAATCGCCGTTTTGCTGGTTCCGATCCCTCCGGACAGGGTGATATTCCCTCCGGCTTCAATCCTCTGGATGCCTGTCGACATGAGTTGAAGCTGCGAAATCCCGACAAATCCATTGCTGGTCATGTTAGCCGTCATCGAAATATCGCCGCCGACATAAATTACTTCCGGGCAGGCGCTAAATAAGCCCAAGATTTGGATCGACGCGCCAGCCTCTGCCCCTGTCCCCCCGGTCATCGTCAGATTATTGATCACCTCAATCTGAAGATCGGTATCACCCGAGATTAAAGCCGCTCCCGTGCTGTCTGGATTGACGCCTCCGGCTCCGCCGAGAAGATCCGCCTGATTATGGACCAGAAGAAAATTGCCCGGATCCCCGCTAAAGTCCATCCCAGCAAACGCTGTCTGCCCTTGAATCAAGAGATTATTGGCCACGTCGATCGTCTGCGCTCCAGATAGTAAATTAGCATAAGCATCCTCGCCTAGCCCTCCCAAGATCGTTAAATCGCGCCCCACCGCCAAAGAACCTCCGCCAGAAGACAGGAAAACTTCTGCATTCGAATTGTCTCCCATTCCGCCCAAAACCAGAATATCTCCGTCGACCGTTCGGGCAGCCGCTGTTGAGCACTGCAGGGTTAATCTTGCGAATGCGGCATTTCCTCCCCCTCCCTGAACTGTGATCGTCCCATTGTTCATCCCTGGCGCCGTACCTGTATTGAAATCGACATCGCTCCAGACAAAGTCAGCAGTAGCATTGTCGCCGGCGCCCCCAATCACATCGATAACAAGCCCAACATCCAAAGTCGCCTGTCCATTCGTGCCATCTTGATAGCAAACTGCTTGAGAACTGGTGTTTGTCGAACCCAGAACGCGGAGGTTGCCTCCGATCGTCCATGTACCCCTTCCCGTCCGCATATCGACGAAGCTGGACATTCCCGTGCCAGCCTGCAGGGTAAGGTCGCCCAGCGTCGTGATATTTAATATTCCGGGAGGATTCCCGCCGATGCCTCCAGTCCCTGCCTGGACATAGTTGGTATCCCCTGTTCCAGCGAGAAACAAACCAAATCCGTTGACAGCGCTGAAAGCTTGAGTCACCACAGATGAGCTGCTGCTGCGCAAATCCACATCCCCGCTTGCGTTGCTGCCTCCCCTTATAATGAAATTCCCCGTCCGGGCCGTCACCTCCATATCCCCAAAACTGGTGGAATTGATGCTCTGGTTCATTCCCTCTCCAGCCCGGATCGTTACATTGTTCCCCCGGAACGTAATCGGATTCAAGGCCGTAGCGTCATTGAACAAGCTGTTCACGCCGTCTATCGCCAGCGTGCCGGTTGCGTCATTGCCGATCCATAAGTCGCCTGCTGCGTCGAAGGTAAGCGAGCCGCAGTTAATCTTGCCTACCCAGGTGATATCGCCCCCCATCGTCGTCTGGATCGAAACTGCTCCTGACACCGTATCCGAAAGCGATGCGGAGCCGCCAAGCATTACTACCGGCCCGTTTGTCGAGGTAATTGTTGCGGGAGAGCCGTTGGTGAGGAATTCCCAGGTCGCTGTATTCAAGGCCCCCGTGTTGGCCGAAATCTGGTTCAATGCCGAAATCGAAAGGAGGGAATTCGGATTGCGGACCTCGCAAACGCCCACAGTCCCGAAATCGATCGCTCCTCCAGGCGCATTCAGGGTAATCCCGCCAGTTCCACTCACGTTGAACCCTGTCGAGATAAAAGAATGGTTGATCGTAATATTGCCCGCTGTGGCCGTGACGGTAATATCTCCGCCCATATCAGTCTGGACCAGATAGTCGATCTGGACATTCTGGCCTGCGGTGATATTGATGTCCTGGTCGTTGGTGTTCAGGCTCCCTGTAGCGCTCACAATCACGTCGCGCGCCGCATTCAGGTCGAATCCCCCAGTAGATGAATTTTGAACTACGGCGTTCACCAGGATGTCCTGGTCTGCATTGAGGGTAAGCGTCCCGCTGCCGGAAACTGTAATCGGGTCGACGATGGTAATATCTCCCAGGAGCGCCATCGATCTGGCCATTGTGCAGTTCGTGCAGGCCGCCGTGTCGATCGTCAGGTTCATCCCCGAGTCGAGCGTCATAATAAACGGCATCGCCGGACTTGTATCGACCCAGCTGATCATCCCCCCGGGATCGACCATCGATAGCTGCACGTCATAAGGATCGAGAAGCAGCGTCCCATGCGCCCCCTTCCCCCTGGCCGTGGCATCGACAGGCCCTTCGAAGCGGATCGTTCCGGCGGAGTATTCAATGAAGCCCCCGTCGCCGGCAATGCGCCCCCCGCGGGCATAGGAGGCGCCGCGCACCTCTGTCCGCTCCTCGCCGATCAGAGCAATCGTCCCGCCGCGCCCCTCTTCCTGCGCATCCGCAATCAATAGAGCCGTTTCGCCCGCCCGAATTGTCCGCCCCCGCACATCGATCGCGCCGCCGTCGGAACCATCCTGGGAGGAGATCTTCCCCTGGATCGCAATTTCTCCTGCGCCCGCTCTAAGGAGGACCCTTCCCCCTACCTTCTCAAATCGGTTCGCCTGGATCGCGCCGCTATGGCTCACCGCAAGAGCATACGGGTTGCCTGCAGACGCCTGAATCTCGGCCGCCGCCGCCGCAATGATCCCGCTATTTTCTATTCGCGCATCGGGAATCGCTCCGGAAATATAAATTCTCTCCTCCCCTTCCGCGCGCAGCACCACTTCGCGCCCCGCCGCAAGGCCGGCCGTTCCCTGGCGGGCTTCGATTTCTCCTTCGTTGCGCACCCAGGCGCCGATCAGGAAGACATCGCCCGCCGCAGCGCCGATTTTCCCCAGCTGCAACAGAGAGCCTTTCGCATCGCCGGAAAAACAGAGATCGCCGCCCCGCAGGAATTCCTCGTCGGACACCTGCAGCGTGCTGGCCAGGAAGCCGCCCGTGTCGACGACCCCTTCAGGCCCTACGAGAATCCCCCAAGGGTTGATCAGATAAACCTGGCCGTTGGACTCCAGATGGCCCAGAAGCTCCGAAGGCGATTCGGAAACGACCCGATTCAAGACCGCACTCAAAACCGATGGCTGCAGGAACGAAACCTTCTCCCCTTTGCCGATAGAAAAACCGCTCCAGTCGATGACGAGCCGCTCCGATTCCTGCTGGATCTTAAGCCCGTTTCCGAAAAAGTCGAGTTTCGCATCGCCGTGCACGATGCGGGCTCCTTCCGGCAAAGCCGAAAGGTCAGCGGTCAATGCCAGAGCGAGCGAAAGGCAAACCCATTTTCTTTCCATGGATCCGACTCTACTCAAACCAAAATATATTTTACAGCAGTTCAAGATCGCTTGATCAAAAAAATATTTCCCCTGTAGTGTGAATCCATCAAATAGGGGCTGTATGAGATATGCGCTTTGTTTCGCTTGCCTGATCGCAACCGGATATGCAAACCAGGATGAGGAAATCGCCCTCGTCATGAAAAACGACGAGAAGGTGTCGCTGAGCTATTTCGACGCCCTGAAAACACAAATCAAATCGCTTCAAAATCAGATCCGCATTCTGCAAACGCGAATCGACGGGATCCAGACGAAAACTCCCCAAGACGACCTAAAAGCGCAGATCGATGAACTCTCCT
>CAYPZU010000002.1:7155-9631 GCA_964415395.1 uncultured bacterium
CCTTCTCTCCCAACATCAGATCGCAACTCAGGAGATCGCGATGTGCACGAGAAGAAAAAGCGAGCCTCCGGAACCGGTCCAGCCGCCGCCCCCTCCGCCCGCGCCAGCGCCCATCAGGGAATTCTGCCTCCCCTATCTCTCTCCTGCAAGAGCCGAAGCGGTTTGCGGATGGAATTTCTTCCTGACTGCCGAGTATCTCCTCTGGCAGCCCTCGGAGGCCAACCTGGCCTACGCCCGCTCTACGGGAAATTGGGGCAACGAACTCACCACAACGTTTGAAAGCGCCGCGGCAGACAAAAATACCATTCGCATTTACAACGTTGATTTTGGCTGGGATTCTGGATTCCGCGTCCAGCTCGGCTACAATATGGGCCACGACTCGTGGGATACCCTCCTTTCATGGACGTGGCTCTACAGCTCTACGAACGACTCGGTCTCCTCATCTCCTCCCAACTTTTTCTTCGCCCTCAACGCGATGAGTCCCTACGTAAGCGAAGAAGGGGCCGAAGCTCCTTCGATCTCAAGCCATTTTCAGCTTCACCTTAACCTGTGCGACTGGGAATTGGGCCGGGATTTTTTCATTAGCAAATGGCTGACAGTCCGCCCGTTCGCCTCGCTGCGAACCGGCTGGGTCAACCAGAACTGGAAAACCCATCTTCAGGGGGAGCCGGGACTCAACATCGCCGCATTGGGCGGATTCATCGACAAATACGACATCTACATCAAGCAGGATTTCTGGGGAATAGGCCCCCGCGTCGGACTGGATACTGAATGGGGCCTGATCAGCGGACTTGGCTTTTTTGCAGACGGCGCCCTCTCTCTGCTCTACGGATTTTTCGAAGATAAGCGGAGAGACGTCGCTGTCCTCCTCACGCCTCCGATCCCGCCGAGCGGACCTGAGATCGTCCATCCCTTTGCCCGGAATATCACCAGCGAACAGACCATTGCTGAGCTTCAACTCGGATTAAGGTGGGATCAGCCTCTCTGCTGCGACAGATACCACCTCCGCCTGCAGGCAGGCTGGGAACACACCGTATTCTTCGACCATAACCGGATCTTCTATATCAATGGAGAATCGCAGGACAACACATTCGTCTCCCAAACAAAAAACCTGATGGAGTACGGCGGGAACCTCGGATTTCAAGGAATTTCTTTGTCGGGAAGATTTGATTTCTAGGAAGCCCCCTCCTATTCAAATTTTTTGAACCTGATCCCCCCCTTTATCTATGGAATTCAGGGGGAAAATGAAGTATCCTCATTGGCATGGAAATCAGACAGAGACATCCGGCCAGAGAAGCGCTCCCCAGCCCTCCGCCCCCAGCCCCGAGAGGCATTATGGGAAGCGCCCAGGAGAAGCTCCAAAGCCTTGCCCGCAGATTCGGATTCGGCCTTGCGGCAGGCGCCGCCGCAGTCCCCATCGCAAAAGGAACGATCGCGCTCCTCCAATCCGCAGGGCTTTTCCCCCAGCTTAAAGACCGGGGAAGCCTTCTCAGGGAGAGCGTAGCCAAGCTGGCCAAAATGAACGTTTCGCTCAACCCCGACGCGATCCTCGAGGCGGCATGCCCGATGAAAGAATATGTAGCTCAACTCAACGCGGCTTTCCCGGAACTGGGAACGCAAACACCCGCCTCCGTAAAAACGGTGATGGCCGCAACAGCAGGCGTCGCCCAGCCGATTTTAGAAGAGACCTTTTTCCGCGGAGTCTTTCAGCATCTGATCCTCAACCGTCTCTGTACG
Source organism: uncultured bacterium (assembly GCA_964415395.1). GTDB lineage: Bacteria > Chlamydiota > Chlamydiia > Chlamydiales > SM23-39 > CAYPZU01. The sequence continues at coordinate 8,893 of CAYPZU010000002.1, forward strand.
ACCGTGATCGGCTGGGCATCTCCCGAGCAGGCCGCTTTTCTTCAATCCACCGCTGGCAAAGTGCTCCGGGTTGTTATGACGGCAGGTTTTTTCGCAGTTCTTCATCTTGGGAACGCAGAAACGATGGCCGATTCGTATGTCGCTGGCCAAGCCTCTTCGGCCTTTCTCAAAGGGATATTCTACGGCGCATTGCAGGAATCCGGCGCAGGCCTTCCAGCAGCAATCGGCGCCCACATCGCAAATAATCTCATCGCGATGACCCCCCATCTCATGAGCTGCTAAAATGGTTCAGCCATACCAAACAAGTCCATTTATTCGAATATGGAAACATGATAACGCCGCGAAACGCGGCGTAATCATGTTCCTTCGCTCAAGCACAAGGCATTTGAGGTTAACAATCAGTCGCTTAACACAATCCAAATAGGGTCATTTCTCATATCAAATGAACCTATCTTCAGCTAGAAGATAAGCTCATCGCCTTCTACTGTTCCTTTAAATTTTTCGTCGAGTTTTTGGCTTATTACTGTTATCGAACAAATGTCTTGATGAGGATTGTGTAGAATTCCTCGAAATCTTTCAAATGGCGGGACAAAATGCTTTTTAAGATATTTGGATCTATCGCTTGATAGTCATGCACGGCAATATTGCGAAACCCTACCATTTTCTGCATTTTGGAGCTGATCTCATGATGGATGATCTTATTTTGTTCCAGGATCGTAAATAGATCTTTGAGCGATTT
>CAYPZU010000002.1:9641-16917 GCA_964415395.1 uncultured bacterium
AACTATATAGGAGGCCATGTCCAGAACGAGCTGAATCGCCCTCTGCAAATTCAACACAATAATATCTTGCGCGTCCAACTCTTCGACCCGGTTCACATCCCCCTTCACCGTGTCGTGTATCCGCTTGAGACAGTTTTGGACGCTATTTGTTTTCTCTATAAGGACATCCGGATCAATCATAGAATTTCCGTTTCAGAATCTCTTTTTCCATAGGGGCGCGCAGTTCTTTTAATTCCGCATAATCGATAAACAGCCTGATCTCGTAATCAGCAAGCTCCCGACTCGAATTCACGATCAAAATTTTTCCGTTGTTATGGACTTGCATTCCAATAATAGGCGAAGCGGTATTTAGACAGACCAAATCGACATCTTTGCTTAAAAGAGAACTCAGTTCTTCCCGCAAAGCGATTTGAGTTTCTCCATCAGGCACATGCGGCTTATCCCAAAGAATGGCTAAATCGATGTCGCTTTCCGACGTTTCTCTTCCAGCGGCGTAAGATCCAAAGATAAAAACCGCAACAACATGAGATTTGTCCGAAAAAAACTTAACCAAGATGTCTTTGATTTTTTCCATGCTTTCCAAACTTTAGATGAATCCCAGTTTTGGCTCAATAGAGCTTTTTCGAGAGTTTGGATATACCGAGAGAGATTCAAGAATAGGGAAACGCCAAGGAGGCGCCCTGAATTTGGGTCAGGCATAGCCGGCGCCGAAGCAGCTAAACTTGAAAAGTTTAGCGATGCAGGCGGATCCCAAAATCAGTGGCTGTCCGACGCAGGTGGTACCGATTCTTGAATCACGAGCGGTATAGGTTGAGACCGTTGAATTCTTAATAGCTCACAAGAAGTCCCATGTGGACGCGGTTGTCGACGCCGCTGAAGGGCGCCTTTTTAAGCTGGATGCCCCAGTCGCAGCGGAAGGATACGTAGTTCTTGATTTGATACCGGGCGCCTGGCCCTACGCTATAAATCTGCTGCCACTGGCTCATGCCAGGCACCTGCTTGACGTGATTGCCTCCCCCGTAATCGAAAAAAGCGAGGAATTGGATCTGGTCATGGTAGTTCTTTTCGTGCAGGAAGCCCGAGATTTGAGGCGATTTGATCTCGAAATTGAACACGACGGCGTTGTCGAGATTCAAGATCCTCTCGTCATAGCCCCGCACTGTGTCGTATCCCCCGACCCCCATCTGTTCGCTCGGGAGAAGATTGGCTGTCGACCCTTGGCCGCGGAGAAACCAGAGAAGGCTGAAATCCATAGGAAGATAATACAAATAGCTGAGCGAGGACTTGGCGTAGATATAGGCGTTTTTCGACCCATAGCTCAAGTCGCTGTAGTCGGCATTGCTCTGGTCGGGGAACCAGTGTCCGGGAGAGCCGAACCCCTCGATCATAAAATGGACTTCGTTTTTTCCCCAGCTGCTGGCTAAAGAATACTGCAGGTTGAACTGGAACAGGTTGACCTGGCTTCCGATCACTTCGAGATTCTCTACCGGAACGTAGTTGATATTGTTGTTGGTTCTTTTAAAGTCGAAGCCGAACGTAAGCTCATGGCTGAAAGGGGTATACAATGGAGTGAAGGGGATCTGGTAGCGAAGCGACGCCTGGTAGCTGTGGCCTGAGCCGGCAAAGTCGTCGAACTCGGGATTCACGCCTGAAAGGCCTCCGTAAAGGACAAGCGAATGCTTCCAGGGGAAGAGGACGGTATAGTTGAGGGTGTGGGCCCAAAATGAGGTAAAATTGAAAGAAGAGGTGTATTGGTAGGTCAGAATCTGGTTCAAGAGAAACGCATAGCCCCAGTTGATCCCGGTGAAAAAGCGGGTGTAGTGGGTCGAGGAATTGCCCGTGTTGTCGCCGCCGGCATAAACGCGGAAAGGAAATGCGTCTTTAACGGCCACATCGATATCGGTCGTTTCGCGGCTTGTTCCGGGGGAAAACACCGCCGAGGCGTTTTGGAACGGGTTGCGGTTGAGCCAGGCAATATCATTGAGGAGAGTGGGCGCGTGAATCGGCTCTCCTGGAGCGAGTTTGAATTTGTTTTCATAGAAGGAGTCGAAGAACCACTTATTCCCTCTCACTTTCAAATTCCCAAGCCGGCTTTCTACAACGACCAACTGGAGGACGCCGGAGGAGAGATCCTGTTCCGGAATTTCGACTATGACGACGGGATACCCTTCATCGCGGTAATACTGGAGGATCTTCCGCTTGAGATCGAGGAGGGCCTCTTTCGTGAGCGGCTGTCCCAGGAATTCGGGAGCCAATTCCTGATTCATTTTTTGATCGCCGCCCGGGATCTCCATTCCTCTTGCATGGAATCCGTCCACCGATTCAGCTCCCCCTTTTTCCACATCGCTCTGCGATGGAACAAGAAGGACGCCTCTCAATTCTTCAATCAAAGCGTCGGAAAAAAGCGGCAGCGCCAAAGCGAGAAGCGAGGAGAGCGCAAGAGAGCGAAGAGGTGTCATTCTTACATCCTGGGATCGAGTTTGAGAGTATTAAAATTCCTGTGGGACTGATAGAAATAGAGATACGACCACGCGGGAAGATCAAAGGAAGAAAGGGCATTTTCTCCGACCAAAAGCGTCATTTCGTCAGCGCGGTCATATTTAACGTTTATCTTCTTCGCGACATAGACGCCGCGGTCGAAATAGGTCTTCCAGAGCTGGAACGCCTCTCCATTGACGATTGCGAACTGCTCATCGAGCTGGATATCTCCTAAGAAAGCAGGGATGACGGGAACCACCGGAGAAGGCACCGCAGTTCCGATTTTGTAAAAAACGGTGAAAGGCGTTCCCGTAACCATATTTGGGTTGTCCGGATACCACATTCCCCATTGAGCCGTCGGCGTATTCACGTTGATTTCGATCATCCCGATCGGAGAGCCGTTCATCGTTCCATTGATCGTTTCTGGATCGGTGTTGGTTGAAGTGTAGATGAAAAGATTCGATCCCGAGACAGTAGAAAGAACGGCATCGGCGCCGAGAGTGAAGAGGCCGGCTCCAACGCTTGGAGACGTCTTGAAATCGTTGTCAGCGACCAGAGTCATCGTTCCGGCTGCACTCAGATTCTCAATCCTCGAAAACCCGCCGACTCCGATCGATCTGCCCATAAAAGCTAAGATATTGCCCCCGGCAGCTCCCACGCTGATCAGGCTCTGGCTCGCAGCGGTGGTCGAACTCATCGTCAGATCGCGTCCCGACACTCCCATCGCAGAATTAATTGAGATGCTCCCTCCGCTCACCGTTTTAATCTGGGCTCCGGACCCAGTGGATGCGGAAGTCGAGGTGAGAGTAAGATCTGCCGAAGCGTCAGTTAAGAAAATGGAGATATCATTCGTAGCGGCCGTGCCGTTGGTTGAAATTTCAGCAGGAGCGTCCATGCCCGAACCTCCGTGAATAGCGATTCCTCCAGGACCGGTCGCCGTAAGAGCGATCGTCCCGTCCGAGCCTGTGCCAATCATATAAAAAGCGGGCGCGCCTGTGGTGATGAAAGCGGGAGCCAGGTTTGCTTGGAGGGAAATATCGGCAGCGGTGACGATCAGATTGCCCGGCATCATCAATCCCGCCCCAATTCCCGCAGCGCCCGCAGCTCCTCCTACGTTCGGGGATGAATTGATGCTTAAGGCGCCGACTGCCGTGATCGTCGTAGGACCGAAGAAGTTGGTAATATAACTAGGTCCCTGAACGCTCGTTAAAAGATCGATGTCCGCTCCGGCTGACACAGATACAGAGGCCCCGACCCCCTGGGAGTAAATCGCTGCCGCATTCATATCGCCATGGACAAAGATCGAACCCATCGCATCGATTGAGAGGTTTCCGGTTGCCTGGATAGAGCCCTGAGCGCCCACGCCTCGAACCTCGACGTTGCCTCCCGCTTGGATCATCGGAGCGGCTGCATCCGATCGTAGATACGCTGGAGTATTGTTTGCCGTAATCAGGATATCTCCGGTAATCATCGCTGAATTCATCGTCCCTAGCGAATAGACGTAGGCGTTTGAGAGTCCTGAAGTAATGACCAGGTTCCCGCCTGCGGAAAGCGTCAGAGTCGTGTCTGCAAGAACATATGCCTGCGCATCCGTTGCGACGACCTGAATATTGCCGCCTGCGGTCAGCGAAGCGTCCGCTCCCGCTGAATAGACAAACGCATCGCCCAGTCCAGAAACCACATCGATCGACCCGCTTGCGCCCAGAATCAGGGTGCCTAGCGATTGGAGATAGGCCTGAGTGCCTAATCCTGAACTTTGCAGGGAAATATTCCCTGCTGATGCGCCGATCGAAAGAGCGCCATTGGATTGGATATATCCAGTAGAAGAAATCGCGTTGACGGCAACGCTTCCCATATTCACCGTCAAAGTGCCAATTGGGAAATTATTCAAAATATACGCCTGGTTAGTGAGTGCCGCGCTCCCGGTTCCCGTAATACTCAAATTTCCGGCTGCAGCGCCCACTTCAATCCGGCTGAGTCCCCCCCCGTTGCCTGTGAAAGCGAGATCGCCTACGCCTGTTATCGTAATGCTGCCCCCCATGCTTGTGGAGATCCCGGCAACGGGACCTGCAAAAGAGGAATCCGCAGTGAATACGCTCGCAGGATTTGTAAACAGAATCGAGATATCATTCCCCGCTCCTATCCCGTTTGTGATAATCCCAGCAGAGGCGCTCATTCCAGACCCTGCAGTCAGGGTCATGGCTGTTCCATTGCAAGTGATGTCAATCATTCCACTGCTTGTAGGACCTGCAAAAGGGTTTCCTACGGCAAGTATAGCCGACGAACTGGAACCCAACCCTCCGGTGAGGATGATATCCCCCGCATTCGAAATCGTGAGGTTTCCCATTCCTGAAGTGAATGCAGAACTAATGACCGCCGCGCCGAATCCGCCCGAGCCTCCAAAAAGCTGGATTTCCTGGTTTATATCGAGCGTCACAGAGCCAATCTCGCTTGAAATTCTAGCAAAACTCACAACGCCGGTTCCCCCATTCAGATGTAGGTGTCCTCCTGTGGAAGTGATTGAGACATCATGGGTTCCTGCTCCACTTCCTAAAGATCGAACGTCGGTTATCGTAGACCCTGCGGTCAGAACGATATTTCCAGTCGCATTGATTGTAATGTCATGATTTGCTTCGATAGCGCAGCCGCCTGAAGTCACTGTAAGACTTAAATCTCCCGTATCGACAACTACGTTCCCCCCCGTAACCGAATCTGTAGAAACAATGACCGCTCCGCTAGTAGAGGCCAACGTAACAACAGGACTAGGAAAAAAGGCGTTCGGCGCAGCGTTGATGTAGATATTGCCGCTATCTGTTGTCACTGAAACTGCAACCGAAGTAGAAGTGATATCGATATTCGGGGCCTCAAGAGTGATCACGTCGATCATAGACGCCGTTGGGGATAGAGCTTGAATATTCCGATGGATCGCAATTTGATTGTCGGCCCTCAGGGTCAGAGTGGTGGGGTCAGGATTCATTCCGCCCGACGCCGTCCAGGCAATATCGGCTGACGTGTCGAGAACTGTGATCATGCCCATGCCAAGAGCCCTGGCTCCCGACAAGGTTGCATCGATCGTCACGTTGTTGCACTCCAGATAGGAAATCAAATCGGATGTTAAGATCGTTGCATCCATCAAGCCGGTAAAATCATAGCTTGTAGGGAGACTCATCATGGGACAGACGCCCAATGCGCCTGGCGGGGTGACGCCTACGGTCGTCATCATATTATCAATCGTCACATGGCAGGGGTCTAAAAGAAGCGTTCCCGTCCTTCCGCAAGGAGCTCCCGTCTCCACCTTTCCCCTTGGAAACATCCCCTTCGGACTGGAAATCTCGACAAAACCTCCGTCGCCTCCCAAGGGGCCTCCTCTAGCCAAAATCGATCCTTCCGCCAGATTCATCTCTTCGGCCCAAAGAATAACCCGGCCTCCGTTTCCGCTGCCCAAAGAATTCGCCTCGATTTGAGAACGGGGAGCCGTAAAAATCGCTCTGGGCTGAGAAGGGATTGCCGGGTCTCCCCCGACATGAACCGATCCCCCTCCCCATTCCGAAGAGACGTCGATCGCCGAGCCATCTGCAAGAACAACCTGGTCTGCATGGAGATGGACATCCCCTTTCGGTGCGCGGATGGAGCCTGACACATAAAGGTTCCCCTTCTCAGCCACTAAAAAAACCTTCCCCCCCTCTCTTCTCGCCTCAAGAGCGTCGATCTTCCCTTCATGCTGGACAGCCAGCGCGTAAGGGTTGCCCGACGCTTTGAGTTCTGCGGACAATGCCTCGATCAACCCCTTCTGCTGGATGCCCGCTTCCCTGTCGAGCTGAGTTTGGAGGGGCGCGAGAATAAAGAGCCTCTCTTCGCCCGCTTCCTTCAGCAAAACGGTTTCTCCGCATCCGATCGCGCAAAGCCCCTTGGGAGCGCTGATTTCCCCTCTGTTCTCTACAAATTGCCCGACCAAAACCACATCGCCCTCAAGCGCAGCGATTTTCCCTTCATTGATCAGATGAGCCTGGCTTCCCTGCCGGAACGCCAGATCTCCCCCTGCGATAAAGTCGTGATTGAGCACATCGAACGTCGAGGCGATAAACGATCCCGTCTGCATGCATCCGGAGCTGCCGACGATCACGCCGTTCTGGTTGATGAGATAGACTTGGCCGTTCGACTGGAGCGTCCCGAACAGCTCGCTTGGATCAGGCGAAACAACGCGGTTCAAGACGGCGCTTTCGGCATTCGGCTGGATGAACTGCGTCGTCTCTCCGAGCCCGATAGAGAAATGGTTCCATTCGATGATCGCCTTTTCCGAAGCCGTCACTTTCAGGTGCGCGCCCGCCGTTTCAAATCCCGCCTCTCCATATACGACCGCCGGCCCGCTTGGGTTGGCAATCAAGGCTAAAGGCGATACGAGAAGAACCGCAAAAATACGTCTGTCCATGCGCACCTGAATGGATTTTAAGTGTGTCTACATAGTATTTTTTGGAATGAAAAATAGCAAGCGGAGAGCCCCTCCTCAGAAATAATCTTCCTGAGCTGCAATCACACCCTCGGCGACAGCGCTTTCGGCTGCAGCCGGAGGAAAATGATCCTCTGCGAATGCCATCGGGGCAGCGACAACGGTTTCTTCCTCGGTCGTCTCGAAAAACTTCCTGAGAGAAACCAATCCGTCGACGCCGGAAGAAACAGCGCTCTGGAGAAACCGAACGCCCCTGTGGGGTTGCGATCCGTTCGTGTAAACCGAAAAAAAAGCTCTGTTTAAAGCTTCAAAAAAATCCCGCTCCTCGAGAAGAGTCAGCTCAGCGCCGAG
>CAYPZU010000002.1:16927-37383 GCA_964415395.1 uncultured bacterium
AGGACATAAATGAGAAAGTACTTGAGATGGATCGGAAGAAACTCCTGTAAAAACTGAGTCCTCCCCTCCCCTCCCATCTCGACTCCGAACACTTCTTTTTCCGCATCCCCGATCATCTCTATCAAAGCTTCAGACCACTCTTGAACGCTCCCTTTCATCACTGTGTCGAAAAGCGGAGAGACGAGAGAGGCGCCTGGAATTTTCATTTTCAGGGCTTTTTTCAAAAGAACTGAATCCAAAACAAGATGCGAGCGCGCTGAAGAAGCTCCTCCCTGATTCTTCCGATCGTCGTGCAAAGGGTGGATCGCGACCAGATCTTCGTCATCTTCCACCGCCAGATCGGGAAAATCGGAGCGGATCGATTGAACGAGATCGGAGTACTGCGTCAATCCGCGCATGAAAATCGAGACGAATTCTCCCGAGTGGGCTGCCATGAAGTCGATCCCATTTTTCAAAGGGGGCGCAAAAACACGCTCGCTCATCAAGCTTCCCATCCTCTGCACAAAGGAGGGAAAAATCGTTTTCGAAGCGAGCTGCGCCGCCTGGGAGGCCCAAATCCCCGAGCTCTCGACCGAATAGCGGCTGCAAACCAACTTCACAGCCTGAGGGATCGAAAGAGCAATCCGCTTCTCTTTGAGGCATTTTCGAAGCAGAGGGAGAGAGGATTGGGAATTATACGCGAGCGCTTGCACAACCGATTTGACCGCGTTGCGCGGCAGATTGATCAAAGCCCCTGCATAAGGGATCGACGAGCGGACGATCACAGCATCGAAAACCTCTCCTGCAGCCTGGAATTTCAGCATATTCACCGAGTACGAATCGGACGGCCGCGTCCGGTTGACAAGATCGATTTTCGCTCCGGCCAGCTTCGTTAATCCAACATATCCCCCCACGATCGTTCCGACCGTTCTTCCTGCATACTCCCCTGCCTGGACAAAATATTCCGCCTGTTTGCTCCTCGTGAAAAAAGCGGGCAGGACAAGCCCGATCGTAAACAAGGCGATCTGGGGCTTCTTTTTCGCGACGACAGAACCGGCCAGGCCAATCAGGCATACCGCAGGAACGATTTGAGGCCCTACCGCATAGCACAAAGAACCCACTACCATTTCCCCTGCGGCAGCCCCGGCGATCGAGCAGGCCGTTTCAGCCGCTGCGCTTTTGACGATCCGCCCAATGAGACTGTTCGCAAAGGGGCGCATCTTTTCCGCCCGTTCGAGCAGCCCCCTGGCTATCGGTTCGAGCCGATTGGCAAGAGGGATGACCAGGATATCGGCGCAATAATTAGATGCGTTTCTAAAGGGTCTATAGAAGAAGAAGGAGATAGCGCTCATAAATGTAAGACATTTTTTTACGCGGAAAAGGTAATCGAACCGAGGTTTTCGCGCAACGGCTAAAACGATGATCTTGTGAAACTTACGAATGGGCAACAAGCCGCCTCATCCCCATATTAGATTTAAAATAATTAATATACATACAAAATTAAACAATATTGTTTTATATGAGTAATTTGCATATAATTGTTAAAATTATTACAGAGATATTATGACTCCAGTCAGCTCCGCATCCGCATCCGCTTGCGCGCAAGAAGAAAAAGAACCTCATTGGATCAACGGAAAAAACCGAAATTTCTCCGTGCGGTCTCCTGCAGGATGCGATTCCCCTTCGGGCGAATTTACCTATCAAATGACAAGGCGGATCAAGGCGGGAGCCTGCGGCGCTGTCTACCAGGCGGCTGCAAAAGGAAGACACTCTCCTCGAGTCGTGAAAAAAGACCTTTCCCAGTCTTCCGACGTCTGCTCTGCCGAATGCCGGTTTTTCCGTTCCCTCCGTGGGCAGCCCCATGTTTTGCAGATCCGGGGCGGCGATTTAAAAAGCAAAATCCTCGCTTTCGATTACATTCCCTCTCCAGACTTAGAGGAAGCGGCCAAGCAAGGATCCCTGCCAACCGCCAGCATCATACTCTGCTGGAAACAGGCGTTGGAGGCACTCGCTGCCTGCAGAAGACGATCGATGGTCCACCGGGATCTGAAACCTGGAAACGGGATTTTAGAGCCTTCGGGCCTTTTTACCCTCATCGACGGAGGACTTGCGGCCGAGCTATCTCCAGGAAGCACGCTCCGAGCTACTGACGCCGTCGGCACCCCCGCATATCAGGCTCCCGAATTTTGGTTAGGATTGCGCTATGATCATAGCGTAGATCTCTGGTCTCTTGGAGCCATGATCTTCGAACTCTATACCGGCCAGCCCCTATTCGCCTTTAAAGAAGACACCTCGACGAATTACGCCCTTCAACAGCTCCAAGAAACCCTGGGGCCCATCCCGCCTGATTTATACGACAAGTCGGCGCCGCTTCAATTTGCGGCGGCCACCGACGGAGCCGCGATTACCTTTAACACCCCTGTGACCGCCTCGCTCGATAAACTGTCTTGGCAGAGTCGAATCAGAGAAGCGGCGTCCAAGAGAAAAGATAGCGAACAATTAGCCGAGCGGCTCATCGAGCTTTTGTCGGGAATTCTCCAGTTCAAAGATCGCATTTCTCTTGAAAAGGCGTTAACTTCGCCGCTGTTTGCCTGCATCTTCGATTTCCACATCCAGTCCCCTACCGATTTACCGGAAGAACACCTGCTCGAATTAAGCGCAGGGAAAAGGAGCGCCATCTTTCCCCTTTGCCGGAGGATTAACGAAACCTGCCTGCATCTTTTCGACCAGAAGAAAGGGGTCAAGGGAGGAGTTTTTAACTACAGATTGGTTCGCCGCGCCAGTGGAAAAGAAGAACTCCTCGACAAAGGCGCCATAGAGCTGACCTCCAACGCCACGGTCAGAGTCGATCTCACCGCCTCCGCTAAAGTCACCGCGACTTAAATCACCTATCAAACCAAAGTTACCCCTCCTTCTCTGGTAGGGGTGGCATGACAACTTTGGCCTTACATGCATTTTTTTCCGCATAGACACTTTATGCGGCTCTATATTAAACTCTTTGCAAAAAAAAATCGCACAAGGAAAGATATGGCTGCGGCAGCAAATAACACCTTCGTGTTACAGCATACACAACAGGGCGTTCGTCTATCGGATCAGTCCGGCAGACCGCTTCCTCTCGAAGCTCTATTGGCGGAAACTATTCCCCAAAAACCGGGAGAGGCGGATCAAGCATACAAAGAGCGGTTTCAAACTGCGGTGCGAGCTCGAAAGGAGCTTTCCGTTCGGATACACGATAAAGCCAAGCGCGATGCCGGCACTCGTCCGCTGAGTCTCGACGAACAAGTCAACTTATCTTTGAGAGTGTGTGAACTCGCAGCTAAAACTTGCTCCCTGCCGGGCTGCGGCCTCGGCATCAACGCAGACGGCACGACGTTGAGAAAATGCGCTCGATGCCAAGAGGCCATGTACTGCAGCAGGGAGCACCAAAAGGCTCACTGGAAGCTGCACAAGCCTCATTGCGTCCAAATACAGCCCGAATAAGAAAAGACAAGGCCGAGACCCAAGCCTCTTGCAAAAGAGGTTTTGCGAATGTGAGGGAAGAGCCTCCTTTTCCAATATCCTCTCAGGGTTTATAACCGGGAGTATGGAACTCAAGGGAATTCGCTACTTTATCTACGCTCTTTTTACCTACGGGTGGCTTTCGGCCAACATCCCAATGCCCGTGCTCCCCTCGCTAGTGGGGATTTTCAACACGAGCGAGACGCAAATCAAATTGTCTGTCACCGCCTTTCTCGTCAGCTTCGCCTTCACGCAAATCATCTGGGGATCCCTGTCGGACAAATATGGGCGAAAGCCCATTCTCATCCTCGGCTTTTGCATCACTGTCTTGGGGGCTCTTTTAGCGGCGTCGGCGCGGAATGTGGAGATTTTCATCCTCGCCCGGTTCATCGAAGCGATCGGAATGGGATGCGGCCCTGTGATCGCCCGCTCCACGATCACCGACAGCTTCAGCGGGAAAGAAGTGACCCATGTGATCGCCATGTCGGCCGTCATCGTGGGGGTAATGCCTTCCGTGGCGCCGATTGTCGGAGATTGGCTCAACACCCTCTTCGACTGGCGGAGCATCTTCATCTTCTTGGCGCTCTACGGGGCGGTTATGTTGTTCTATTCGATCTCCAAATTGCGCGAGACCCATCAGAGGATCAACCGCCAGCTCGCTATGCGTGAGGTGATCCAATCTTACACCGCCTGTATTAAACACAAAGCCTATGTCGGCGGGCTTCTCTTGTACGGGATTTACTACGGACTGCAGCTCGGTTATTACACAGCCGCCCCTTTCCTCTTCGTCGTGAATTTACACTATTCGACCCAAGCCTACGCGTGGCTCATGTCCTTCACTGTCGCGAGCTATATTCTCGGCGCCTATCTATCAAAGCAGCTGATCAAGGCGCTTGCGCTCAATACGATCATCGTCATTAGCATCGCCGCCAGCGCGGTCGGATTGGTCCTGTTGATCGCTTTCTATCTTTTTTGGCCTCTAAGCGCTTGGACGATCATCCTTCCGATGGGGATTGTCATCGCCAGTTCCGGCATGATGTCTCCGGCGACCAACACCATTTCAATGTTGGCCTTCACTGAAAATCGAGGCGCCGCATCAGCCCTCCTCGGCTGCAGCATGGCTGGGTTTTCCGCTCTCTTTTCCGCTGCCATGGCCCTCTTCAGCAACCGCTCCGCCCTCCCTCTCATTGGAATGCTAACAGTCGTCGTCATCGCAGGCGTCAGCGTCTACATCGCTGCTTTGGCCAAGAGAGACGCTCGAATTTAAACACCCCTCCCCAGCAGACTGCTCCCCAACATGGGGAGCTTCTAAATAAATTCACTCTCCTGTACAAGAAGGAAGTTATGCTATTTAACATACTGATAACAAAAGAAACGCGCGCCGGCGAGCAGCGCGTCGCATTAATTCCCCGCGAAGTGAAAAAGCTCAGAGAATTAGGCCATCGGGTTTTCCTTGAGCATGAGGCTGGACAAGCCTCTGGATTTTCAGATCTTGAATATCAAAAAGCAGGAGCTGAAATCCGGAGCCTCAACCAACTTAACCCACACGAACTGAATCAATTATTTAAAAACATAGATCTCGTGGCTCGGGTCAAACGTCCAGACCGAGCCCGCGAAATTTTAGAAAGTCAAGCGATCCGCCCGGGAACGATCCTGATCGGCGTATTTGACACCCTCGAAAAAGGGTCGCCCCACATCGAAGAATATCATCGGGCTAAAATTCTTGCGTACAGCATCGATCAAATCCCTCTATCGCCGGACGATCCGATGAATCTGTTGTCCGCTATGAGCAAAATCGCCGGCCGATTGGCCTTGTTGGATGCGATCGAAAAACACAGAGGAGCCGGAAAGAGGGTTGTCATTCTTGGTTTCGGCACGCTCGGCCGCTCTGCATTCGAAGAGGCTCTGCAGCGGAAACTTGATATTACGGTCGTTCTAACGAATTCCGCCCATCTCGACGAGATTAAAAAACGCGGAGCTAAAGCTGTATGGATGGATAAGAAATCCAAATTGGAAGACCAGCAAAAGTTGATCAAAAGCGTTTTGCTGCATGCAGACATCGTAATCGCCTCTGCCCGAACATCCAATCAGACCGCTCCTCTCTTGATTCCGGCAGATACGCTCGCAAGCATGCAAAAAGGGGCGGTCATAGTGGATCTGGCCTTGACAGAAGGGGGCAATGTCGAAGGCAGCGAACATGACAAAACGCATCTGCTGGGAAATGGCGTGATTGTTACCAATGTGAGCGGGTATCCCAAAGCGATGCCTAACGAGACCAGCAAAATTTGGAGTGAAATCACATTTCACTACATTTGTAAATTGGCCAGCGGCGCCGGCATTCCGCTAAAACCCTGCTGAATTCCAAACAGTTGCATTCGCAGCATATTTATGTTTCGATCATTATCTTAGAAAGGCTATCGCGCTAATCGACAATCAGAAATCCAACACTGACCATATAATCCCATGTAGGGTTATAAAATGCTGGATTGCGAGTTGGATCATTGGAATCTCCCTCTGGCACTACAATAACCATTCCCTGGCGCGCTCGAGTTAAAAGGACCCGATATGCATTTAAGAGATATTGTTGAGACCTCTTTGCGCGAATATTTTCCCAACGAGTACCTCGGAAATTTCGATAGCGCCACTCTTTTCCCTGATGAATTAGGTCGCCGTCCCAAACTACAATTGTCCAGTCGAGCTCAAGTCCTTGTACATCAAATTCGCTGGCTGCATTCTCAAGATAGAAAGAAGAACGGACGTCGGTAGAATCATTTAAAAACCAAACGCATGGATCAATCTCAACATCCATATTTATCGCCAGCGGCTTGAGACGTTTAGCGCCTGATGAAGCTAACAAACCATAGCTTTCAGTACCTAAAGCACGTTCGCGAACCCATCGTTTGGCGGATTCTAATGAGCGAGAAATCACAATCGGAAACTGCTCGCGTATGACGGAGAGTTCATGTCGAGCTTGTATTGAGTCCCCCGTCATTAGTGCAGCGATACCCTTCGACAGATGTTCCGCACGAAAGGAGCGCAGAGATACTCCCAGATGTAGGGACGAATCGATTGTAAGTCGTCCAGAAAGATTTTCTATTTGAAAACTTGGCAAATAATCAGAGATTCTTACCTCATCTGGTAGATAAATCAACCAGTCAGGAAATTGTTCATGCAGTACCCGAAGCCACTCTTCTAAACCAGCTTCGCCTGTGTTGATCTCCTGGCCCCCACCCACTAAACAGACGATGGTTGCCCAATCTTGATGTCGATCCATGACACTGATGAGGAAAGCGGGTTCTGATTGATTGAAACCTTTTTGACCACGCTTTTTGTTCATAAACTTTGAAGTCTGAGCTTGGTCCCAAGCGCGCTGGGCTTCATCGAAAACCACCACATGTTCGACCGGGGCACCAGCATTCCTATTCGGTAGGTGTTCGTCACGAAAATGGTGAATGTTCTGAACAAAGGCATTAACTCTGCGGAGAGCCTCTTTCTTGCTTACTGATATTCGGCTCATTTGGTCACGTGCAAGAGCCTCTCTAAGCACATTTACCAATGGTCCGTTTCCAGATAGAAATGTTGCGTGTCTCTCTTGAACATCAGATTCATATTGGCATACCATATTCAAACCGGCTAAGGTTTTTCCTGCACCGGGAACCCCAGTGACAAAGCAAATGACTTTTTTCTGATTATCACGGGCGGAAATAATGATATTTTTTAGAGATCTCGTTGTGGTCAACAGATTATCCGCTCCAGCCTCGTTACGTGTAATTGAGGAGACAGTATGCCCCCCATATAAAGCCCGTGCAGCATCAATAATAGTGGGGGTTGGTCGATAGGGAGCCTTAAGCCATGCCTGGTGATTCAGATTGTTGTTGTGGTTGGCCGAAGGAATGCAACTCCTAATGACATCAGCCAAGGTATAAGAATTTGCACATAATGCCGCACACACACCATCTCGTCTTTTCACTGGTGAATTCACAAATACTGGCGCATCTGTAGCGACGAGGACAGGCGAAATATGTATTCCGTTGCTTGCTCCATGAAAGTTCATCAGATCAAGAGCGTAATCTTCAACTTGTGCAAGACCCGCTCGATCATAGGTGCTTGCATTGATTTTGAACTCGAGTACTATAACCTTGTTTCCAATTAGCAGAACGTTGTCAATTCGTTTTCCTATGCGGGGAATTGGAAATTCAAAGCAAATTGTACCTTCAAGATCGATTAATGATCGTTTGAGAATTTCAATCTGTTGTGACCAAGCGTCACGCTGAGCTGGAGTAAGGTCCCCATTTTGACCTTCTGTAAGACGACCAAGAATTGACTGGGAATTTTCTACTAGGAATGAACTTATATTTTCACTGTACATAAAAATTCCGCTTTATATTTATGTATTATACAAGACAATCATTTTATTGCGATCAACAAACGGAATTAACTGATTTATTATTAAACAATTAATTAATAGACAAAATATCGAACTAGATCGAAGCCTAATCCGAGCCACGCATTCGCGTATCTCGTCCATGCCTTTTTCAGAATCTATATCAGGACATTTTCAGACTCTCTGAGTTGAATCAGAAAATACTCTTTACAGATATGCCCAGTGCGTGCATCCTCATCCCCCTTAAATACAAACTTTTACAAATATAGGATTGATATGGCCGCAATACACCACTCGAAAGCGTATCTGGAACAACAGCTTCAGAAACATGAGGATGACTGCTGTTTCTGCCAATCCCTTACAGGAGCGAATAAAGTCGACACGTTCACACAAACGTACCTGAATTGGGGTTTCAACCGGGACTTACCTAAGGGGAATTGCGTTCCCATCAAAGCCGGATGTAGATTCTTAGGAAAATTGCTCACCTGCACAAAGCTGCATAACCCAGAACCGAATAGCGATAGCACAACAGAACGATGCAAAAGATGCGGGCTTGCCTGCCTGGGATGCGCCTGCGGAGCCAGCGTCGTATGCACAGTCCCCACTCTGCTCTACTCCGCATCTGAATTGATGAAAGCCAAAGGCCAGTGGAAAGCAATCGGCCCGCAATCTCAGCGGATGGCATAAATTGATGAAGGGGGGGCGCTAGACCTTCCCCGATGTTTTGGCTTGGGGAAGATTAGATCAAATCCAAAATGCGATGGGTTTGATGGGAGGCTGAAAAGTGTTGCTCAAAGAATTAGCGTTTAGCAGGGGAAGGGCAATCCCCGTCCCGGTTCACTTCGTTCACCTGCTTCGCATTGAAAAAGATCCCCCGGATCTTTTTCAAGTTTCCGCAGCCCCTAAAACCCCATCCTGCATGCGTGAGCTTCGCCACGCATGGGATGCCCTCGCGCACGAGCTTCGCTCGTTGCTACCCCCTCCCCTGCGGGGTGCACCCTGGCCGGCGATTTTGAGCGAAGCTCAAAATTCCACAGGCGAAGAATTTGATGGTTGTATGGAAATACTTCGAAGGGATGCAGATAGAATATTATCTAGTGAGAATCAGAAGGGGAAGGGCAATCCCCTTCCCCTAAAACCCCATCCTGCATGCGTGAGCTTCGCCACGCATGGGATGCCCTCACGCACGAGCTTCGCTCGTTGCTACCGGGCCGGCGATCCCCGTCTGTTTTTGCTACGCAAAAACATCGACGGGGATTCGAACCCTACCACGCGACATGCATTAGCATGTCGCTTCTTCCGCTTTTTGCGGAGCAAAAATCGGAAGAGGTAGGATTCGAACCCACGGACCCCGAAGGGGCCTCCTGTTTTCAAGACAGGTGCAATCGGCCACTCTGCCACTCTTCCAAAATAGATGACTCATTGTAAGGCGATAAGACTCTTATTTCAAGGAAATTGTTCGAGAAAACGGAGATCGTTCTCAGTAAAGTAGCGTATGTCGCGGATGTCATGGAGCAGCATGGTGAGCCGCTCGATGCCCATGCCCCACGCGTAGCCGGAAAAATGCTCGGGATCGATCCGTCCTTTGCGAAGCACGTTGGGATGGACCATGCCGGCGCCGAGGATTTCCAGCCAGCCTGTATGCTTGCAGATGCGGCATCCTGAGCCTTTGCATGAAATGCAGCGGACGTCGACTTCAAGACCTGGTTCTACGAAGGGAAAGTAAGAGGGACGGTAGCGGGTCTCCACTTTCTCATTGAAGAGTTTGGAGAGGAACTCGTCCATCGTGGCGAAAAGATCGGCGAAGGTGACGTTTTTGTCGATGTAGAACCCTTCGACCTGATGGAAAAAGACGTGGGAGCGGGCCGAGATGTCTTCGTTGCGGAAGCAACGGCCGGGGGCGATGATCCGGATCGGCGGCGCATAGGTCTCCATCGCATGCACCTGGACGTTGGAGGTGTGGGTCCGGAGGAGGAGCGAATCGGGCGTGTTGAGGTAGAAGGTATCCTGCATGTCGCGCGCAGGGTGGTCCTTGGCGAAGTTGAGCCCTTCGAAGTTGTAGTAGTCGGAGTCGACGTCGGGGCCGAGCTGGATGGAGAAGCCCATGCCTACGAGAATGTCGAGGATCCGGTCGAGCGTTTGCGTGATCGGGTGGACTCTGCCTGTGAAGCGGCGGCGGCCGGGAAGGGTCGCGTCAAGCCACTCGTCTTTGAGACGTTCGTTCTGTTCCTGGGTTTTAAGACGGGCGAGGCGAAGGTCGCAGTGGGAGACGAGTTCTTCTTTGAGATCGTTGATGAGCTTGCCGAAATGGGGGCGCTCGTCTGATGTGCAATGGCGGAGTTCGGACATCAGGGCCTGGATAGGCCCTTTTTTGCCGAGGTATTTGACCTTAAGGTTTTCGAGGTCCTTAGAGGAGGAGGCCTCTTTGAGCTCCCGGATGAAATGGGAACGCAGTTCGCCGATTTGATCGGGGAGAGAGGCCATGCCTTAACCTTTCTTAACTATTTAAGCAGTCAAACCTTGCTTCGCAGAGCTGGCAACGGCAGTAAATGCGCCTGGATCGCGGATGGCGAGATCTGCAAGCACCTTGCGGTTCAGCGCGCAGCCGATCCGTTTCAGTCCGTTGATCAGCCTGCTATAGGACATGCCGTTGATTTTAGCGGCTACGCCGATGCGGGTGATCCACAGGCTGCGGAAATCGCGTTTGCGCAGTTTGCGGTGTTTGTAATTGAACGCAAGAGCGCTCATCAGCGCGTCTTTGCTCAATTTAAGGTGGTTTTTACGGTCGCCGTAAAAGCCTTTGCAGCGCTTAAGGAGCTTTTTAGTTCTTCTGCGGGCTGCGACTGAGTTTGTAATTCTTACCATGGGAGTTAAGCTCCAATCATCATTTTATACATTTTAACTTGCCCATCATCGACGAGGCGGGCTTTGCCGAGTCCCCGTTTACGTTTGGCGCTTTTCTTTGTGAGGATGTGGCGTTTGCCTGGGCGCTGGCGCTTCAGTTTGCCGCGTCCTGTCACTTTAAACCGGGCTTTCATAGCCTTTCTGGTTTTCATTTTAGGCACTGGAATCTCCAATTTTTCTATTTCTGCGGTTCCGCATCTTTTTTGTTCTGTTCGGCAGCCTTCTTAGGCGCTTCGACAGATGCGGTTTTTGGCCGTTTGCCGGTTGGGGCGATCACCGTGGACATGGTGCGGCCGAGCATCTTGGGCGGCGATTCGAGAGCCGAGATATCGGAAAGATCCACGCAGAACTGCTGAACGACTTTTTCGCCCAGGTCGATGTGGAGCATTTCCCGTCCCCGGAACATGATCGATACGCGCACCTTGTTTCCTTTCAGCAAGAAATCGCGCGCATGTTTCAGCTTGGTCTGCAGGTCATGCGTGTCGATGTTCGGCTTCAGTTTGATCTCTTTCACTTTGATCTGAACTTGGGCCTTTTTGCTTTCTTTCTCTTTCTTCGCCTGATGGTATCTGAGTTTGCCGTAGTCGATGATCTTCGCTACGGGAGGCTTCGCCGTGGGGGCGATTTCGACGAGGTCAAGCCCCATCTCTTCGGCCCTTGCGAGAGCGTCTCTCAATGTTAGGATCCCGAGCTGCTCGCCGCTTTCTGTGATGACGCGCAGTCTATCTGCTCGAATTTCTCTATTGATTCTCAATGTTGTACCATCTGATTCAGTTCTTTGCAGCCGAGCTTTTCCAATTCGTTCAGGCGTGCTTCGAGGTTCTTTTCTAGCAGAAGAGCGAGAATTTTTTCAACAGATAGGGTGAGGAAACTTCCTTCCTTCTGGAGCTCTTTCGCATGAAACACCCGGAGCTGCGCTGCTGGCCAAATTCTTCCCATCTCATCTTCGACCTCAAAATCGATTTGAGAGGGCTGCCCTTCCTGCAAGTCAATCTCCGCTTTCCATCCCAGCTTTTCGACCGCTTTCGCAAGTCTCAGGAAACTTTGTTCCCCGGCCTTTCGGCTTCTGAGACGAAGGCTTCTATTAAAGCCTAATATATTAAGTGTTTGATCGATCGTTTGCAAGGAAGAAATCAGAGCTTCCTCAAAAACAGGATGGGAAGAATAGGAACTAATTAAAATTTGGGTTTCGTCAAAGCCGTTAAATAGACCCGCCTCTTCTTCGCTCGACTCAGCGGTCTGGTGGGTCAGCACCTCGGCGATTCTGTCAGGAGAATTCTTCAAGCCCTGCGCCATCCGGTGGTGGAGGGCGGGCCGTTCGGCGTCCAAAGGTCCGGAAATCTCGAATGCGCCCGGGAAGAATCTCTTTTTCAGAATTTCGATGAGCTGCGAGCGGAGTTTAAGCCCTTTTTCTTTCCAGATGATTTCCTCATCCAGAACAGTCCATAATCCCCTCTTCTCCCCTTCGACCAAATGATTCTTTTCCCCGTAGGCAGCGATCTTTTTAAGGAGATCTTTGAGCTCCTGTTTGGAGTGATGGACGGCGCCGGAGAGCCGGAGCCCTTTATCGCCAAGAGGTTCGAGAGAGAGGAGTTTAAAGAATGCGAGTTCATTCGAATTTTTAAGATGAGGGCCTTCGCTCAAGTCGTGGAAATTCCCGATCTGGATGATATCGACGAGCCCCTCTTCCGGCAGAGCCTCGGCCTGGGCCTCGTGCCCTTCCCTTTTCAATAATTCTTTTGCACTGAAAGGAACCATCTCGAGGGTGCGGATGGAGCGGGCTTCTTTGGCGATCTGCCGCATCCGCTCTTCTATGAGAGGAAGGGTTTCTGGATTTACAGGGTGGGGAAAAATAAATTCGTAGAAAAATCCGGAAGAGGTCTCTCCCCCGCCGAGGAGCTCGACCTGGGGATAGGCTTCAAATACCGCCGCCGCGGCGATTTCGGCCGCTGTGCGGCGTAGTGCTGTCAATTTCAATTTTTTAAATGACGGGTGTTGGGATGTAGCTGACTCGAACAGCTGACCTCCTCGATGTCAACGAGGCGCTCTAACCAACTGAGCTAACACCCCATCGGTTTAAAAAGTACCAGCATGATAGCTAAGCTGCCTTTTTGAATCAAACTCTGTTTTTCAGGATACTCTGTAATGGCAGCCGAGAGAGTGTTTATTGCGCCAGGCTCCCTGAGCGATGAGGAGGGCTGTGAGAATGCCGTTGCGCAGGCCGATGAGATCGGGGGTGAGGGCGCATTTTTCATAGAACGAGTCGATCTCCCACTGGAGTTCGCGGAGCATTTTCAGGGCTCTCCGGAGCCGGTCTTTGTCTCGGATGAGGCCGACATAATTCCACATGGTTTGCTTGATGGTGGTCCAGTCCTGGCGGATGAGGGCCGAATCGACTTTTTCGTGGCTCATCTGCCATTTTTCCACGGGAGGGAAATAGTCTTGCCGGGAAGCCCAGCCGGCGAGGAGGTCCTGACCCGCCGCAACGCCCCAAACCAGTCCTTCCAGGAGCGAGGTGGAGGCAAGCCGGTTCGCCCCGTGGAGGCCGGTGCAGGAGACCTCCCCGATCGCCCGCAGGCGGCGGATCGAGGTGCATCCTTTGAGATCGACGGCGACGCCGCCGCAGCTGTAGTGGGCGGCTGGGACGACAGGGACAGGCTCGGCGGCGAGATCATACCCTTTTTCGAGGCAGTAGGCGTAGATGGCGGGGAACCGGTTTTTGAGCCATTCTTTGCCGCGTGAGGAGATGTCGAGCCAGAGATGGTCGGCCGACGAGGCGAGCATTTCGGAGAAGATGGCGCGCGAGACGACGTCGCGGGGCGCCAAATCGCCCCGCTCATGGTATTTATGCATGAAGTGCTTTCGCTGCGCGTCCAACAGCTTGGCCCCTTCGCCGCGGAGCGCCTCTGAAAGAAGAAAGCGCCTTTCGCCCGGGACATAGAGGGCGGTCGGGTGGAACTGGACATACTCCATGTTCATGATCCGGGCGCCTGCCCGGTAGGCCATCGCGATGCCGTCGCCGCGGGCCTCGAGCGGGTTCGTGGTATGGAGGAACACTTCGCCAAGCCCTCCGGTCGCCAGAATCGTTTCGCGAGCGAAAATCAGCTCCATCGCCTGCGTCCGGCAATTGAAGACATACGCGCCGACGCAGGTGGATGGGAGGTAGATGTCGGTGATTTTCTTCGAGTGGTGGGAGAGCGTGATGAGGTCGACGGCGGCGCAGCCGGTTAGGATCTCGATGTTGGGCTTTTGCTTGATCTGGGCGAGGAGCGACTGCATGATGGCCCGCCCCGTCTGGTCTTTGTAGTGGAGGATGCGGGGGGTCGAATGGGCGCCCTCCTCGGTGAGGCAGAGAGAGCCGTCGGGATTGCGGTCGAACGGGACGGAGGCCTCTCCGATCAAAATTTTCTCAACGAGCGCAGGCCCGAGCCGGACGAGCTGCTCAACCGCTTCGGGGTTGCAGAGGCCGGCCCCGGCTTCGTGGATATCTTTGGCGAGCAGGCTGCCGGAATCACCCTCCCCGCTGTAGACGATGCCCCCCTGGGCGTAGGCCGAATTGGAGCTCCATACGTCCTCCCCCGCAGTCAAAACCGCGACCTGAAGCCCTCCTCTGGAGAGTTCCAGGGCGGCCGCAGCGCCGGCAATCCCGCATCCGATGACTAAGATATCGCATTTTCTCATGAGTGGAACTATAATAGACGTATGAACCTATCCGCAAATTATAACGTCGGTCTTCGGAAACTTTTTGGTCCCAGCGCCCCGAAAGGGGGCCCCTCACTGGGTCGCAAAAATTTTCTCGAATCCCTAACCCCTCTACTTTGCGGATAGATTCATGAACGGAATTTTTTCACCTCACTTAAAGCTGGCGAAGAAACTTTGGCAGGAACATCTAAGGCCTGGCGACGGGGCAATCGACGCCACCTGCGGGAACGGAAACGACCTTTTTTTCCTAAGCGAGCTGCTGCTTCCCCATCCGGAGAGCTACGTCTACGGGTACGATTTGCAAAGCGCCGCGATTGAAAATACGAGAAAATTGGTTCCCTCTGAAAGAGTGCGCCTCTTCTGCCAGTCGCATGAAGAATTCGGCCCTCTCCCCTTCCCTCCGCGGCTGATCGTATACAATCTGGGCTATCTGCCGAAAGGCGATAAATCAATTGTGACGCAAACGGGCTCAACGCTCAAAAGCGTAAACCAGGCGCTCTCGATCCTTGCGGAGGGAGGAGCTCTTTCGATCACCTGCTATCCAGGACATGACGAGGGGCAGAAGGAAGAGGCCGCTCTGCTCGATTTTTTCAAAGATCTCCCCTCCACCCTTTGGCAAGTCCAGCATTTCCGGTGGATCAACCGCCCCCGCTCTCCAAGCTTGCTCTGGATTTTGAAGCTATAAATTTCAGCGCGTCGTCCATCAGGTAAAAACTGCCGCAGACCACTCCCCTTTCAATTTCAGGAAAAGAACGCGCGGTTTTCGATCCGGGAACTTCGCGGGAAAGATCCGCAGGAGGGATGAGGCGGGGAAACGAACACTGGACGAAGGTGATTTCAGAGGCGAACGGACGGATGATTTCGACGCACTGCCGCCAGTCTTTATCGTTTGAAAATGCGAGATAGAAGGGAAAGGTTTCGCCGGGATGGAAGAAGCGGAGCGCGTCGGTGAGCCGGCGGAAAGCGTCGGGATTGTGGGCGACGTCGAGGATGACGCCGCCGAATTTTTCGAAACGGCAGGGAGGGCGCGAGAGAATGCCCGCTTCGATGGATTGAGGAGAGGCGCCGAGAACGGCGAGCGCTTTGTGGGCGATCGAACGGTTCTCGAAGTCGTAGAATAGCTCCGTAGATGCGGGCGCTGCGATCGCGGAAGGGAAAAACGGAGCGGCTTTAGGCCCTGCGACGAGTGGGACGCCCGGTTTTGCAATTCCCCCTTTTTCGCGTGCGATCTCTTCGAGAGTATTTCCTAGAAGAGCTGTGTGTTCGAGGCCGATCGAAGTGATGACGGCAAGTATCGGATGGATCACATTGGTGGCGTCGAGACGGCCGCCGAGACCGGTTTCGATCGAGGCATATTCGACGTTTTCCTCTGCAAAATAGAGAAAAGCGAGAGCTGTCATGAGATCGAAAAAAGAGAGAGGGAGATCTTCTGCTGCGGCGAAGACGCGCTTGAGGAGTGTTTCAGCGGCGGCATCGGAGATTTCCTGTCCATTGATTCGGATTCGTTCGCGGTAGGAAGAGATGTGGGGCGAGGTGTAGAGAGCGGTTTTGCATCCTTCAAGCTGGAGAGCTGCTGCGATCTTCGTTGCGACGGAGCCTTTGCCGTTCGTCCCGGCGACGTGGATCGAGCGGAAGGCGCGATGGGGACGCCCCAGCCGCTCATCGAGGAGCCGCATCGCGTCGAACGACTGGATTTTTCGGCCGGGATAGGAGAAGAGTTTTTCGATGAGAGGGGTCAATGGGCCAGCAGCATTTCAAGGGTGCTCTCGCCTACCCATGAGGCGCCGAGAGAGATGTGGGGCTTGAGGGGGCCGTGGTAGTCGGAGCCGCCGGTGGCGATCCAGTTTTTCTCTTTGGCGAGGCGGATCCAGGGAAGCTCAAGTTCTTTGGGAAGATTTCCATAATAACATTCGATCCCGTCGAAAGGGTTGTCGAAGAGTTTCCGCTTGAACGATCCGCTTTTGATGAAATGGGGATGGGCGAGGATCGCTTTCCCCTTGGCCAGATGGATCTGCTCGATCGCCTCTTTCGGGGTGAATTTGACGCCGAAGGTGTAGCAAAGCCCTCCTTCGCGCAAGTAAAGTTCGAACGCCTGCTGCGTGGAGCCGACATATTTTTTCTGGACCATGAGCTGCGCGATGTGGGGGCGTCCGATGGTCCGTTTGGCGTTCGCCTGATAGGCGAAATCGAGAAGCTCCTGCTCGGAGATGGGCATTTTTCTTTGCGCGAGCTTCTCGAGGATCGCCCGATTCCGCTCGGCGCGCCGCTTCTGCATCTCTTTCAGAAAGAGCTGGAGAGTGGGCGCCTTCGGATCGAACCCGTAGCCGAGGATATGGACGGAGGTTTTATCCAGCTCGGAAGAGATTTCTATGCCGGTGAGCAGGCGGAGGCCGATCCGCTCCGCTTCGGCGAACAGTTCGGGCGTGTAGGCGTTCACCGTGTCATGGTCGGTGATCGAGAGGCCCGAGAGCCCTTTCTCTTTCGCCAAATGGAGGAGGGCGATCGGGTCGTCCGAGCCGTCCGAGCAGTTCGTATGGGTATGGAGGTCGGCCCTGAAATCAGCGTGCATCGGCCTTCTTCCATTCGCGGGCGAGGAAAAGGAGCGAGAGGAGCGCCATCCCTGCAGGCCAGACAAGTCCGGCTCTTCCGAAAAGCGCGCTGCTGAAAACAGGAAACGCGGCGTTCAGGCAAAAAAGGATGAGGCTCATCGCGACCGCCACGGACGCGGTGATAAATACAGGCTGTCCTTTCTCGCGGAGCCAGAAAAGGAGCGGGGCGAGGGCGATGTTGAGGCAGAAGACGGCGGCAAAGCTATTGAGCGTCGGATCCTGGATGACGCTGGAAGCTCCCTGCTGCAGCCCCCAGAATGGGCCGATTAGGAGGGAGGCGCGGGCCAATCCCTTTCCTTTCAGTTTTTCATGCAGGTAGCCGCGCCAGAAAATCTCCTGCCCGAGCACCATGAAGGCGCCGAAAAAGGAAATGAAAAGGCCACCGATGAGCGAACCGGCCAGAAAACTTTTCTGCTGAAATGCTTCCGGTAGCGCGTAGCTCAGGCCATAGGTGACGATGACAGAGAGCGCAGCGAATCCGAACAAAACAGGAAGCCACTTCGCATTTTTGAAGACCGGAATCTGGATCCCCTCTTTTTTCGCAAAGATCATTCCCACGAATCCGGGGATCCAAATCACCGCGGCGGTCGCAAGGGAGTAGAGAAGGCTCGAAACGAGTTCAGGCTTGGGTTTTCCCATGAAGAAAAGGACAAGGGCTGAGAGGGCCCAGGAGAGGGAAAAAGTCCAAAGAAGAGCTGCTTTCATCATGTGTAGATCCTAATTTCTGGTTCTAAATGAATGCCTGTTTTTTCGAAAACGGTTTGCTGCACGATCCGGATCAGCTCCTGCATCTCCTGGGCCGTGGCGCCGCCTGCGTTGATGAGAAAATTGGCATGAAGGTCGGAGACTTTCGCGCCGCCGACAGACAAGCCTTTGAGCCCGCACCGGTCGATGATCGCCCCTGCGGAAATATCAGGCTTCGGGTTGCGGAAGACGCACCCGGCGCTTTTGTCTTTGTAGGGCTGCGTTTTCATCCGGTATTCGACGATGGCGAGCTGCGCTTTGCGGGCCCCTTCGAGAGGAGTCAGGCTGAAGCGGGCCGAAAGGATCGCTCCTTTCCTATTCTGGAAGGGAGATTTCCGGTAGCTGAACACGAGGTCTTTGCGGAGGAATTCTTCTTTCCGTCCATCTTCATTGAGAAAGAGGACCGAGGCGAGCGATTCGCAGGTTTCTTTGCCGTTGGCCCCGGCGTTCATGAATACGGCGCCGCCGACGGTCGCTGGAATGCCTGAGGCGAATTCGAGTCCGGAAAGTCCTTTGCGCGCGGTCTGGATGCCGAGAAGCGAGAAGTTGTAGCCCGATCCGGCATGGACTTCGGCTTCGCCCCACTCGCAAAAGTCGATCTTATTGAGGAGGACGAGGCCGTCGAAGCCCGCATCGGAAAACAGGCAGTTGGAGCCTTTCCCGATGATGAGCTTGGGACATCCCTTTTCGCGGGCGAAACGGAACGCTTCTTCCATTTCTTCAATGGTGGCTATTTCAGCGAAATAGCGGATCGGTCCGCCTATGCCGTAAGTGGAAAATTCACTGAGCGAGCGCTGGCTCTGGAGTTGGAGCTGAAGACCCATTTTTTTTGTAGACCCCGTCTAAAATAGCGTTGATGTAGGAGGCGCTTTCGGGCGTGCCGAATTTACGGCAGAGGCGGATCGCCTCGGCGATCACAACTTTAGCGGGGAGGGCCGTGTCGAAATGAAGCTCAAAAAGGCCAAGCCGCAGGATGGTCCGCTCAACCCGGGAAATCCGCTCGAAACTATATTCGGTCGAGGCGGTTCGGATCTC
Organism: uncultured bacterium; assembly: GCA_964415395.1. GTDB lineage: Bacteria > Chlamydiota > Chlamydiia > Chlamydiales > SM23-39 > CAYPZU01. The sequence goes on from CAYPZU010000002.1 coordinate 35,783, forward strand.
GGCGTCGATAGAGTCCAGGTTCGCCAATACGGAATCGACGCGGGCGTGGACATCGAGCATGATCCGCTTCGTCACTTTGAGTTCGTTCATCATGAACGGGATCATTTCCTCTTCAAAGCCGGGTATAAAGTCGCGGCTGAAGAGGACCTGGAGGACGATTTCGCGGAATTTCTGGGGCGGCAGAGCCATAGGTCTTCAGGTTTGTTGAACGGCGGAAGTATAGCAGATCTTCTTCATTCCCATCCAGATCCAAAAAGAATTTTTTTCAGCTTATTTGAAAAACTATTTCCTTGCGTTCCCAATTATTAATTGATATTTTACCTAATCTGGAGCCAAATCGCATCATGATTGGAATCTTCCTCGACACAGAAACAAACGGCCTCAATTCCCAGGTCCACCGGATCCTTGAAATCGCTTTTAAAATCGTCGACCTGACGACGGGCGAGATCAAAGAGGAATATCAGACGATCGTCTCCCAGCCGATCGAGGCGTGGGAAAAAAGCGATCAGGAGAGCCTAAGGATCAACGGCTTCAGCTGGGAAGAGGTAAGCCAGGGGAAGACAGCCCGGCAAGTCTCCCAGCATATCCTCGACATTTTCAGCCGCTGGGGCATCCGCCGCAAAAAGGCGGTCTTCATCTGCCAGAACCCCTCCTTCGACCGGGTCTTTTTCGCCCAGCTGATCGATTCGGACACCCAGGAGCTTTTAAGCTGGCCCTACCACTGGCTCGATCTCGCCTCGATGTTTTGGGCCCTCTCCATGGACAAGGCGAAGAAGAAAATGGGTCCGCTGCCCTGGGAAACCGGCTTTTCCAAAGACCTGATCGCCTCCCACTATAAGCTTCCCCTTGAGGCCAAGCCCCACCGGGCGATGAACGGGGTGAGCCATCTGCTGCTGTGCTACCAGGCCGTCGTCGGATTTCCGCACGACAATAAATCTACTGTCTGATACCTTCCTCGCTCCACATTCAAAACAACGGAATTTTATGGCCACACTCGCGCAACTAAATGCAGAGCATATTGCAGCAACACAAATATGTAGAAGAGAATCTCGCCGAGTCGTACTCGCTGAGATCGAACTGATCAGACGGGGGAGAAAACTGATCTATCAAGCTTCTCCTTGGAGCTGCAGCATGAGCATCCTGTCTAATATCCCTGGGTCAGTGGCCCGGGTCATCAGCGCCGTGGCTCTCGCGATCATTTTTGCCCCATTTGCGCTTCTCTGCGGGAAACACAGCGCTTCTCACATTCAGTTCAAGGCCGCTACCAAGAGCATCAAAACGGAGTCCAAACTCGTTGCGTATGGAATTTACGGAGCGCTATTCCCCAGCAAAGGGATCGACCGCATCCACGGCGCTCTGTTCGACCGCGTGAATTCAGTACTGTAACCCTCTAGGCAAATAAGAGAAAACAGATGGCGCTAGCGAGGCAAAGCCAGATGTCTCTCATTTGAGTAGTGGGTTAGTTATTTAATGAGTCTAGTTTGACTTGATTACAAATTATCAGCCATCTGCTCCTCTGCTACCAGGCCGTCGTCGGATTTCCCCAAGACAAAAAATAAGTTGATCGGTAGATTGCTCCTCCTTTTAATTTTTGGAGGAAA
>CAYPZU010000002.1:37393-76994 GCA_964415395.1 uncultured bacterium
CAGGGCATTTTTACGAATATTCCCTTCGCCTTTCCCAGGACATCGTCAGAGTAAGAAAAGAGCAGATCGAGCAGAACCGGACCGCCTACAAGCAGCTCGCCCAATTCAAACCGGTGTGGGTCACTCGGGAGTTTCTAGTGAAAATCCCCTACGCCTGCGCGCGTCTCACGAGTTCGATCGCCCTCTCGATCCTTTTCGCTCCGTTCGCCCTTCTTTGCGGAAGGTATAGCTTAAGCAAAATCTATTTCAAAAAAGAGGTCATCGAAATCAAATACGCGGCCAAGGAAATTCCCTGGCTCCTCCTTGGAGTGATCTGCCCCCGCAGAGTGATCGACCCCTACAGCAACTTGCAAACCCGCTTTGCCGCAGAGCAGGCTTTCACCCAAAGAGCAACCTAATAGCTCGAGGAGTCGAGGCGCACCTTGCCGCGGAAAATCCGGTAGACCCAAAACCCGTAGGCGAGGACCAGAGGGACGCCGATCGCCACGACAATGAGGAGGATCCCTAAAGTTTTCTGGCTGGACGCCGTGTTGTAGATCGTCAGGCTGTTTGTCTCCGGAGCGATCGACGAAAGGACGAGCGTCGGGAAAGTGCCGAGCCCGAACAAAATGAGCAGCGAGCCGATCGAGGCGCAGGACGAAATGAACGCCCACCCGTCATTGCCTTTGCGCACCTGGTAGGGAACGTTCGCGATCGCAAGAAACGAGAGGACCGGGAAGACGAGGAAATAGGGCCGATCCGCAAAACTCTGCGTCATGTGGGGATTGAACATCACCGTCGTCAGCGTCACCATGAAGTAGAAAAAGAGGAACACTCCCATCGCGGGAAAGATCCAGCGGCGGACCAGCTCGTGCGTCGGCCCTTCCGTCTTCATGAGAAGATAGATGGCGCCATGCATGGCGAAGAGCGAAATACCGAAGATGCCGACGAGAATCGAATAGGGGCGGAAGAAATCGGAAAAGGTTCCGGCGAAGTCCTGGTTCGAGTCGATGGGAATCCCTTCGATCACATTGCCGAGGACCAAGCCAAGGACGAAGGCGACGATAATGCTCGAGAAGGCGAACACTGCGTCCCAGGTTTTTCTCCACGACACGGATTCCCTTTTGCTGCGGAATTCGATCGCAACCGCGCGGAAGATGAGGCCGGCGATGAGAACCATAAAAGGAGTGTAGAATGCGGAGAACACAGAAGCGTAAGCGTTAGGGAATCCGGCGAAAAGGCCCCCCATCACGATGACGATCCACACTTCGTTGCCGTCCCATACAGGGCCGATCGAGTTCAGAAACTCCCTTCTCTGCCTGTCGGTGCGCGCCAGCAAATGGAGAGCCCCCACTCCGAGATCGAAGCCGTCGAGAACCGTGTAGAAGAGGATCGCAACTCCGATAATTCCATACCAAAGGATTTCGAGCGTCATTAGAACCTTCCTTCAGGTTGCGTTTTCAACACATCGCGGTACATTCCATCTCCCTCTTTAGATCGCATCGAATCAGGCCCATGCTTGATTTTCCTGTCGAGCAGGAATAAAAACAGAGCAAACAAAAGGCAGTAGATCGCAACGAACATGGTGATCGAACCGACTACCTGGCTGGCATTGATCGTCGTCGAAACGCCTTGGCTGGTGCGGAGCACCTTCCAGACGATCCAGGGCTGCCGCCCCACCTCGGCCGAAATCCAGCCGCATTGCTGCGCTATATGAGGGAACACGACCGAAAAAACCATCGGCCAGAGAAGCCATTTTTTCCCTTCGAGCCCACCCCTTATCCAGTACCAGAGGCCGAGGCCTGCGATCCCAGCCATCAAGACCCACATCATGACCATGATGTGGTACGACTGGAAAACAAGCGGAACGTTCGGCCACTCGTCTCTCGGGATCTGGTCGAGTCCTGTCACAGGCGTTTCCACATCCCCATAAGTCATCCAGCTCAAAGCTCCCGGAATTTTAATCGAGTGGACTTTCTGCTCAGCGGAATCGACCCAGCCGATGATTGAGACGGGAGTCGATTTCTCCGTTCGGTAGATCCCTTCCATCGCAGCGAGTTTTGCAGGCTGGTACTTGGCGACAAGCTTTGCGCTCGAATCGCCCGAAACCAACTGGAGCGCAAGGGAGGCTACCCCGACGGTCAGCCCGATTTGCATCATCGAGCGGGCGACAGGAAGGTGTTTATTTTTGATCAGATAGAAGGCAGCGACGCTAATCACGAAAAATGCGCCTGTGATCCAGCATCCGAGCAGCGTATGGGCGAGCCGGTCGAACGTCGAAGGGTTCAGGACCATCTCCCAGAAGCTGGTGATTTCGGCTCTTGGCCCTGTCGCCGTTTCAACGATATGGAATCCGGCCGGCGTCTGCATCCATGAATTCGCGACAATGATCCAGAGGGCGCTGAAATGGGCTCCCAGGCAGACGCAGATTGTGGAGAAGTAGTGGAGTTTGGGTCCTACGCGGTCCCAGCCAAAGAGGAGAATCCCCAAAAATCCCGATTCCAGAAAGAACGCGAACACTCCTTCGGACGCAAGCGCGCTCCCGAAAACGTCGCCGACGAACCGCGAATAGCGGGCCCAATTCGTTCCGAACGCAAAGGTCTGGACAAGCCCGGTCGCAACGCCGATCGCAAAAGTCAGCGCAAAGATTTTGATCCAGAAATTCGTCATTTCTTTGTATTTGATATCTTTCGTTTTCAAATACATTCCTTCCATGATCACCAGCATTAAACCAAGGCCAATGCTGATCGGCGGATAGAGGTAGTGGAATGCTATGTTCAAAGCGAATTGAAAACGGGAGAGAAGCAGGACATCCATAAACGGCACCAAAATGTGATCCCATCCTTTTTGGTGAATTTTTCTTTTAAAGTCAAATCTCTCTTGTCTTGATTTGAAGCGCGGAAACCTCTAAAATGAGGCGGTTCTTGATAAATTCGCGATGTCATAGTAAAAGGCTAGAGCATGAGCTTTTTCCATTCCCTGACTCCTTTTCTGGAAGTCGTGATCATCGCGATCATGCTCAACTATCTCCTTTCTTTCTTCTGGAACACGAAGTCGATGGACCTCGTGCTCGGCTTCTTCGCTTTCCTTCTGATTTTGGCCGCTTCGAGCTGGCTGAACCTGCCCGTGCTGCACAAGATCATGGTGCTCATCGGAAACGTGCTGGTGATTGCGATCATCATTATATTCCAGCCCGAGCTGCGGGTCGCCCTTTCCAAATTAAGCCTGAAGAGCCGCAGATATAGGGAAATCACCGAATTCGACAAGTTCCTCGACCAGCTCGCCGGCTCCGTCTACCGGATGTCGGAGAAGCGGATCGGCGCTTTGATCGCCCTCGAAAATGAAGATTCCCTTGAAGAGTATGCGCAGAAAGCGGTCATGCTCAACGCCGAATTCTCGCCCGAGCTGATCGAGACGATCTTCGCCACCAATACGCCCCTTCACGACGGGGCCGTGATCCTCAGAGATAAAGTTCTCCTCGCCGCGGCGGTGATCCTGCCGCTGGCTGAAGATTCTTCGCAGCTGGCCAAATCGATGGGAACGCGCCACCGCGCAGGGCTAGGCTTGAGCCACATGACCGATTCTCTCGTCATCGTCGTATCCGAAGAGACGGGAAAAGTTTCGATCGCGCGGGAAGGGATCATGACGCGGGGCGTGAAAATCGACCGCTTCAAGGGGATCATACGGAGCATCTTCAACCCGCCGCCCCGCATGACGATGCAGACTAAATTCAACCTTCTGGAGTGGATCAAGACGTGAAGACCCTTTTAATCCGTCTATTCGTCGAAAACTGGCAGCGGAAATTGATCTCGCTCGTCCTGGCCATGATCATCTGGATGGTGGTAAGCCACTCGATGACGACGACCAAAGTCGTCCACAATATCCCCGTGCGGGTCACGAACCTGCCGCCGGAGAAAACCATCGAAGGGATGCAGGTCAACGGACAGCTCAACAAGAAAATATCGCTCACTCTCAGCGGGAACAAGACAGCCCTTGAAGAGATCTCGGGAAAAGACTTTGAAATCGTGATCGACGCCGACGGAAAATCGAACGAGTGGATCGCAACCATCACCAAGAAAAACCTCGTCTGCCTCAATCCCGACCTGAACGCCGCCAAAATGATCTCCTACGTCACGCCGTTCGAGATGATCGTCAAGCAGAGCAATCTCGTCTCGGAGAAAATACCCGTCCTGATCACCCAGCCCATCGGCGAGGCCCCGAAAGGCTACCAGTTCCTCGACGTGTGGCCCTACCATCTCTCTCTCACCGTCACAGGCCCTGAAGAGGCGGTCAAACGGCTTAAGATGCGGGGCGTCAAGCTCACCTTCAACCTCAACGACATCTCCAAATCGGAACTCGACACGCTCACCGCTGCGAAAAACCGCGAGACCGACGAGGTGAGCTACTTCGTTCCAAACCTTTGGAAAAAGATCAGCCTGCCGACGCTTTCCGAAGTGCCGGTGGAAATCGACGACCCTCAGGCCAAAGCGCTCCGGATCGACTTTTCCCGCCAGGATCTCCTGCCGATCGGCGCTTCGCTTCCTGTTACCGTTTTCTTCCCGCCCAAATTCAGCAACACGCTCAATCCGGAAACCTACACCGTCTCGACGAACGACTTCATCACGAAGAAAAACGGGATCAAGCTGATCTCGGCGCCACTCTATGCACAGGGCGTAAGCCGCCTCTTCCTCGACACGGTCAAAGATATGATCCAGGTGGTTGTGATCGCCTCGCCGAAATCCGAACGGCAGACCCTTCTCTGGAACGCCCAGTTTATGTATCCGCATGAGCTGGAAGACCGGTATGTAGCCAAAATGATGTCCGAGTCGACCGACGAGCCGTGGGACGTGCAGCCCCACTTACGCGAAGACTACCTCCGCAACCGCTTCCGCAGCTACATGAACCGCTTCCGCCTCTACACCCCCAACCACAAAAAGCTCTCCCTAAAAATCGAGCTCCAGGCAAACTCGATCTCCATAACCCCGCAAAACTATCCCTGATGCCTCATGTCGTCCTTCTAAAGTCCCGCGCCGGGAACCACGGCGGCCTCGAAAAGTACGCCTCCCGGATCGCCTCGGCATTCGCAGACAAAGGCAGCCAGGTCAGCATCCTCACCACGGGATCTCCCCAGCCCAGCCCAGTCCCCCATCCTCCGATCTCCTTCCACCCCTGCAAAGTCTCCCCCTGGCCCTCTTTCATCCGCATGGAACTCTTCGACCGTTATGTTCAGGGATGGCTCAAGACCCATCCGGCCGATCTCGTCTTTGGGATGGACAGGAACCGATTCCAAACGCATATCCGCGCCGGCAACGGCGTCCACGCGGCCTACCTCGAGAGCCGGATCCATACCGAAGGCAAACTCAAGCACCTCCTTTGCCTATTGAACCCGATGCACCGGAAAATCCTCGAACTGGAAAGGTGCGCTTTTGAAAACCCGCAGCTTCAGAAGCTCTTCACGAATTCCCATCTCGTCAAGACCCAGGTCCTCGATCGCTACAGAGTCGATCCTACAAAAATCGAGGTGATCCACAACGGGGTTGAGTGGCAGGAGATGGAGAGCGATTTCAACAACTGGGAAGAGCAGCGCCAGGCCGGGTTCAAAAAATATGGGCTCGATCCCTCCAGGTTCCACTTTCTATTCATCGGGAACGGCTATCTCAGAAAAGGGCTCGACCGGCTGCTCGAAGCGCTCGCCCGCCTCCCCTTCAAAGATTTTCATCTCTCCGTCCTCGGCAAGGACAACCGGATGGAGCTTTTCGAAGCGAAGGCGGTGCAGCTCGGCCTTAAAAACAGGGTCCGCTTCTTCGGACTCAAACCCGACATCCGCCTCTTCTACCAGATGGCCGACGTCCTTTTGATCCCCTCTTTCTACGACCCGTTCGCCAACGTCACCGTCGAAGCCCTCGCGATGGGGCTTTGCGTCGTCTCTTCTAAACAGAACGGCGGATCGGAAATCCTGACAAAAGAAAACGGCGTGGTCATCGAAAACCTCCTCGAACCCGCTTCCCTGATCGCAGCCCTTGAAGCGTCGCTCAAGTTCCGCAAAACGAGAGCCACCTCGGCCTCCATCCGCGAGAGCGTCCGCTCTCTCGACTTTTCCAAGCAAATGCGCACCCTGATCGACGCCTGTGGATAAAGACCGAATTCTCTATTACCTCATCCGCATCTCTACCTACCCTTGCAGCCTGCTCCCCTATTCGTGGATCCATAAGCTGGGCAAATGGATCGGCTCCGCAGCGTTCTATTTCATGCGCGAATACCGGAAGCGGGCTCTCAGCAATCTCGCTCTGGCTAACGATCTCGCATTCTCCCGCAAAGAGCTGGTCCGGATCGCCAAGCGCTCTTTCCAGAACCTCGCCATCAACTGCCTCGAATATCCGAAACTCTCGAGAGAAACCAACTTCTCCCGGGTCATTCAGTGCGAAAACCCCGAACAGGCCAATGAACTCCACAGAAAAAAACAGGGGATCATCTTTTTTTGCGGCCACCAGTCGAACTGGGAAGTTCTCTTCCTCGACGGCACAACCCGGATGGAAGGGATCGCCATCGGCAAGCCGATCAAAAACAAGCGGCTCTACAACTGGGTTGTCTCGATCCGAGAGAAGAACGGCGGCAGGATCGTCGCCCCCCGGAACGCGGTGCGCGAAGGAATCCGCGCTTTGCGGAAAGGCGCCTTTATCGGCATTGTCGGCGACCAGGGGATGCCCGACAGCGGCTATTCATTCCCCTTCTTAGGCAGAAGAGCCTGGACCTCGACAGCTCCCGCGCTCCTCTCCTACAAAACGAACAGCCCGATTATTTTCGCCGGAACGCGCCGCGTGAAGGGAGGCTACCGGATCCGCTACTCAGACCCGATCTGGCCCGATCAATCCCAGCCCGCGGAAACGGAAGTGGTCCGCATGATGAATCAGCTTCTCACCTATCTGGAAAAGAGCATCAAGCAATCTCCGGGGGAGTGGCTCTGGCAGCACAACCGGTGGAAACAGCAGACGCCCCAGATTCTCTACAAACGGTTCCGGCTCGACTGCATCTGCCTGATTCTGCCCCAGGAGAAAAAAGCCTTCGAAGAGCTCCTCCCCCATCTGCCGACCCTCAAACTCATCTACCCGCTCGATTTCCTCTTCCTCGTCGTCCCTTCCGCCTACAAAAACACGCCTCTCATCGAAGCCGACGACGTGATCTACTACAACCACATCGAAGAGACGCTCATCAAAGACTACCGCTTCAAGCTCATCTTCAATTTCACCGGCTACAAACGGATCCACAAACACTTTGAGGCCTTGAGCGCATTCGAAGTCCTCGACCTGCCTGCCCTTAAAAAGCTCGCAGCTCCCCATCTGCCCCCTGAAAAACAAAATGACCTGTCGGAGATTTTCAAACGGGCTCTCTGCCGCCCCGGATCGCTCTGGCAACCGGAGTCCGCCCATGCCGGCTGAACGCTTTTACATCGACGCCCCCCTCGCTCCCCGCACCACCGCAGTCCTCGAAGGGCCGGAACTGCACCATCTTGCCCATGTCATGCGGATCCGCCCCGGGGAGGAAGTCGAACTGGTAAACGGCAAAGGAGCTCTCGCCACAGCCCGCCTTTCCTCTCTCGAGAAGTCAAAAGGCTTTCTTGAAATTCTTGAAGCCGACCAGCGCCCCCTCCCCCCTCGCCTCATCACCCTCGCGATTCCGTTTCTTCGTCCCGCGAAACTCGAACTCATCCTCGAAAAAGGAGTTGAACTTGGCGCCGACGCCTTCTGGATCTACCCTGCGGCCCACTCGGAAAAAAGCGATCTTTCCCCGCATCAGCGGGAGCGGCTCCATCATATCGCCGTCTCGGCGATGAAGCAGTGCGGCCGCCTCGACCTCCCCGAGATCAAACTCCTCGACTCGTTCTCCGATCTCTTCGGCTCCCTTCCGCTTCTCTACGGCGATACCGGCGAAGCGCCTCTCCTCTCTCCTCCTGCCGGCCCTGTCCTCTTCGCCACCGGCCCCGAAAAAGGGTTTTCCCCGAAAGAAGAGACCCTCCTCGCCCAGCATGGCAAAGGAGTCCGCCTCCACGGCAACATCCTCCGCGCCGAGACCGCGCCTCTGGCCGCCGCAACGCTCCTCAATTACTTCCTGCGCTTGCATTCCCAGATGCAGTCATAGCCTCTGCTCAAACAGCAGCGCTCTTCGACCCACCAGGTTTGGTTCCCGCAGTAGGAGCACCAGATCAGCGTCACCCGGTTATCGGCGAAAATATAATAGCTTCCCGCATGTTCGTCATAGTGAACTCCCGAAAGAGGGATTTCTCTGCAGGGAGTCGCCAAAAACATCCCCTCCTCGCCGAACCTCACCCAATCCGGATGGATGAAGACCCGTTCCTGCCCAAATATGCAGCTTGCAAATCCAAGCAACCCAATCGCTAATCTCTTCACGGCGCCCCCTTTTAAATTGGATCGGATACTAGTATTCAGAAAAAATTTGAGTCAAGAAAAAGGAAAAAAAGGAAAAGAGGAGAAGAACCACAGAGAGCACAGAGAAAGAAAAGAAAGGGAATAGCCCGGCCTTGCAAAGCAAGGCAACGGACTCATTTCGAATCCGCACGCGATCCATACTGATGGATCGCTCTCGGACTCGCGTTGCTCGTCCTCGACAGGATTCGAACCTGTGACCTAAAGCTCCGGAGGCTTTCACTCTATCCACTGAGCTACGAGGACATAAATGGCAACCATTCTACAGAGAGTGGAGAGGAAGAACAAGCAGAATTTTAGGGAGAGATTCTCTCTAAAAACAATCTTACATGGAGAGGATCGGGCAGGTGGGCGATTCCTCAGCCCCCCGGTAGATCAGGCCCCGCTGCGGGTCGAGCGTCACTTCCTCCCCTTCTTTGAGGATCGACATCGCTCCGTCGGCCCGGCTCATCACCGAGATTTCAAAGGTTTTGGCGACGAGAGCGGCATATTTTTCCGAGGCGGAATCCCCGATGTAGTTCTGGAGAATGACCCCGGCGGCGTGCTTGAGCACGGGCAGGAAGGTGTTGTCGCAATGGGGGATGACGACGAGGCGCCCCTCGAGTTCCTCGGGCTGGCATCCTTCTGGAGCCAGGACGATAGAGACCTTTCCACTGACCTTGTGGCCAAACCCTTTGTGGCCGCGGACAAGGACTTCGCCTACGTTTTCGACCATCATCATGTTGGTGGTTCCTTTCTTGCCGAAAGGAGCTCCTGCCGTGACGACGACGACGTCGCCAAAAGAGATAAGGCCGCGCGACAGAGCATACGCGCTGGCGGCGGAAAAGGCTTCCCGGGCGTTTTTGCAGCCGTCGCAAAGGACAGGCATGACTCCCCAATAGAGGGCGAGCTGATTGTAATTTTTAAACTTCGGCGTGACGGCGACGATCGGCATCGCAGGGCGCAGACGGGAGACGAGACGGGCCGTCTGGCCGCTGGTTGTAAAGGCATAGATCGCTTTGGCGTTCGCGCTATAGGCTGTGCGGACAGCGGCGCCTGCGACTGCGGAAGAGAGATCATGGTAGTCTCTCTGCGCGTTCCTATCGAAAAAGCCGATGTAGTCGAAATCCGATTCAGCTTCCTTGACGATGGTACGCATCTGGCGGACTGTCTCGACAGGGTATTTACCTACCGCCGTCTCTCCAGATAGCATCACAGCCGAGGTTCCGTCGTAGATCGCGTTGGCTACGTCGGAGACTTCGGCGCGGGTGGGGCGCGGGTTCCCGATCATCGACTCGAGCATCTGGGTTGCCGTGATGACCGGCTTGCATGCCTGGTAGCATTTGCGAATCATCATCTTCTGCAGCTTTGGAACAAGGGCCAGATCGACCTCGACGCCAAGATCCCCGCGCGCGACCATAATGCCGTCCGCGACCTGGACGATGCTGTCGAAGTTTTCGACGCCCTGCGTGCTCTCGATCTTGGCGATGACCAAAATCTCCGACTTCCCCTCTTTCGCAATCAGATCCTTGATCGCCAGAATATGATGGGCCGACCGGATATAGGAGCCGGCGATGATGTCGATGTCGTTTTTGCAGCCGAATTTGATGTCGTCGATATCCCCTTCCGTCAGCGCCGGCAGAGGAATTTGGGCGCCAGGGATATTCACCCCTTTTCCGCTCTTCAAAACGCCCGAATTCTGCATCTCGATGACGACTTCGTCCCCTCTTTTCTCCACAACCTGGGAGATGATGTATCCGTCGTCGAATAAAATTTTCATTCCCGCATGAACCGCGTCGATCACTTCGGCAGGGGAAATCGGGATCTCGTCCGGTTTCTTGTTCTCCTCGGTAACGAGCTTAAAGCGCTGTTTCGGCTGAACGACGAAGGCGTCGTGAGGGAGTTTTCCGACTCGGATCTTAGGCCCGTGGGTGTCGAGCATGATCGCAAGCGGCCTTTGGAGCTTCTCGCGGATCTTCTTCAGATTTTCGATCGTCTTCAGGTGCTCTTCGTGGGTGCCGTGGCTGAAATTCAGGCGGGCGACGTTCATGCCGGCTTCGGCGAGTTCGACCAGCTTCTCATAGGAGGAGACGGCGGGTCCGATTGTACAGACAATTTTTGTGTGCGGGTCCATAAAGTCATATTACAGGAACTGCCGTTTTGTTAGAATACCTGAAAAAAGATCCAACCCAATGAATAGCGTCCCAAGCTGGTATGGCTTTTGAGAAACCAAATCTTCTTCCTGCTTATCTAATGGAATACCCGACTCATGAATGAGCAGCCGATCGTCCTCAAGAATGTGAAAGTGCACAACCTCAAAGGGGTCGACCTGACGCTGCAGCCCGGCGAGCTCGTTGTGTTCACAGGCGTTTCCGGCTCAGGCAAATCGTCGCTCGCCTTTGACACGATCTATGTCGAAGGGCAGAGGCGCTACATCGAGTCGCTCTCGCACCAGGCTCGCAGATTTTTAACCGAACTTCCCAAGCCCGACGCGGAGAGCATTTCGGGGATTGCGCCCACGATCGCCATCGAGCAGAAAACGGCAGGGAGGACGCCCCGCTCCACTGTCGGCACAATGACCGGTATCTACGACTTTCTGCGGATTCTCTATGCGCGCATCGGCGTGCCCCACTGCCCCGTGAGCGGCGAACCGGTCGCAGCCCACAGCCGAGAAAAAATCATCGCCGAGCTGCAAAGCCTGCCGGAAAAGATGAAACTGATCATTCTGGCTCCCTTCGCAAAAGGAAAAAAAGGGGAATTCAAAGAGGATTTCGCCGAACTCCTGAGCAAGGGATTTATGCGCCTCAGGATCGACGGGACGTTTGTCGATTTGAGCGAAGAGATCGAGCTGGATCCGAAAGAGGCGCACGACGTGGAGATCGTCGTCGACAGGCTGACGGTCAGTAAAGAGAGCCTGCCCCGGATCGCCGAAGCTGCAGCGGCGGCTCTCGAGCTAGGCAAAGGCTTCTTTAGCATCTACAATCCCGACACGGAAGAAGAGAAGCTCTTTTCCCAATTCGCCTATTCGCAAAAATCGGGCCTCTCCTACGGGCCGCTCGAGCCGCACGATTTTTCATTCAACCACCCTGCGGGGATGTGCCCCGCCTGCCACGGGATCGGCGTCTCAGCCGAGTTCGATCTAAAAAAGATCATCAATCCGGATTTGAGTTTAAGCGAAGATTGCTGCTCAATCGCCAGCTCCTATCAAACGGTGCGCTATGGCAACATCTACGACAACCTGGCGCGCCTCTACAAATTCAAAGTGACGTCGGCGTGGAAAGACCTGCCCGAAAAGGCCAAGCACGCGTTCCTCTATGGAACAGATGCGAAATGGACGCGGATGCACTTCACCCATCCGGACAAAGGAACCCGCTGGTACGAATATGTGAAGTGGCAGGGAGTGATCCATGAGGCAAGAGAGCGGCTGACTGCAGCGAAAAGCGACGCCTACCGGAAAAAGATGGCAGAGCTGATGACCGAAGGGGCGTGCGCCGCCTGCAAGGGAACGCGGATCAAGCCCTATCCCGCTGCGGCTGAAGTCGGCGGCAAACGGATCTCCGAAATTACGGCGATGCCCCTTTCAGACGCTCTCGAATTTTTCGAGAAGCTGCATCTCAACGAACTGGAAAAAAAGATCGCCGGAGAAATCTTAAAAGAGATCCGGGATCGGCTCCAATTTCTGATTTATGTAGGACTCTCCTACCTTTCGCTGGAAAGGACTTCGCCTACCTTAAGCGGCGGAGAGTCGCAGCGGGTGAGACTCGCCTCCCAAATCGGAGCGGGCCTCGTCGGAGCGATCTATATTTTGGACGAGCCGTCGATCGGGCTGCACCCCGCCGACCACCACAAACTGATCGGGACGATCGAGAAGCTGAGAGACCAGGGAAATACGGTTCTGGTGGTGGAACACGACGTCGACACGATGCTCGCCGCCGACAGCATCGTCGACGTAGGTCCTGGAGCAGGCCAGCACGGCGGAGAGATTCTGGCCCACGGGCTTGTTCCGGATCTGATGGCCAATCCCCGCTCGATTACGGGACAATACCTGTCAGGCAAGCTCAGGATCGAGATCCCCGAGAAACGGCGGACGGGAACGGGCGCGAAGATCACCGTTTCCGGAGCGAAGCACCACAATTTGAAGGATCTTACCGTTCCGTTCCCCGTAGGAACGCTGACTTGCGTAACGGGCGTCTCAGGGTCTGGCAAATCGTCGCTCGTCACCGACATCCTCTATCCGGCTCTTGCGAATCAGTTCCACAACGCGTCGCTCCCCGTGGGGGCGCACAGCAAGATCGAGGGACTCGACGCGATTAATAAAGTGATCGCCGTCGACCAGTCGCCCATCGGAAGAACGCCCCGCTCCAACGCGGCGACCTACATCAAGCTCTTCGACGAGATCCGCGACCTATTCACCGAACTCCCCGAATCGAAAATGCGCGGATTTACGGCCGGCCACTTTAGCTTCAACGTGAAAGAAGGGTCGTGCCCCTACTGCGGCGGCCTGGGTCAGGTGCGGATCGACATGGACTTCATGGAAGACGCCTGGGTCGAATGCCCCCAGTGCAAGGGGAAGCGCTTTGATCCGGAGATCCTCGCGGTCCAGTTCAAAGGCAAGTCGATCCATGATGTTCTGGAAATGGACGTCGAACACGCGCTTCAACTCTTCGAGGCGCTCCCTTCGATCCGGAAGAAGCTCGAGCTGCTCAGCCTCGTCGGCCTCGACTACCTGAGGCTCGGCCAGCCCTCGACCACTCTTTCCGGGGGCGAGGCGCAGCGGATCAAACTCGCGAAAGAGCTGGTCAGACCTCCTTCGGGGCAGACAATCTACATTCTCGACGAGCCGACCACAGGACTCCATTTCCACGATGTGAAACGGCTGATCAAGGTGCTGCAGCAGCTCGTCGACAAAGGGAACACGATTCTCATCATCGAACACAATATGGATCTCGTCAAAACGGCCGACTGGGTGATCGAGATGGGGCCGGGCGCAGGGGTCCACGGCGGCCAGGTGGTCGCGCAAGGCACTCCCGAAGCGCTCGCCAAACTCGGCACGCCGACAGGCAAAGCGCTGAAAGAGGCCCTCCACCCCGTCTACAAATACAAAACCGCGAAAAAAACGAGACCGGTTTCCGCGAACGAAAGCCCGATTGTGGTGGAGGGAGCCTCGCAGAACAACCTCCGGAGCGTCAGCCTCCAGATCCCGCGCGGAAAAATCAGCGTCTTCACAGGCCCTTCCGGCTCCGGCAAATCGTCGCTCGCCTTCGAGACGCTCTACGCCGAAGGGCAGCGCCGCTACACCGAAACACTTCCCGCCTATTCAAGGGGGATGGTCAAGCAGCTCCCGAAACCAAAAGTCGACAAACTCGAAGGACTCTCTCCTTCGATCGCGCTGGAACAGAAAACAGGCGGACTCAATCCGCGCAGCACGATCGGAACGATCACCGAAATCTACGATCTGCTCCGCGTCCTCTACGCCCATCTCGGCGTCGCCCATTCGCCTGAAACGGGCCATCCGCTCCAGAATATCAGCAAAGAGTTCGTCGTCCGCAAAATCCTCGCGCGCCCCGAAGGTGAAAAAATCCAGATCCTCGCCCCCGCCGCCTTCCATAAAAAAGAGACCTTCGAAGAACTTGTCGAGCGGCTCAACCGGCAGGGGTTTCTGCGGATCCGCCTCAATGGAACGACCTATCCGCTTGACGAACCGATTCCGTTTGAAAAACACAGAAAGAATGAAGTGTACCTCGTAATCGACCGCCTCCTCGTCGACCCGAAGAGCGAAAAGAGGCTCTATGAAGCGGTTGAAAAAGCGGCCCATTTTTCCGAGGGCGTGATCGTTTTGGCGACAGAAGAGAAAGACTTCTTCTTCAACCTCTCGTTCGCCGACGAATCGACCGGCGAGGCCTACCCGCCGATCACCCCGCAGACGTTCTCCTTCAATCACGACGCCGGGATGTGCCTCGAGTGCCAGGGACTCGGCATCACCTACGGCGCCCACCTGCAGGAGCAGAAAAGCTTCCTCCGCCTCTCCATCCTCGAAATCTGCGACCGTCTCTTCAAAGAAAAAGCGACTTCCGAATCGATCCGGCTGATCGAAAAATATTTCCTCGAGCTTGGCATCGATCCCGACGACCCGGTCAAAAATCTTCCGCAGAAGCAGCTCAACATCTTCCTGAACGGCGGCCCCGACGTGAAGCTGAAGAAATGGCCTCTTCTCCGCTGGCTCGGCCTCCACACCCAATTGGGCAGCGCCGTTCGGATGGCGACCGGCGGATTGCGCGAATCGCTCCTCCCCATGATGCGCGCCAGCACATGTCCTTCCTGCGAAGGGAGCCGCCTCAACCCGCTCGCCCGAAACGTCCGGATCGGCAAACGGTCGCTCCCCGATCTCTGCCGCCTCAGCATCGAAGAGGCGTACGAGTTCATCCAGGAGATTTCGCTCAAAAAAGAAGAATTTTTGGCCGAGACCCACTCGCAGATCTGCAAATACCTCGAATTCCTTCTCGCCATCGGGCTCCGCTATCTCTCGCTCGACCGCTCCGCGCCCACTTTGAGCGGCGGCGAGCTGCAAAGGATCCGCCTCGCCCGCCAGCTCGGCTCGGGGCTTACTTCGTGCCTCTACATCCTCGACGAGCCGACCATCGGCCTGCATCCCTACAACAACGAACTGCTCAATCGGGCGCTGCGCGATTTGTGCCAGCTCGGAAACACTCTCGTCCTCGTCGAACACGACCCGATGACCGTCAAAGCCGCCGACTACCTCTTCGATTTCGGCCCGAAAGCCGGCAGGGAAGGGGGACAGATCACCGCGCACGGAACGATTCCCGAGATCGAGAAAAACCCGAACTCGCTCACCGGCGCGTATCTCAGCGGAAGAAAAAAAATCCCGATCCCCAAAAAGAGGCGCCCTTTCGCTCCCGACATCCGGATCGAAAATGCATCTCTCCACAACCTGAAAAACGTTTCAGCGGCCTTCCCGAAAGCTGCGATCACCTGCCTCTCGGGCGTCTCCGGCTCCGGCAAATCGACTCTGATGCGCCATCTCCTCAAGCCTGCCGCCGAAATCGCCGCCGGCTCTTCGAAGCGGATGGAAATCGTCGATTACATGGGCGCAAAATTCTACGGACTCGACTCGTTTGAAAAGGTGATCACGATCGACCAAAGCCCAATCGGCCAGACGGCGCGCGCCGACGTCAGCACCTACTCCGACGTGCAGCCCCTCATCCGCGGCCACTATGCCGCGCTGCCGCTCGCCCAGGCGAAAGGGCTCCAGCCGCGCCACTTCAGCCCGAACCATTTGCGCGGCATGTGCCGCACCTGCTGGGGGCTCGGCTACAAAACGGTCGATCTCCAGTTCCTCCCCTCGGTGCGCGTCCAATGCGAAGCGTGCAAAGGATCGAGGCTCAACCCGATCTCCCTCGAAGTGCGCTACAAAGGGAAACATTTCGGCGAAATCCTCCAGATGCCGGTCGAAGAGGCGCTGCAATTCTTCTCCGCGATCCCCCGCATCGTGAAAAAACTCGAAACGCTCATCGCTGTCGGCCTCCCCTATCTCCATCTCGGACAGGAACTCGCCTCGCTTTCAGGGGGAGAGGCGCAAAGACTCCGCTTATCCCGCGAACTTTCCAAGCGGGAAGCCGGTAAAACGCTCTATCTCATCGACGAACCGACCGTCGGCCTCCATAGCGAAGACATCCTCAAGCTCCTCAAGATCTTCCACCATCTCGCCGACAAGAGAAACACCCTCGTCATCATCGAACACAACCTCGACATTCTCGCCAATGCCGACTACATCCTCGACCTCGGCCCCGACGCAGGCGAGAGCGGCGGAAAAATCGTCGCGAAAGGAACTCCCGAAGAGGTCGCCCGTTCGAAACAATCGAAAACAGCTCCCTATTTAGCCAAGGCTCTTCTATGAACAAACCGAACTTTGGATTCGACGCGCCCGGAGTGATCCGCTGGCTCTTCATCTTCTCGCTCCTCTCTCTCGCCGCTTCCTTCGCCTCGCGCCTCATCCCCTATCCGCTCCTTTCCAAAATCGTCCTCCTCTACTTTTTCTCCTCCGCCCTCTTCACCTTTGGATCCGGCGTTTGGATGCTCTACGGAACAAAATGGGGCAAACCGAAACTCCTCCGAAAGATCGCTGAAGAATTCGCTCTCTCCGGATCGGAAAAAATCCTCGACGTCGGGTGCGGGCGCGGCCTGTTCCTGATCGAAATGGCCCTGAAACTAAAAACCGGCAAAGCGCACGGCATCGACCTATGGATCGGAAAAGACCAGTCGGGAAACGCTCTTGAAAACACCCGCCGCAATGCAGAAGCGGCCGGCGTTTCAGACCGGATCGAACTTACGACCGCCGACATGCGGCAAATCCCCTACGCCGACAACACTTTCGATATCGCCGTTTCGAGCCTGGCCATCCACAACCTGAAAAACAAAGAAGAGAGAGATCTCGCCCTCAAAGAAATCCTCCGCGTGCTCAAACCAGGAGGCTCTTTCGCTCTCCTCGACATCCAGCATGCGCCGCAATATACCCAAACCCTTAAAGAGTTGGGCGCCCGCAACGTAAAAATTTCTGCTCCCCACTACCTTTATTGTCCGCCAGTGAGTATAGTGAAAGGGAACAAGGGGTGAATTCGCATGTTTAAAGCCATCACGTCCAAAAGAAAAGCCCACGCTGTCTCAACCGCCCTCTTCCTCCTCGGGCTGGCCTCGCTGGTTTTCACCGACGCCTGGTGGCCCGGGATCATGCTCGTCGTCGGCCTGCCGCTGGCGCTCCGCCAATACCTTTTAGGGCGCACGTACGACATGATGATCACCCTCCTCGTCTTTATCGGAACGTTCGTCACTGTCCAGTACGACATCTCCTGGCGCATCTTCCTCCCCGTCCTCTTTACCCTCGGCGCGCTCTACGTCCTCTTCCGCGAGTTTTTCGGACCCGATGAGACGACCGAAGAAGAAAAAGAAGAAGACGTCGAACACGAAATCGAAGAAGAACAGAAAAAATAATAGGTTGTATTATGTCCAGACCCATCCACGCCGCTCCCCCGGCCGCATTCATTCCGCCGCACTTCTTCCCGCTCGTTCCTGGCGCAGGAGCGCCCGTAGCGCCGCACGCTCCCGCTGCAGGCGTAGAAGCCCCTGCCCCCGCTCTTCCTGCCCAAGCCGCGCCCCCAGCCGTTGCCGCGCCAGACCACCAAGCTCCGCCTGAAGTCAAACCGCAAGACCACTGGCTCCGCGGCTAACAGCCCGAGCCACGCTCTTCAGCATAGAAAATTACAGGATAGACAGGATGACCGTTCGCTCTGCGAACCTACTCCGTTTGCACCCGGCGGCCCATTCTATCTGCTCGTGGCGCATCTTCCTCCCCGTCCTCTTTACCCTCGGCGCGCTCTACGTCCTCTTCCGAAAGTTTTTCGGACCCGATGAGATGACCGAGGAAGAAAAAGAAGAAGAACAGAAAAAATAATAGGTTGTTTTATGACCAGGCCCATCGACGACGCTCCCCAGTACTACCCAGCTCCGCCGCACATCTTCCCGATGCCTGCCGCGCTCGGAGCCGGAGCTCCCGCTGGCCCCATAGCAGCCCCTCCAGCCGGAGCTCCTGCCCCCCTAGCGCCAGCAGCCCCCGCCGCTCCTGCAGCAGCAGCCCAAGCCGCCCCCGCGCGAGCGGCCTCCGCCGCTCCTCCAGCAGTCGCTCGTGCAGCAGCCGCTCCTGCCGCCCAAGCCGCCCCTGCTCCAGCGGCTGCCGTGCCTGAACGCCACTGGCTCCGCGGCTAACAGCCCGAGCAAGCCTCCTTAGATTTGAAATTACAGGATAGACAGGATGACGGTTCGCTCTGCGAACCTAAGGATGTAAAGGATAAGAAGAATAGGCCGCCGGGTACAGCCTCAAGATTTGAGGCTAGCTGCGTCCCTGACGCAGCTGCAAACTCCGTTTGCACCCGGCGGCCCGATGTATCTGCAGCTTCCTTATCCTCGAGCACGTCGAGTGCGAACGGAGTGAGCGAATTGCGGAGAATCCGCAATCCCAGCTTTAGCTGGGAACTCGACGTTTCTTATTTTTATCCTGTATATCCTTAGGCTCGCCGTGCGAGCCGTCATCCTGTCTATCCTGTAAATTGCAACACTGCAAAAACCTGATTGACAGCAGGATCTCTATTCAATCCTCGCGACACTGCAAAAACCTGATTAGCGGCGGGATTTGTAGTCGATGCCCATGGCTCTGCGCACTTCATGCAGCGTCTTGTCGGCTTCCGCCGCCGCTACTTCAGTGCCCTGGAAAAGATACTCCATCACCTGCTTCGGATCTTTCGCGAATTCTTCGCGCCGCTTACGGATCGGCTCCAGGAAATGGAGCAGCACTTCAAGAAGGTACTTCTTCACAACGGAATCGCCCAGGCCGCCCTTCTGGTAGTGAGCCTTCATCTCGTCGATCTTCGCCTTGTCTTTACCGAACGCATCGAGATAAGTGAAGACAGGATTGCCCTCCACTTTGCCCGGATCTTCGACGCGCAGGTGGCCCGGGTCGGTGTACATCCCTTTCACTTTCTTGGCGACGTCATCAGGCGAATCGCCGAGGAAAATCGCATTCCCCAAGCTCTTGCTCATCTTCGCCTTTCCATCGATGCCGGGCAACCTTGCGATCGCAGACGTCATCACTTCCGGCTCGACCAATACATCGGTGTTGTAAAGGCGGTTGAATTTACGAACCAATTCGACCGTCTGCTCGATCATCGGAATCTGATCGTCGCCCACCGGCACGAGGCTCGCCTTGAACGCCGTAATGTCGGCCGCCTGGGAAATCGGGTAGACCATGAAGCCCGCCGGAACCTCTTCGCCGTATCCTTTCTGCTGGATCTCGAGCTTCACCGTCGGGTTGTGCTTGAGACGGTTCCACGTCACCAGATTGAGGAAATACTGCATCAGCTCGGGCAGAGCGGGCACCATCGACTGGATGAAGATCGTCGTGATCTTCGGGTCGATCCCCACCGCGAGATAGTCGAGAGCTACCTCAAGAATATTCTCGCGGATTTTCTGCGGCTCGTGCGCGTGGTCAGTGAGAGCCTGCGCGTCAGCGACCATTACGAATTGCCGGTGCATCTCCTGCAGCTTCACGCGGGCGGCCAAAGAGCCGACATAATGCCCCAAGTGAAGCTTTCCCGTAGGCCTGTCGCCAGTAAGAATGATTTTTTTCCCAGTCATAGCCGATCCATGTTTCGCTCCATTCTAGCGACCCTGGGCAAAAAATTTCATCCTCTTTCGGCGCCCCCCTTCTCTTCGCTTGGCTCGCTCCTCCACAGTTTGATCAGGCTTCTCACATCCTGGATCGAGATGGGCTTCGGCAGCACGGAAGTGAAGCAGCTGCACGAGGCGAATTTGGCAGGAGGATCGCCAGAAGAGACGGAAAACCTGCGGCGGACGGCCGCGCTCACTTTTTCCGAAGCGGCGATCCCTGTCGCCAGACGAATCCCCATATCCTCTTCGGGATGCTCTCCTGCTCGGGCGGGAAACTGGTTATCCCAAACGACCCCCCAGACGGAAACCGCCCTCCGCTCGACAAATCTTCTGCCGTCGAGATCCCATTCCAGAAAAGGTTCTCCGGAAAAAACTTTCTGGGCATTCACCGCATCGGCGACGACGACGAAATCCAGATCAGGACACTCCGTCTGGAAAATTCTCCGGACGCATTTGGCAGAGACAAAATTGTCTTCTACGCACAAAACTGTATTGACTGCGCTCATCTTCCTCCTTCGGAATTATATACCGCTCGTGATTGAAGATCCGGTTCTGCCGGCGCCATCCCCAAAGAACGGGGCGTTCTTTGGGAACCCCTTGGCGCGTCGAGCAGCCACAGACTTTGAGATCCGCTTCCACCCCACCCCAACGATGATGCATCGTCTGGGACCCCGGAGCTAAACTTTTTAAGTTTAGCTGCTTCAGCGTCGGCTTCGCCTGACTCAAATTCTGGGCGGCCTACGGCCCGGTTCGCTTTCGCTCACCTGCTTCCCTTTAAAAATGTCCCCCGGACATTTTCAAAGTGTCCGCAGCCTTGGCATATTCCGATTCTTCAATTTCTCTCGGTATATCCCCAATCATTTAATAATGTTCTTAACCGCGGCATCGAAATAGGCTTCGGCACCACCCTGGAAAAGACTCCGCAGCCTCTGAATCTCTCTTCCGGATCGGAAGAGGAAACAGCAAACCGCGAAAGAACTTCCCTGCTCACTTTTCCGGAAGTGGCAACGGCTCCTGCTGTGCGGATTCCCATGTCCTCGACCGGCCGGCCTCCCGGAAACTCAGGAAACTGGTTATCCCAAATCACTCCCCAGACCGCCACCGTCCTTTGCTGGATGTACACATCCCAATCGGGATCAGCCAGCCAGCTCATGAACGGCTCTCCCCAAAGCGCTCTCCGGGCGTTTTCCGCATCGGAAACAAGTTTCAAATCGATGTCGGGAAAGGATTTTTGAAACATTCCCCGGAGAATGAGGGCAGCAAACGGCATGTCCTCCACGCAAAGAACTGTTTTTGGATGAACGCTCATACACACCTCTGTCCACAAAATCTTTGTTTGTAGTTTATAGTTTCTTTATATGGCAAGAAAAATTTCTCAACCCTCTTGCAAGGAAATGCCTTGCACATTTAAGTCTATTGTGGGATTACGTTTGGTCGGAAGGCAAAATACATGGCAAAAGAAGAGAAAATCGAAGGGTTTCCAGACGCGATCGGACCCTACTCTATCGTCCAGAGCCTCGGCCGGGGCGGGATGGGCGAGGTCTTTTTAGCGAAAGACCCGATGTGCGGCCGCCATGTCGCCCTCAAGAGGATCCGCCCCGAACTCAAAGACAACCAGACGATCCAGAGCCGTTTCCTCCGCGAGGCGAAGGTCGCCAGCGTCCTCAGCCACCCGTCGATCGTCCCGATCCTCTCCATCGAGTCGGCGCCTCCCGAGATCTACTACACGATGCCCTTCGTCGAAGGGGAGACCCTCAGGCAGATCCTCCGGACAACCCGCGAACAGGAAAAAGCGGGAGATCCCCTCCACCCGATCGGCCGCTCGATCCCGTCGCTCGCCCGCCTCTTTCTCCAGATTTGCGAAGC
The DNA here is from genome assembly GCA_964415395.1 of uncultured bacterium. GTDB lineage: Bacteria > Chlamydiota > Chlamydiia > Chlamydiales > SM23-39 > CAYPZU01. Next base: position 58,894 of record CAYPZU010000002.1, read on the forward strand.
GGTCGCATATACCCACGCGAAAGGGATACTCCACCGCGACCTTAAGCCCGAAAACATCATCGTCGGAAAATACGGCGAAGTGATGATCCTCGACTGGGGCATCGCCGACTTCATCGACGCGATCGAAGATCCCCTCCCCGCAAAAAAAGTGTCGGGGAAGGAAGACCTGACCCGCCCGGGGAAAATCACGGGCACCCTCGCCTACATGGCCCCGGAGCGGCTCACCGGCAAATCGTCTTCCGTGCAGACCGATATCTACGCCCTCGGCGTCATCCTCTACCAGATCCTCACTCTGCAGCTCCCCTTCCAAAGGAAAACGATCGCCGCCTTCAAAAAGCAGGTAGGCTCCGAAGAGCTGATCGACCCCGTCGAGATGGCCCCCTACCGCGACATTCCGCACCAACTCGCCGAAGTGTGCCGCAGATGCCTCGCCCGCCTCCAAACCGATCGGTATAAATCGGTCGGCGAACTGATTTCCGGACTCAAGAATTACATCGAAGGGCGCCCGGAATGGATCTTCACCGCCGAGCTCGACCGGAACCGGAAAGAGGATTGGCAGTTCCAGGAAAACATCCTCCTCGCCAAACACATCGCGATCACGCGGAACCTCGACGTCACCGAATGGGCGGCTCTCATGGTATCCAAAGGATCGTTCGCCCCCAATCTCCGGATGGAAGCCGAAGTACGCCTCGGCGCCGAGAGCCAAGGGATCGGACTTCTCCTGAGCGTCCCCGAAGCTGGCGAAAGGCAATCGCTCGAAGAGGGCTACTGCCTCTGGATCGGCTCCGAAAAACACCCGGTCTGCCAGCTGTTCCGGAACAACGTCCTCGTCATGGAAGCCAAAACGCTCTACCTCCAGCCGGAGACCTGGCATAAGATCGCCATCGAAAAATCGGACGACCACCTGAAATTCTACCTCGACGGCAGGCTCAAGCTTAATTTCGCCAGCCACCTGCCTTTGGCAGGGACCCATGTAGGCCTTCTCCACAAAGATGGAGAATTCGATCTCAAGAACTGGAAAATCTTCGACGGCAGCCACAATGTGATGGTCGGATGCCTCGCCGTCCCCAACGCCTTTTTAAGCCACAAGCACTACGACGCCGCCCTCCAGGAATACAGGCGGATCGGACAATGCTTCCCCGGGCGCATGGAGGGGCGCGAGGCGCTTTTCCGCGCAGGGCTCACCCTCCTCGAAAAAGCGAATGCTGAAAAATCGAAAACAGCGCAGGACAAACTCTACCACTCGGCCCTCAAGGAATTCGAAAAACTCTACCGGACCCCTGGAGCGCCTCTTGAATACCTCGGGAAATCCTACGTCTATCAGGCTCTCTCGGACGCAGAGGAAGAGGCGAAGTGCCTCGAGCTTTGCCTGAGAAAATTCCCGAAACATCCCCTTTTGCAGATCGTCAAAGAGCATATCGTCTACCGGATGCATGAGAGCTCGCTCAACAACCGCGACGCCGCCTACCGGATCATCCTCCTCGCCATCCGCCACATTCCGGACCTCCTTGAAAACGGAGACACCCGATTCCTCATCGAGAGCCTCGAGAAGAATTGGGAGCCCCTCTATTTTATCGAGCAAGCCGAAGACCGCCTCGCCCAGCTCGCCATCCAGATCGCGTTCTGGCTCGCCAAGCCGCCCATTCTCGTCGAGATCGCGCAGACGCTCCCCGCAGGATCGCCCCTTTTGAACAACGCTCTTTTCGCCCTGCTCGAACTCGAGGCGCATGAAGAGCTGAAAAAATTCCCCGCGCCTCTCGACTTCGGCGCGCTGGCCAATCCCTTCCCGGCCGAACCGGGCAAAACCGAAAGCCGCGCCCTCTACTACCTGATGCGCCAGGCGCTCAAATCGGGAAGCCTCACTCTCTTCGACGCCGCTGCGAAAAAGCTGAAAAAATGCCGCCTCCCGAAACAGGAGAGGATCGCCTTCGACGCCCTCGAAATCTGGAGCCATCTCGTCCGGCGCAGGAAGAACGAAGCCTCAGACCTGTTCCTGAAGTATCCCAAAACCTCCCTCCAGCAGGAAACTTCGCCTCTCCACTTCCCCTTCGGAGCCTGGCTCTTCCTCGCGGAAGGGAAAGAAGCGGCCATGCGCCACTTCTCGCTCGCTCTGGAAACCCCCTACCCGCCGACGACCGCCCTCCCCAGCCTGTTCCTCACCGGCAAGATCAACGACAAAAAAGGGTGGATTGAAAAAGCGTTCTGGTGGGAGAAGAAAGAGCTCCACCGGCAAGTCGACCTTTTCTATAAGACCATTGGAAAACCCGCATGACCCGCAAACCGACCGTCAAATCGACCCGCACCATCTACAAAGGCTTCTTTGAAGTCCGGGAAGACCTTCTGGAGCGCGCCGACGGCCTCACCCACCCCTACGCCACCCTCATCCTCAACACCCACGCAGCCGCGATCATCGCCCAGGATACCGAAGGGCGCTGGATCCTCAACCGCGAATACCGGCACGCCACAGGCGAGTACATCCTCGGCTGCCCAGGGGGACGCCTGGAAGAAGGGGAAGACCCGATCCTCGGCGGCCAGAGGGAGCTCCTCGAAGAAACCGGCTACTGGTCGGACGAAATCGAACTCGTCGGCTGCTGCTACCCCTTCCCCGGCCTCTGCGACCAGAAAATCTACTATCTTTTCGCAAAAAACGCCGTCCGGAAAGGGCCGCAGAATCTCGACCCGTTCGAATTCATCGACATCGAGCTGAAAAGCGACGCCGAGCTGCGCCAAGAGATCCGCTCCCGCACCAACGTCGACGCCGTCCTCTGCACAGCCCTTTGGTTTAAAGACCAGTTCTGCTAAAATTTCTCGAAAAAAAAGATAGACAAAGATGAGCTCTTTACCCAAAGCGTATGATCCGAAACTCGTTGAAGAAAAGTGGTACGCCTTCTGGGAAAAAGAGGGTTTTTTCCGCGCCGACCCCACATCGAATAAACCTCCCTACTGCATCGTCATCCCGCCGCCGAATGTCACCGGCGTCCTCCACATGGGCCACGCCCTCGTCGACACGCTCCAAGACATTCTGATCCGCTGGAAACGGATGCAGGGGTTCGAAACGCTCTGGGTTCCCGGCACTGACCACGCCGGCATCGCCACGCAAGCCGTCGTCGAGAAAAATCTGTTCGCCAAAACGGGCAGACGGCGCAAAGACTTCACGCGCGAAGAATTCCTCGAGCACGTGTGGAACTGGAAAGAGATGTCGGAAGGATCGATCCTCAGCCAGCTGAAAAAACTCGGCTGCTCCTGCGACTGGTCGCGGCTCCGCTTCACGATGGACGATGCAAGCAACCTCGCGGTGCGCACCTGCTTTAAAAAAATGTACGACGACGGCCTCATCTATCAGGGCGACTACCTCGTCAACTGGGATCCCGTCACCCAGACCGCTCTCTCCGACGACGAAGTGGAGCATGAAGAGCGCGATTCATTCCTCTGGCACATCAGCTATCCCCTTTCGAACGGCAAAGACCATTTGACGATCGCCACCACCCGCCCCGAAACGATGCTGGGCGACACCGCCGTTGCCGTCCACCCCGAAGACGACCGCTACAAGCGGCTCATCGGTCAAAAAGTGCGCCTCCCGATCACGGGACGGGAAATCCCCATCATAGCCGACCCCTTCGTCGATCCCGCTTTCTGCTCCGGCGCCGTGAAAATCACCCCCGCCCACGACTTCACCGACTCCGAAGTCGGGCTGCGCCACAGCCTCCCGTTCCTCAACATCATGACCCCCGACGGAAAGATCAACGAGCAGGGGAAAGAATACGCCGGCCTCTTCATGGAAGAAGCCCGAGAGAAAATCGTCGCCGAACTCAAAAAACAGGGACTCCTCCTCAAAACCGACCCGCATAAACTCCGCGTCGGCCTCTCGTACCGCTCGAAAGCCGTTGTCCAGCCCTACCTCTCCAAGCAGTGGTTCGTCCGGATGAGCCAATTCAAAGAGCAGCTCATCTCCGCAGTGCGCGACAAGCGGGTCAAACTCATCCCCGCCCACTGGGAGCCCACCTATTTCCACTGGATCGAAAATTTGCGCGACTGGTGCATCTCCCGCCAGATCTGGTGGGGCCATAGAATCCCCATCTGGTATAACAAAAAAGACCCCTCGAAAATGATCTGCTGGGACGGCGAAGGCGCCCCTTCCGAAGCTGTGAAGCATCCAGACGAGTGGACGCAGGATAGCGACGTCCTCGACACCTGGTTCTCCTCCGCCCTCTGGCCCTTCAGCACCCTCGGCTGGCCCGATAAAACCGCCGAGCTGAAAAAATTCTACCCCACCTCCGTCCTCGTCACCGGCCACGACATCCTCTTCTTCTGGGTCGCCCGGATGATCCTGATGGGCGAATACGTCCAGCATGCCGTCCCTTTCCACGAAACGTTCCTCCACGGCCTCATCTACGGAAAATCGTACTGGCGCACGACCAACGAAGGCGCGGCTGTCTACTTAAACGCCGCTGAGAAAAAGAAATACGACCTTGGCGCAGCTGTTCCCCCCGATATCGACTCGAAGTGGGAAAAAATGTCCAAGTCGAAGGGGAACGTCATCGACCCCCTCGAACTGATCGACGAATACGGCACCGACGCGATGCGGCTCGCCCTCTGCTCCAGCGTCACCCACGCCCGGCAGATCGACATGGACCGCCGCCGGTTCGAAGAGTTCAAAAACTTCGCCAACAAAATCTGGAACGGCTCCCGCTTCGTCTTCATGAATCTCGAAGGCTTTTCGACCGAATCGCTCTGCGAAGGGCTCGACCTTTCCCTTCTCTCTCTCGAAGACCGGTGGATCCTGTCGCTGCTCAACCGAACCATTGAAGAGACCAACCGCAGCCTGACCGAATACACCTTCGACCGGGCCGCAACCCGCGCCTATGAGTTCTTCTGGAACGATTTCTGCGCTACCTACGTCGAGCTGGCCAAGCCGATCCTCTTCGGCAAAGTCGGAACGCCCGTCCAGAAGGCGAATAAACAAAAGCTCCTCGTCATTCTCCTTTCGAACGCGATCCGCCTCATGCATCCGATTTCGCCGTTCATCACCGAAGAGATCTTCTCGCTGCTGCGCGCCCAGTTCCCGCTCATTGAAGCTCCTCGCAATTGCGATCCCTATACCCGCGAGACGTTAGCCGCACTCCTCTCCCCCGCCTGCATCGCCGCGCCCTACCCTGCACTGATCTCCTCCAAGGACATCAATCCCGAAATCGAAAAAACGTTCGAGCTCATGAACGAAATGGTCCGCGCCGTCCGCAACATTCGCGCCGAAATGCAAATTCCGCCCTCTGAAAAAACGGAGCTGCTCCTCTTCGGACCCGAACGTTCGCATGAATGGAAAACCGCGCGCGCCCATCCTGAAATCCTCACAGCGCTCACGCCGACATCAAACATCGTCTTCGCCGACTTCGAGCCGACCTCGCCCGGCGCCAGCGCTCTCGTCGGCCACCTCAAGCTGATCATTCCCATCCCCGCCTCTCTCCTTGCAAAAGAAAAGACGCGCCTGGAAAAAGAGCGGGAAAAACTGGAAAAATTGAAAGAAAGCACCGAGGCGAAACTCTCCAACGGCGAGTTCCGCGCGCGCGCGCCCACTGAAATCGTCCAGAAGCTCGAGCAGACGCTTCATCAGACTGTGAAGCAGCTTGAAGAAATCGCCTCGAAACTCAAATCCCTCTAAGAAGAAATTATAACAGGATCATCGGCGCAAACGAATCCTGCCAGATCCTGCCAGCGAAGCGGATCCTGTTAAACTTCTCTTCAATATCAAGGGCCGTCGGAACCGGCGACGTAGTTCGGAAAGTTTTGGGCCGGATGGCTTTCCCAATATTCGATCAGCGGCGTCCAAAGCCGCCAGGAAAGCTCCAGCTCTTCAAATGAGACAAAGTGAGCCCCGTCCCCGCGGATCGCTTCGAGAAGAAGCGCTTCATACGGCGTCCGGTAGCTTTGAAATTCAAGATACGTTTTTTCTTTGAAGTCAGGCTCTGCGACTACAGAGATCTTTTCCTTTGGAGCAACCTCGAAGCGGAGAATCCGGATCGGCGATTTTTCTTTGAAAACGATTTCGACAAACGAAGCTTTCTTGGAGAGACGTTTTCCCGATTCGACGATGAAGGGAACGCCTTCCCAGCGCGGGCTGTTGCTTACCAGTTTTGCGCTGACAAACGTTTCCTTGTTCGACCCTTGCGGAACTCCCTGCTCTTCGCGGTAGCCGGGGACCTGCTTCCCTTCAGCCGTTCCGGCGCCGTACTGGCCCCTTTCGGCGTATTTTTCAATCTGGTTGAGCGGGAACGGCTCGAGCGACTCGAGGAAACGCACTTTCTCCTTTTGGATCTCATCCGCGGTCAAATGATGAGGAAGCTCCATTCCAATCAAACTCGCCATCTGCATCACATGGTTCTGCACCACATCGCGGACAAGGCCTGTCTGCTCCCAGAAATTGGCCCGCGTGCCGACGCCCACCTCTTCAGCCATTACGATCCGCACATGGTCGATATAGCGGCTGTTCCACACCGTTTCGATCGGGGGGTTTTCTTTGCGGAAGGCGAGCCACTGCTGCACCGACTCATAGCCGAGATAGTGATCCATCCGGAATACCTGCTCCGCCGAAAGATGGCGTGAGAGTTCAGTTTCAAGCTGGCGGGCCGAATCGAGATCGCGGCCGAACGGTTTTTCAACCACCACGCGCCCCTCCCTAAGGAGCCCTTCGCGGTCCATATTTTTTACGATCGGGCTAAAATCTTCGGGAGGCGTCGAAAGGTAGTAAAGCGCTGTTCCAGAAACGCGTTCTGCGAGCTTCTGGTACGTTTCCTTCTCTTCAAACGATCCTTTCAAATAAACGACGCGCCCTTTGAGCGATTCCCAAGCAGGCCGGTCTTCATTTTTCAGAAAAGCAGAAACCTCTTCCTGGAATTTCGCGTCATCCCAGTCTCTTCTTCCGATGCCGATCGTCAAAAAATCATTAGGGAGCTCTCCCTTCTTTTCGAGCTGGACAAGGGCCGGGATGATTTTGCGCTTCGCCAGATCGCCCGTAGAGCCGAAAAGCACCAGCGTATGGGCCGTCCCCTCAACTTTATTTTGAGGTTTATCAAGCTCCGCGGAAGCCAGGAAGGAAAAAGAGGAAATCGCAACTAAAGCGCAAACAAACTTTTTCATAATAAACCCCAATCAATCGACTAGAGTTTACTTTCTTTACACAATATTTTCAATTTATAGACAATATTTTAATCCCTCCATCAGGGAGGGATTCTTTATTGAGATTTTTGATATGCGTAATAGGAGGCTGCAGCCACTGAGGCTCCAAGAAGGGCGGGGCAGTTTTCTTTAAACCATCGCACGTTCTTTAAAGCATTTTCTCCAGCCCTTTCTATCACCTCGCCTGAGACCAATCCGACAGCTTTAAAGGTTGAATGGGTTGCATTCAAGAATGCTTTAGAGCCATCGACTCCGGCCTTTGCAGTAGCGCGCAACAAGGGAGGTCCGTATTGGCAAACTGCGGTTTTCACGCTCTTTGCTGCCTGAGCGGCTCTCGAGCTAAGCGTGGAGCAAAAATTTCTGCATTTATAACAACGGGGAAGGACAGGGGGACTTTTGATTGGCCCAGTATAGATTCCTACAGCTAATTGCTCGGAAGGCAGAACCTCTCCTCCCTTCTCTTCCTTAAGTTCCTCATAAGGAACCCGGCAGGTGAATTCCCTTCCGTCAGCCGTCTGAACGGTCAAGTCCGTTCCCCTGCCAGCAAAAACCCGAAGCCGCACTCCCTCGACCCGGATGCTTGGATCCTGAGGATTTTCGAGCGTCGCTCTCTCAGGATTTCCGTTCCTGACGTAGGCAACTGTATCGCGAGACACATAATAACTAGCTTCAATTGTCATGATTCACCAAAATTAATTGCATAAATTATAAAATAAAATATTAAATTAACTACAAAGAACAATCACGAAACACATAAAGATGAATTACGGGATATGACTAAGCAGGCGTCGCAAAGAACCTCGGGAACAAAATTACAGGATCCATCCTGTAAATCTCTCTTCAAATCAGAGCGTCAGGATTCAGCGGTTAGCGGCTGAGGGCTTTTTCGCGGGCCACAACGTCGAAGAAGGCGCGGCTTTCTTTCACCACCACAGGGGCGAGGAAGAGAAGCCCGATCAGGTTCGGGAACGCCATGAGGCCGTTCATGATATCGACGAGCGCCCAGACGACATCGAGGCTCAATACCGAGCCAGCGACGACGACAGCGATGAAGAGAATCCGGAAAGGGAGAAGGAAGCGGGTGCCGAAGAGATACTCCAGGCACTTTTCCCCGTAATACGACCAGCCGAGAATCGTCGAGTAGCCGAAGAGAATAATGCTGATCGCGACGATCCAGGAGCCGCCCGGGATCACCGACTCAAACGCCCGGATCACCAGCGGTGCGCCATTGAGAGCTGCGCCCTCAGAGTCTGCGGAGCCGAAGACGCCCGTCACGCATATGACGAGTACCGTGATTGTGCAGACGATAAAGCTGGAGAGGAAGACGCCGGTCATCGAGATGAGGGCCTGCCTGCCGGGAAAATCGGTTTTTGCCGCCGCTGCTGCGATCGGCGCGCTGCCGAGACCTGCCTCATTGGAGGAGATCCCGCGCACAATCCCGAGTTGGAGGGCCGTCATGACGCCTGCGCCGAGGAAGCCGCCAACGGCTGCGTGGCCGGTGAAAGCGTTCCGAAAAATCAGATAGAGGCTCTCGGGGATGAGATGCGCTTTCAGAGTTAAAATGACGAGTCCGCCGCCGATGTAGATGAGCGCCATGATGGGGACGAGATAGGCGTTCACCTTTCCGAGCGAACGGATGCCGCCTAAAATCACCGCGGCGGTGAGAATGGAAAGAACAATTCCGGTCCAAAGCGGCGGCACCTGGAAGAGTTCGTAGACGGCGGCGGCGATCGAATTGGATTGCGTGAGATTGCCGCCTGCAAAAGCCGAAAGAGTGCCGCAGATGGCAAAAAGAGAGGCGAGCCATTTCCAGCCGAGCCCCTGCTCGATATAGTGCATCGGGCCTCCGGCCATTCGGCCTTTTTCATCTACTTTGCGGAATTTAACGGCGAGAATCGCCTCCGCGTACTTCGTCACCATTCCAATGAGAGCGACGACCCACATCCAGAAAATCGCGCCGAAGCCGCCGGCCATCACGGCAGTCGCCATCCCGGCGATGCTGCCGATCCCGATCGTCGCAGCAAGGGCCATCATAAGCGACTGAAATTGGCTGATGTCCCCTTCTGCTTTATCGTCGTTTCGGGAAAAGGCGAGTTTCAATGCGTAAGGGAGATAGCGCACCTGCATCGCTTTGAGACGCACGGTCAAATAGATCCCGACGCCAAGCAAAACATAAATCAGGAATCCTTCCCAGAGGAAGCGGTCAAACGCAAGGAGGAAGTCTTTCATGCGAGTTCTCCCGCTTTTTCCCTTTCGAATTTCAAAAGCTGCTCGAAGCTGCGCGTCTCAGCGACGACGATTGCTGAAAGGCCGAAAAGCCCGATCAGGTTGGGGAAAGCCATGAGGCCGTTCATGATATTGGCGAAACTCCATACCGTCTGGAGGCTCATGACAGCTCCGGGAATGAGGAATGCGACGAACAGGATCCGGTAGAAGCGGACGATCCGGCCTCCGAACAGGTATTCCATGCATTTTTCGCCATAGTAGGCCCAGCCGAGAATGGTCGTGTAGCCGAAAAGGATGATCGAGATCATCACGACGAGCCCGCCGTAAGGGAATACCTGATCGAATGCCAAAAGCGCCATCGCGGCTCCCGAAAGGGGCGCGCCGGAAGCGTCCGTCTGGCCCAAAAGACCGGTGACTCCAATGGCAAGGCCGGTGATGGTGCAAACGATCATCGAGGTGATGAAAACGCCGCTCATCGAGATGAGAGCCTGTCTTCCGGGGACGTCGGTTTTCGCAGCGGCGGCGGCGATCGGCGCGCTGCCAAGACCCGCCTCAGTGGAAAACACGCTTCTCGAAACCCCAAACTGGATTGCCATCATGACAGTCGATCCGGCAAATCCGCCGAAGGCCGCCTTGCCAGTGAACGCCTGCCCAAAAATATCTCCGATCGCCGCTGGAAGCGCGCTGCACTTCATGCAAATGACAATGAGGCCGCCCGTAATGTAGAAGAGAGCCATCGCGGGAACCAGCCAGCTCGAAACTTTGCCGATGCTCTTGATTCCGCCAAGAAGGGCGATTCCAGTCAGAAGGGCGATCACGGTTCCGGTAATGAGAGGATCGACGTGGGCGATCTCCCGGACCGCGCCCGAAATCGAGTTGGCCTGAACCATGTTGCCCGTTCCCAGCGCAGTGATCGCGCCGACGAAAGAGAAAATCACGGCGAGCTTTTTCGATTTCATCCCCTTTTCGAGATAATACATCGGTCCGCCGCACATCTCCCCTTTCGCATCGAGGGTGCGGTATTTGACGGCGAGGATCGCCTCGGCGTATTTCGTGGCCATCCCGAGAAGCGAGGCGACCCACATCCAGAAGAGCGAGCCAAGGCCGCCGAGCGCGACCGCCGTAGCGACGCCCGTAATGCTGCCGATCCCGATCATCCCCGCAAGCGCGGTCATGAGCGCCTGGAACTGGCTGATATCCCCTTCCGCCTTGTCGTCCTGCCGCGTAAAAGCGAGCCGGAGCGAATAGAAAAGATAGCGGAATTGGATCCCCCGAAGCGCATACGTGAGGTACAATCCCACGGCGGAGAGAAGGATGAGAAGAGGGGCTCCCCATATCCAATTTTCAATTCTGACGAGCCAAGCTTCTAAGGATGCCATAACGTTCCAGTACAATAAAAATAGCGAAAATCATACCGGCCCTCTCTTTTTTTGTCCCTGTTAAAATACTTGTGTGGAATCAATCCTTTTCTTAGCATCATACGCCATGGAACTTCCCAGTCCGGCCCAATTAAAACTTGAGATCCCCCTCACTCTTCCCGCAAGAGAATTCATCGCCTCATCGAGAGCCGCGGCCGCTCAAATTCTCGAGGGCAAGGACGAGAGGAAAGCGCTGATCGCCGGACCTTGCTCGATCCACGACGAGGAAGCCGCCCTCGAGTACGCTTCGCGGCTGAAAAAGTTGAGCTTCGACATCAGCCACGCCTTCTTTCCGATTCTGCGCGTCTTCATCGAAAAATCGCGCACCCGGACTGGATGGAAAGGAATGCTCTACGACCCTTATCTCGACGGCTCGAACGATATCGCCCACGGGCTTGCCGCCTCGCGCAAACTCTTCGTCGAGCTGGCAGAAAGAGGCGTTGCGGCAGCGGCCGAACTCCTCGAACCTCTTGCCGTCCCCTACTTCGACGACGTGATCGTCTGGGGCATCGTCGGAGCCCGCACCTCCGCGTCGCAGCCTCACCGGCAAATGGCCTCAGCCCTCCCCTTCCCCGTCGGCTTTAAAAATGGGATCCACGGAGAACTCGATGCCGCCATATCAGGCATTCTGGCTTCCCGCGCGCCCCACTCGTACATCGGGATCGACCCAACGGGGAGGATTTCCTCTCTTCTCTCTTTAGGAAACCCCTGGACCCACCTTGTCCTGCGCGGCTCCGAACACCAGACGAACTACGATCCCGCCTCGATCGCCAAAGCGGTCCGCATCCTCCAAACCCAGAATCTGGATCCGCGAATCCTCATCGACTGCTCGCACGGCAATTCGGGAAAAGACCACCGGAAGCAGAAAACGGTTTTCGACTCGGCGGTTGAACAGATGGCAGGCGGCAGCCGCGCGCTCCGCGGCCTCATGCTCGAAAGCCACCTATTTTCCGGGAAGCAGCCGATCGGCCCTTCTCTCGAATACGGCGTATCGATCACCGATGCGTGCCTTGGATGGGAAGAGACGGAAGATCTCGTGAGGGAAGGAGCGGAAAAGCTCTACCGGTCGATGTCGATCAGCTCAGTCCAAAAATGATGGTTCCACGTCTCGATCACTTCTCCGTTTCCGTTCAGCACCTGGACGCGGTATGTGAGAATCCTCCGGTCGCTTCCCGGTTTGTCGTTTGGGAAGAAAAACGCAGCGTAGTCGCGCTTCCGCTCCATTCTGTGGAAGAGAACGTCCTGCGTATTGTCCCAGAGGCGGACTGTCACTAAAAGAGTCAAATCCTCCCTGAAGAGGCTTTTCGGGAAATCCCAGCTGACCAGAAGCCTTTGCCCTTCCGGCGGGCACTGCTGCCGCGGATCGGGCGTATCGACGCGGGAGCTGGCGAGGAAATTCCGGTCGACCCACTCCTGCTGTACGTAGAGATGGTTTTTATAGCACCCGGCCAGGAGGTTGCAGAGAGAGGCGAAAACGACTATTCTATAGTTCATGCAAAAAACCCAAAGCGTCGCCGGAATTGTTTTTTCTCCCGACCGGACTCAGGTTCTTCTGATCCAGCGGCGGGACGTCCCTGTCTGGGTTCTTCCCGGAGGAGGCATCGACCCGGGCGAGAACGCAGAAGACGCGGTCGAAAGAGAAATTCTGGAAGAAACAGGCTTTACTGTCAAAAGAGAGCGTCTTGTCGGCGTGTACGAACCGATCAACCGGCTGGCGAAGCAGACGGAACTCTACGAATGCGAGATCGTTTCCGGATCGGCCGAGACAACGGCGGAGACCCGGCAGGTTCGATTTTTCCCCCTGTCCAGGCTGCCGAAAATGATGCCGCCGCCCTATCCGGAATGGATCGAAGACGGGACGCGGATCGGCCCGCCGCTTTTCAAACAACTCTCCGGCGTCACCTATCCGGTTCTGCTCAAAAATCTCTTCCTTCATCCGCTTCTCGTCGTCCGCTTTCTCCTCGCCCGCCTGGGTCTCTCCATCAATTCAAAAAATTAAAGCGTTCTTGACAGACAGTTCCCGGTTATTAACAATAGTGGGTCTATTTTTGGAGGGTTCTTCTATGGGTACTGTCCTCGGCGCGGGTTCTCTCGACTGCCTTTTATCGGAAAACAGAACCTTCCCTCCCTCTCCCCGCATTGCGGAAAAAGCCCACGTGCAAAGCGTCGAAGAGTATGAGCGGATGTACCGCCGCTCGATCGATGAGAGCGGCTCTTTCTGGCTCGAACAGGCCCGGGAGCTCGACTGGATCCGATTCCCGACTGCCGCATGCCAATTCAACTGGGATCAAGCGCAGGGAGAGATCGGCCACACCTGGTTCGAAGACGGGCTGCTCAACGTCTCGGCTAACTGCCTCGACCGGCATCTGCCGCAGCGGAAAAACAAAACCGCCATCCTCTGGCAGGGCGACGATCCATCGGAAAAAAAATCGCTCACCTATTTAGAGCTGCACGGACTCGTTTGCCGCTACGCAAATCTTCTCAAGTCGCAAGGCGTGAAAAAAGGAGATCGGGTCTGCATCTACCTTCCGATGATTCCGGAGGCAGCCGCCGCGATGCTCGCCTGCGCGCGGATCGGCGCGATCCACTCGGTCGTTTTCGGCGGCTTCAGCGCCGACGCGCTGGCGCACCGGATCCAGGACTGCGGAGCGAAGCTCCTGATCACAGCCAATTGCGGCCTGAGAGGCGGAAAAAAAGTGCCCCTCAAAGAGATCTCAGACGAAGCGGTCAAAAAATGCCCCTCGATCGAGCGGGTTCTGGTCGTGCAGCGCACCTCCGACCCTTGCGCAATGGGGCCGAAAGATCTCTGGGTTCATGAAGCGATCGCGAATCTCCCCTGGACCTGCCCGGCGGAAGCGATGCAGGCGGAAGATCCGCTCTTCATTCTCTACACTTCCGGATCGACCGGAAAGCCGAAAGGAGTCGTCCACACGCAGGGAGGGTATCTCCTTCACGCAGCTCTTTCCCACAAATTCATCTTCGACATCCACGAAGAGGATATTTACTGGTGCACCGCCGACGTAGGCTGGGTGACTGGCCACAGCTACGCCGTCTACGGGCCCCTTTGCAACGGATCGACGACGCTTCTCTTCGAGGGAACGCCGACTTATCCCGACGCAGGCCGCTTCTGGCAAATCGTCGAAGAGCACAGAGTCACCGTTTTCTACACAGCCCCGACCGTCATCCGGACGCTCATCTCGAAAGGAACCGAATACATCGAACCGTACGACCTAAGTTCGCTCCGGATCCTCGGCTCCGTCGGAGAGCCGATCAATCCAGAAGCCTGGCTTTGGTATCATGAAAACGTGGGAAAAGGGGCTTGCCCCATCGCCGACACCTGGTGGCAGACCGAAACAGGCGGCATCCTGATCGCGCCCCTCCCGGGCGCCCACACGCTCAAGCCCGGCAGCGCCTCGCGCCCCTTCTTCGGCGTAGAGCCCGTGATTTTGCGCGGCGATGGAATCGAATGCAGCCCACAGGAAGGAGGAGCTCTTTGCATTAAAAAACCGTGGCCCGGGATGATGCGTACGACCTGGGGCGACCACGACCGGTTTGTCCAAACCTATTTTTCCACGTTCCCGAACGTCTATTTCACCGGCGACGGCTGCCATGTCGATCGGGACGGCGACTACTGGCTTCTCGGACGCATGGACGACGTCGTCAACGTCTCCGGACACCGCATCGGAACGGCGGAAGTGGAAAGCGCCCTCGTCAGCCACCCAGCCGTCGCGGAAGCTGCCGTCGTGCCGATCCCCGATCCGATCAAAGGGCAGGGGCTCTATGCCTTCGTCGTCCTCGTCGAAGGGACGATCCCGTCCGAAAAACTGAAAAAAGAACTCGCCAAACATGTCCGGTGTGAAATCGGGCCCATCGCCGTTCCCGAGAAAATCCAATTCGCCGAAGCTCTTCCGAAAACCCGCTCCGGGAAAATCATGCGCCGCATTCTGCGCAAAATCGCAGAAGGGCAAACTTCCGATCTGGGCGACACGTCCACCCTCGCCGATCCGAAAATTATCGAAATCTTATTAAATAAACAGAAAATTTAATAGATTCAAACATAAGCCGGTTTATACTATAATATTTGGAAAAAATATTAGATAAATTATGGCAAGCACAGTTTCATCCTCCTTCCCTTTACAGGAAATTTACCCTCAACGCGAATACGGGAAGAATAAAAAACAGATTCCCCACTACCTCATCGGATGGAATCGCGATCCCAAAACCATCTGCGAATACATCGACAAACATCCTGAGCTTCTTGAAACGCGGGATCACAACGGCCTGACTCCATTCGCCGTAGCCTGCATGGCTGGAAACGCCCGAATGGCCGGGGAGCTGCTCAAACGGGGCGCAACACCTCTTACTCTCGATTGCCACAAATGGACTTCGCTTCATTACTCTTTTCTCAACAACGACAAACCGATGGCGGAACTGATTGAAAGAGCAGCCCGAGCGCAAAAAACCGCTCTTCCTTCCCTTGAAGCCCTAAAAAGAACGCTAACCCCTCCCCTCCCTGCAAGACGCGATTGCAGAGTAGGGCTTTTGCAGCTTGCTGATGGGAGTCTCGCTCCTCTATCGCAAGCCCATTTCGCTCAGATGACAGGCGGCGCAAAGATCAAACAGGAACCTTTCGCCACCCGCGAATCGCTGGTCGATTTCTGGATGAGAGGACCCATTCCGGCAGAGCGCCATCCCGTAGAATTGCCCTTTGTCGAAATTCTCTCTCGCGAATACAGAAAATATCGCGCAGAGGGGCATAAAGATTGGTTCGCGCTGCGTCCCGCAGGCAGAGGCTCGTTCCGGGTTTTAGCCGCGCAGGATATCCCTGAAGGCCAGGTGATCGGCGTTCATGGAGGGAAAATTGCGCCCCGCGCCCTCGCGGATACAGATGCAAGCGACGAACACCGTTTCGATGAGCTCGACGCCTCTGAAGTGAGAAACCCTGTATCGATGATCCGTGACGGACTTCCCAACTGCACAGTCCAGACCCATTTCGAAGATGGACTTTTTCACTACCTGCTCATCCCGATCCGGCCCATCCGGAAAGGGGAAGAGCTGCTGATCGATTTCGGCCCAACCCACAGCGCTAAATTCGCCTACAGAAAATTCCCGGAGGAAACCCTTCGCTTCTACGAGGAAAATCCGCCGCTTGCGATCTGGAATCGATTCAGAGCAATCGATCCGAAGAGAAAATCCGGGCTTTTAGAGATGGAAGGGCTCCGCACCCAGATCCGCTATTTTTTCTCTACGACTCACCTCTTTCTCCAGCTCTTAAGAGAAAACCGGATCGACCGCGCTGAAATCAAAGCTCTACTGGGAGACCCCCTGGCTGAAAAGGTTTTGGAACTCAACCCGGGAGCTGTCGCCGCTTACAACGCAATCATCGAGGGATGGGATGCGCTGGAAGCCCATTTTGAGAGAATTTCTCCCGAGTTGAAAGAACAAATCCTGGAGAACCTCTTCTTATTTATCCGCACCCAGTCGGTTCAGCTCATCGTCCAATGTTTCTACGAACTGCCCCACCACCTCCCTCAGGCAAGAGACCAGGCAAGCTGGGCCCAAGTATTTACCATCCTGAACGAAAACGCGATGGGCCACGAGATCCTGTTTGACTGGTTGAAGGGAGAAGCGACCGATCGAGAGGCCTTGCAGGCATACCTCGCAATCCACCCCATAAGCCGGATCGGCTTCCACATCACTTTATCTGCGGTCGCGGATAAGAAATTTCCCGAAAAACATAAACCCCTTCGGATGCTGCGGGCTCGCGCGGCTATCCACGAATGGCTCCGCAGATCAACTTTAGGCAGAGAATCGCTCGCTGCGATAAGCGCGCTCGAATTCGATGAATTGGAAGAATTTACTCAATCGATGCTCCCCCACCTGGCTCATAAGCATCCTGATCGAGTCGATCCTTTTAGGAGGCTGATGAATGCCTTCCTCCAAGCGCCTCAATCAGGCGAAAGGAAAGACAGTACGTCAGCGAGCCCGGAACCCATCTCCTCGCGCGCATAAGTCCGCTCCTTCTCGTAATTGAGCGAGAAGAGGAAATAGCGGATCGGGTCGGGAGGAAGCATCACATGCATATGGGCATGGGCGACTGTCTGCCCAACAGACGGCCCATCCTGAAAGTACATCTTTGCATCCCTGCGTCCAAAAACCTTCTCGAATGCTTTGGCCATCTTTTGAGCAACCAGATGCATCTCTTCCGTTTCTTCTCTAGTTAGACGATCTGAAGAGCGGACGTGCCGTTTCGGGACGATCAGGAAATGGGCTCCTTTGAGAGCCGGTTTGTAGTTGAAAAGCAAAATCGTCCGGTTCGTCTCGAAGACTTTCTGGGCCTTCATCACCTGCTCATTGCAAAATGCGCACTTTTGCACATCGACGCTGATCGAATCGGGCGCCGGCGGCTCGAAAGGCTGGGCGACCCGCTCGATCGCAAGGCCCCGCCTCTTCAAACTTTCGTAGAGAAATTCGACAAGCTCCTCACCCGCCCGGATCCGGTGGACCTGCACTTGCCTCCAAGGCTCTGCCGCCTCCGGGTCCCCGTCTAAAAACGGCTCGCTGCCTTCCCCCTTCAACGCCTCTTCCCAAAACTCCGCATCCCGATCCGCCTCTTCGCGGCTCGGGGCAGGCAGATAGTCGGTGAACTGGCCGCGGTAAAGGACGTGGTTGTTGCACTCGATTTTATCGCAAATGTTATGGACGTTCCGCGTCTCGGCGCGCGGCGGTATCGCCTCCATCGTGAAGCGGCCCGGCATCTGGCCTGGCTGCGGCTCGTTCCACTGCGCGATGACAGCAGCGGGAAGTCCGCACCGCTCCCGAAGAATTCGGATGATCTTGTTGGCGGCGGCGCGCATCGCAAGCGCCTCGTCAGCCGTAACGTCCCCAAACTCCTCTACGGGCCGGTTCAGTACGATCCATAGATGGTGCCGCACGCGGGGATTGCGCGCCGTATAAACCGATACCGGCCAATCCTCCCAAACCAGACGCTCCGGAACCTCTTCCCTTGCGGACGGCTGAACCTGCACCGGAAGAGACTCCGTCCTCCCGAATTCGAGAGAAACCAGCCGGTAGCGGGCGAGGACTTCTTCCGCATACTCCGAAGTTACGCCCGCCTTCTGGAGCGTCTCTTCCCAAAGAACCCGCTGCTCTTCCTGAATCACCCACCGCTCGCGGAAATTTCCCGCAAATGCCGAACTGACTGCCATACCTAACGCCATATACCTGAACATCTCATTCCTTGAAAAGGTCGAAGAAGATACTGGAGACTCTCAAATTGCGCAATCT
>CAYPZU010000003.1:0-3148 GCA_964415395.1 uncultured bacterium
GCGGGGCGAGCATGTAGGGATCCATCGCGTCGCGCGCGCAGCCAGACAGAAAGAGCGCTCCCGCAACAAAAAATAGATATTTCATATCCCCTCTATTTGGGATACATAGTGCAAGCTTTTTTTTACTACAAGACATCAATGTGAGAAAGAATGCTTTTCTGCAAAACTAATCAGAGCATCGTAGTTCAGGATAAAGAAAGCCATGACTCCGACGAGCGCATGAGACACCGTTGGGCCTACGATCGATTTCTGTTTTTCATACAGATATCCCCAGTAGATTCCAAAACAGAAGGTGATCAGAGAAAACCAGACGTCGGCTGCATTATGGAAAATGTTATACAGAACGTTCGAAGAGAGAATCGCGTTGAAAACACGGTGAGGCCCCTGGAAAAAATTCCGGAACGACGTTTGTAAAAAACCTCTCGCCGTCAATTCCTGAATGGGCACAAGAACCAAATAGATAATTAGAGAGTATACATAGGTCTCCATTGACTCCCCGGACGCCCTAAACGAAAAGAGATCCTCTCCCTTCAATTCTGGGACGAATGTGATCATCGCCCACTTGAAAACAGTCAAAATCAAACCCAAAGGGATCGTCCAAAGAGCCGCTTCCAGGATGTTTTTTTTCCAGTTTTTCCAAGTCAGGCCGTAAAATTCGAGAGGCGAATGGGAACTGTTGATCAGCAAAAGGGAGAAAATCCCCAAAACAATAATGGTGATTGGATAAAAATATTCGTTCAATTGATTCCAGTTGGCGGTCAGATAGGCCGATGAGAGGCGGACTAAATTTAAGTAGAGCGCCATGAAAATGAAAACGTAGACGATCGTCTTTCCCACTTCATCCTGAAGACGGGTCAACTGGATTTTTTCCTTTAAAGTAGAGATCAAATGGTCGTCCGTTACGCGGAGCCGGCGGCTGATGCGGGCGGCGAGATGGTGGATCACCCGGCTATAGACCGTTTCCTTGAGGGAAGATTCCTGCAGTTCTTTGAGCATCAGGACCAAAACTTCCGTTTTGTCGACCGCCCTGACGGAAGCGGATCGCTTCTCCTTTTCGAGAAACGACATTTCACCGATCCAGTCGCCGGGCTTTAGAACGGCCAGGCGGAGAGGCTGCTGCTTATGGTTCTCGCCCTTTAAGACTTCGGCTTCTCCTTCCTTGATGAAAAAAAGCTCTTCGCCCGTCTCCCCTTCTTTCAAGATCCAATCCCCGCGCTCGAAATGTTTGAGCCGGAGAAAGGGGATCAGGAGCTGGAGGTCGGGTTCGGAGAGTCCCTTGAAAATATCTGTCGCCTTGAGGAAGCGGAGGAGGTCCTGGTGGTTCATAAGCTTATAGATAGCCTATGTCCCGCTTTTCGAAAACAGGAAAAAAATCTCCGCCGAGAGGGGCCTGAAACTAGCACGGTCAACCGTGTATTTTCAAGTGGGACCGTCTTCCCAGGGGGGCCAAAGGCCGCAGCCTGGCGTCGAGATCCCCTAATCATTGATTGTAGTTGAAGGGCATTCAGTCTACAGGGTATCCCTAACAGCAGAGAACGGGCTATTCTGTCCGAAAGGGGAATTTCCCGAAACGAATTTTTTAAGATTTTGCATCCGGGAGGCCAAGAAAGTCTTTGACCGCCTGCTTGGTCGCTTCTCTCCCGATCAGAGCCAGCGATTCGGTGAGGGGGATGTTTTTGGGGCAGACTTTGACGCAATTCTGGGCGTTTCCGCATCCCGCGATCCCATCGTCATCCATGACTGCCCGGAGCCTGGCCGACTTTTGGAACGCCCCGGTCGGGTGGGAATTGAAAAGGCGCGCCTGGGACATCGCCGCAGGTCCCATGAATTCGGAGCCGGGATTCACCTGGGGGCAGCTTTCCGTGCAGCAGCCGCAGGTCATGCAAGTCGACAGGACGTAGAGAGCCTCCTGAACTTCCTGGCTCATCTTGGGGCCGAATTCTCCGATGTCGTTCGAACTGTCGATGGCGACCCATCCGTGGATTTTTTTCAAGGCTTCGAACATCTTCGTCCGGTCGACGTGCAGATCGCGGATCAACGGAAATTTCGTAAAAGGAGCAAGCGTAACCGTATTGGTTCCGGTTCCCTTAATATAGGTCTCGATCAATGCGGTGCAAGCCTGGCGCGGCCTGCCGTTGACCAGCATCGAGCACGATCCGCACACCTCCTCCAGGCAGCCCTGCTCCCAAACAACCGGCGTCGTTTTCTTCCCCTGCTTGTTCACTGGATGCTTCTGGATGTCCATCAGCGCGGAAATGACATTAGCCCCTTCCTTCCGCTCCAACTCGAATTCTTCCCAATACTGGCGCCCAGGAACTCCACGATAGATCTTCAACGTGTAGGTATTCATGTTTTACGCCTCTACAACGGCAACTGGATGTTCGCCGGGATGTTTTTCAACGTAGGCTTTACTTTTTTGGCCTTCGTGTAATCTCTCTTTACCGGGTCCAGGTGGCGCATGTCAACTGGTTCGTAGGAGATCTCCGGCTCGTCTTTTTCCGGATCGTACGTTGCGATCGTTGTTTTCAGCCAATGGGCGTCGTCCCTTTCGGGAAATTCGGGCTTGAAATGGGCTCCCCGGAATTCGTTCCTGAGCAATGCTCCCTTCGCAATGACGAGCGCCAGCTCCAGCATCGCCCTGAATTGATGGGCGAATACATAGGTCTGATTCAGTTTGGTTCCCCGGTCGGAAAGGGAAATGCGCTTATAGCGCTCCCGGATTTCCTTGATCTTGTCGATCGTTTTTTCCAGATCGGGGTTATCTCTTTTAACGCTCGCATAGCGAACCATCCAATCGGAGAGTTCGTCATGGAGCAGGTGGACGTTTTCGGGCCCTTCGCGGTGGAGAAGCTCTTTCTGGATCTTCTCTTCTTCATGGAGAGCTTCCTTGAACACCGCATCGGGAACATCGGCGCCGTTTAGCGAGGCCAGATAGCGGGGCACTTCGACGCCCGTGACAAGACCTCCGAAAATGCAGGCGAGGAGCGAATTCGCTCCGAGGCGGTTCGCCCCGTGGTACTGGTAGTCGGATTCCCCCACATTGAAGCATCCTTCCAAATTCGTCATCTGGCGGTACCGCTCCCACCGGTCGGGGTCGTCCGCAGAGGGCCAGTCGACCCACGCCCCGCCCATCGTATAATGGACGGCC
>CAYPZU010000003.1:3158-69926 GCA_964415395.1 uncultured bacterium
CTGATAGATGTCGAGAACCGATTCGAGCTTATGCAGTTTGTCGCGAGGCAAATGGGTGACGTCGAGGTGCACCTGGAGCTTTCCGTCGACCCCAAGGCCCGCCTCGCAGACGCGGAGCACTTCCCGCGACCCGATATCCCGCGGAACGAGGTTCCCGAACGAAGGATACATCTCTTCCAGAAAATACCACGGTTCGCCCGTCGTCCCGCACGCCTTCATCGTCCCGTCGGGGAATAGAATCTTCTTCGACGAGTTGCCATAGACCCAGACGCGCCCCCCTTCGCCGCGGACCGATTCGGAAATGAGGCGCATTTTGTCCTCTCCGGGAATTGCGGTGGGGTGGATCTGGATGAATTCGCCGTTAGCATATTTCATCCCCTGCATAAAAAGCCGTCCGTTCGCAGCTCCCGTGCAGAAAGTCGAGTTTGTCGATTTCTTGTAGATCAGCCCCAGCCCGCCTGTTGCAATGACGACCGCGTCGCCTTTCAGCACTTCGAGTTTGAGGTTGAACAAATCGTGCATCACGATCCCTCTGGCCCGCCCGTCTTTATCGCGGATCAACCGGAGAAATTCATGGTTCTCATATTTCTGGACAAGCCCCTTCGCCTCGTAGCGGCGGACCTGTTCATCGAGCGAATAGAGGAGCTGCTGACCAGTCGAGGCGCCGCAGAAAGCGGTTCGGTGGTAAAGCGTCCCGCCGAACCTGCGGAAATCGACGTTCCCTTCAGCAGTCCGGTTGAAGGGGCATCCCATCCGATCCATCATCCGCAAAATCCCAGGGCCAGCCAGACACATCTCAAGAACCGGAGGCTGGTTGGCCAAAAAGTCGCCCCCCTTGATCGTATCGTAGGCGTGTATGATCGGAGAATCTTCTTCGCCTTTGAGATTGATCGCGATGTTGATCCCTCCCTGGGCGCAGACCGAGTGCGATCTTCTTACTTTCGTGACCGACACCAGCTTGACCAAACAATCTTTTTCCGCGAGCTTCATCGCGGCCGCAAGCCCCGCAAGGCCTCCGCCGACGACGATCACTTCTCTCTTCTTTTTTCCTTCCATATCCTCACGCCCGCAAATTGATCCAAAAACTTCCCCAAATGGCCGCCAGCCCGAAAAAGATCAGCAGCGCCGCTCCGATCCATACGACAGGCCGCAAAGCGAGCTGCGAACGGTAAGAGAGGATCGCTCCCCACGTGATAAGAGCTGTCCAGAAACCGTTGCAGGCATGGAAAGCCGCAGCCAATACAAAAATTGTATAGAGGACGCACATCAGAGGGCTTTTGAACGTCTCCCGCACCATGAAGAGGATCGCTTTGCCCGACTCATCGGAAACAGCCAAAACTTCGCAGTCATTTAAAGAAGCGATTGCTAACATCTCGGCCCATTTTTTTGCCTGTTCTTCCCGCTGCCTTGCGTCGAACTCCTGCTGCTTGATATTGGTATAAGCCGGACCCTCTTCAAGCGGATAAGCTCCTCCATGATAGAGGACGACCCCCATCCGGGAAGCGAGCGTATAAAGCCCTTCGTCCGCCTGGAGCTTCACAACGAAGTGCTCTTTGTTGTCGAAGTAGACTTTTTCAGGCATCTCCAGGAAACGCATTTGAACGACATGCCCGAGAACGCCGAAAAGCAGGATCCACGATGTGATCCGCTGCCAGGTGAAAGCCCGGTTCCGACTTTCCTTCAGCACAGGGAAAGAACCTCCGCGTCCCGATGCATTCGTCTTCGCGCTGAGCGCCCTTTTAATGCCCCAAACGGCGTGAACCAGAAGGGGAATTCCGATGAAAACCGTTTCGATCGCCTGCAAATAGGGGAGCGACTCCAGGCTATTGACCAGTTGGACAAATCCGTGGCCGTCACCGCCGATCCAAAGAGCCGCCTGGGAATTGACCATGAGATGAAAAAAAAGATACAGAACCAGCCAAAGCCCTGTTAACGAATGGACTCTGCGCCAGATAAATGTGGATGAAATCGATTGAGAAACCGCCGTCATAAAATTCCCCCGCAAAGAATTTTTTATCTCCTCGAGATTATTTCAACAAGAGAAATTCCGCATTCGCAAAAGAAGCGTCAGCCAATTCCTCAAGAGAAATCCCGCGCGCCGCAGCGATCATCCGTGCTGTTTCAGGAAGGAAAGCCGGCTCATTCTGCCGCCCTCTGCGCGATTGCGGAGCGAGATAGGGGGTATCCGTTTCGATCAAAAGCTGAGAGAGGGGAACCCATTTCGCCGCATCCCTGAGCGCCTCGCTTTTCTTGAACGTCACGATCCCGCTGAAGGATACATGCCAGCCCCGCTTCACCACTTCCCTCGCTTCCTGAACCGTCCCTGTGAAACAGTGGAGAATGGCCGGAGCGCCTTTCGGGTACTCGGCGTCCGCAATTTCGAAGAGATCGGGAAATGCCTCGCGGCAATGAAAGATGGCAGGGCGCCGGCATTTAGCGGCGAGGTGGAGATAGCGGATGAGAAACGCTTTCTGCTTTTCTCTCGGTGAGTGCTCGTAATGATAATCTAGGCCCGTTTCGCCAACCGCCGCAAGCCGGCCGGCCAGCGCCGCCTTCTCAAAGGCCGAAAAAGCCGACTCTCCCTCGGTTTCCACATCGTGCGGCGTTGTGGCTCCCGCATTTAAAATCTCCGGATATTCGTCAGCGAGCTTGAGACCTTCCTCGAGAGTCGGCACATCGGTGCAGATATTCAGGATTTTCGCGACCCCTGCCGCCCGGGCGCGGGCCAGCACCTCGCGAATCTGAGGCAGAACGTCGGGAGAACTTAGGTGGGCATGGGAATCAAAATAACGGATCATAACTCTAGCTCGATTTCTCTCCGGAATAATTCTTTTTCGCCGATCCTGAGGACGCTTCCGCATCCCTCTCCCTTTGCCAGAACGTCTACAGATAGAGGATCGAAAAATACCTCTTGCACCGGCTCGAAATCGTCAGGGAGATCGAAGATTCTCTTCCCCGCGAACGTATCTTCAACCAGGCTATTCCAGTCGGCGTCGTTCCGGTGGCCCCAGGTTCCCGTTTTCTGCAGACATTCCTCTTTCGTCCTCACCCAGCTGTAGTGGTGGAAGAGCGGCTTGCCGTCAAGTCCCAATACCTTGTCGATTTTCTGCCCTGGATGGCTCAGAAAAGCGCCCAGGCGCTCCAGATCGTTGAGAAGCGTAAGCGGTCCAAAAGAGAAGCGCTTCACAAACAGCGTTGTGTTCGCCGCCTTCTTCGAGCGGTAATTTGCGTGAAGCGCGTAGAGATACGCTCCGTGGCGGATTGCATCGAATCCGCGGTAGCCGCCGCTCTCAAGCCATTCTACAAAGCGATTTCCATCTGCGATCTCGTCGCTGTCGAGAAACAAAACGTATTCATTCGCCGGATCAGAGTAGCAATACCCGATATAGCGCGCCGTGGCGGCCCAGAAGATGGCCCAGTCGTCTCGATCCGGGCGATGATAGGGGCTGTAAATCCGTTCAGGATTGTAGGCAAATTCAATAAAACGGCAATCGGAATGGCGCCTGTAAGTCTCCTGCAAAAGATCCGCCCGCTCCGGAGAGCCGTCGAAAAAATGGTCGCAGACGGGAATGATGATTTCATTTGAAAATTTCTTCGCTTCCGCAATGCACCGTCCAAGGAAGCGGAAATCGTTCGTGCAATAACTGATGACAGTGGAGATCTTGTAGCGCATCTTGACAATTAGCTGTCTTTTAGACTATCCCTTCTAGGGTATTCAAGGCAAAAGGATATGCAATTTCTCGCTTCAGGAAATCCGTTCATCACCTCGTATCTCCAATCCGACTGGTTCGGGAAAGGGATCTTCTGGGGGCTTTTCCTTCTTTCGGCAGCTTCCTGGGCCGTCCTGATTCATAAAGCCTGGGTCTTTTCCCAGATCTCCCGCCTTTCCAGAGAATTCACCTCTCTGTTTTCAGAAAAAGATCCGCTCGGCATGCAAGTCACCCGCCCCCAAAAAGGGAGGCTCCTCGAAGTGCCCCACCCGTTCTTCGAGATCTATAAAGCACTGAAGCAGAAGACTTTGCAGATAATTGGACGAAACCACTTCTTCGCCCCGGTCCAGGAAGGGCCCGTCTTCCTCTCCGACGCAGACCTGGGCCTCATCGAATCGCAGGTTCAGACAGAGATTTCCACCCAGACCAAAACCCTCGAGAAAAACCTCTTCGTCCTCTCGACGATCGTGACCCTCGGCCCCTTCCTCGGCCTGCTCGGAACCGTATGGGGCATTCTGCTTACATTTTCGCAGCTCAACGCCCGGGGCGTCTCGGCCGGCAACGCCGCCATGCTCTCCGGACTTTCCATGGCGCTCGCCACCACGGTCATCGGCCTGGTCGTCGCAATTCCCGCTCTCGTCGGCTACAACTACCTTAAAAACGCCGGGCGCGAATATCGGCGCGAGATGGAAAATTTTTCCCAAACCCTTTTGAGCGCAGTCGAGCTCCAATACCGCAAGCCGGAACCTGTCCATGCGCAAAAGATTCCGACCGCTCCCTGATGACGATTCGGTCGAAGAGCCGCTCATCAATTTAACGCCGCTCATCGACGTCGTCTTCGTCGTCCTCATCAGCTTCATGCTGATCGCCCCGATCCTCGACGTCGATTCAATCGATCTCGCCCTCAGCGGCCCCGCTTCCCAAAAAGAAAGCGCCGAAGCGCAAAGCAGCCCCGTATCCGTTTCCGTGCGCGCCGACAATTCGATCTGGATCCGCGGCGCCCAAATTCAGCTCAAGCAGCTCGAAGCCCTCTTGCGCGATGAGAAAAAAAGACATCCGAAAGCCATTCCCCAGCTCATTCACGACAGCAGGGCCCAGTTTGGAACCTACCAGTCGATCAAGAATGCCTTTGAAGCCGCTGGATTCGAGCAAATGGATGTGATTTTAAAGCCGAATTGATGAAGCTCCTCAACTGGTTTTTTTCTCTAACCCGCGCCCGCCAGATCGGCGTCTCCGTCGCCCTCGCTCATCTCCTGCTCGTCTTCGCCCTCTGCATCCACCATCTGGCAACCAGACGGGAGCCCCCCAAGCGCCCCATCGCCGTCCGAACCCGCATCCCTGCAATACAGCAGAAACCCCAGCCCCGTCCTGCCGCTCCGCAGAAAATCGCGCCCGCTCCAACAGCGGCGGCCAAGCCCGCTAAAACAACCGCGAAACCCAAAGCGCAAAAACTCCAGGCGCCTCCCGCCAAAACAACCAAATCGATCCAGCCTGCAAAAAAAAACACCGACAAACAGCTTCTCGATGCAATCGCCGAAAGCCTGGAGCAAATCTCCGCTCCTGCGCCAGCGCCAGCTCCGCAATCGCGCCTTTCCCTCCCTTCGCTCCTCGCTCCGAAAAATCCCGTTGTCCAGCAGGAAGAGAGCGGCGACGAAAGCTACGGAGAGTTTTTGATCGGCTATCTCCAATCTGCGCTCGATCTTCCCGAAATCGGCGAAGTCATGGCCCGGATCGAAATCACCCGCGACGGGAAACTCGCATCCTGCGAAATCCTCTCTTCAAGAAGTCGGAAAAACAGCGAATTCCTGAAAAACCGGTTGCCAGAGCTCTCCTATCCGTGTTTTAATGACTTCCGCCTGGATGAACCTTCATTGCAATTTACGATTACGTTTAGAAATGCGGACGCTTCTTAGTTTTCTACTTCTTCCCCTCTTCCTCTTCAGCCAAGAGCTCGAAGTCCGGCTGCAGACCCGTTCGCCCCTGAAACCCGTTTATCTCAGCCGCCTCTCGACTCCGCCGAATCAAACCGACTGGCGCTACTACGACGAAATCCGCTCAATCCTCGAATTCGATTTCAACGCGAACGGCTTTTTTGCCGTCCTTGAAACAAAAGACAGCCTCGAAGACTCTCTCCGCATCCCCGATGCGCGGAGCCGCTTCGACGTTTCGCTCTGGAGGAAAGAAAAAACATCGTATGTTTTTTCGCTCCAGGCAGCGCAAAACAAGCTCAGTCTCACAGCCTTTAATATTGAGAAAGGCACCTCGAAAAAATATCCCGACGTGCCACTTACAGGCCGGATTGAAACCGACCGGGGAGCGCTCCACCGGCTCGCGGATGCGGTTCAAAAAGATCTTGTGGGCATCGAAGGAATTTCGTCGCTCAGGATTCTTTACGTCAACAGAATCAAGAACGCCGATTCAAAAGGGCCTGAATGGCTCTCGGAGGTCTGGCTTTGCGATTCGGATGGCGCCGCGCCGCGCCAGATCACGCGCGAAAACAGCTATTGCATTTCTCCTTCGTTCCTTCCTCAAAGCTCGTCGATAGATCCGGAATTTTTGTACGTGTCGTATAAAACAGGGCAGCCGAAAATCTACCGCGCCTCCCTTTCCCAGCCGAAAGGGGAGCCGCTGGTCTCCCTCCGCGGCAACCAGGCGCTCCCCGCTTTAAGCCGCAAAGGGAATCAGCTCGCCTTTATTTCGGACGTGGCGGGACGCCCCGATCTGTTTCTGCAGACTCTCGACGCAGGCGGCCGAATGGTCGGCAAAGCGCGCCAACTCTACTCGTCGCCGCGGGCCACCCAAGCATCTCCCACCTTCAGCCCCGACGGGAAACAGGTTGCCTTCGTTTCAGATAAAGACGGCCCGCCCCGCGTCTATCTCCTCGACGTCCTCGGCCCCAAAGAAACCAAACGGGCCGCGCCCCGCCTCCTCACAAAAAAGAATCGGGAAAACACCGCCCCCGCCTGGTCCCCAGACGGCAAACGGATCGCCTATAGCGCGAAAACAGAAGGCGTCAGGCAAATCTACATCTACGATCTCTCCGCGGATGAAGAAATTCAGCTCACGACCGGGCCGGAAAATAAAGAAAACCCCGCTTGGGCGCCAGACAGCCTCCACCTCGTTTACAACACCGAAAGCGAAGATATCTGCGAACTCTATCTCCTCCATATCAACGATCCGCAGCCCCTTCTTCTCACAAAAGGCCCTGGACAAAAACGGTTCCCTTCTTGGGAACCCCGCTGAATATTTTCTGCCGGCATTGCATAAGAATTCAGGTTTAAGATAAATTGAATCTAAGGTTTGAGGAAAAATTATGAAGCGATTCTTTCCTGTTGTTCTCGGTTCGATCGTCTTACTCGCTGGAGGATGCGTCTCCAATAGCAGTCAATCATGGGAAGACGTGAAAACAGCCGGACGCTACATGTCTCGGGGCGTTAACGCCCTTGTCGGAAAAGATTACGAATCCCGCATGCTCACCTCCGATGAAGAATTCATCGGCCCGTACGACGACGAATTCATCCCCTTAAGAGACTCCGATCTGAGCGGCATGTTCGCTGCGAGCGACAGCGCGCTCCCGCAGCCTAAAGGAATTCCCGGAGAAAAAGGGATCCCCGGCCTGGGGCAGTTCTACGCTGCGCCCGATTCGATCAGCGGACTCTTCAACCCGGTTCACTTCGATACGGACGACCATATCGTGAGAGATAAAGCCGAAATTTCCGCTCTGATCCAGCTGGCCAATTATCTGAAAAAGAACCCCTCCGTCTATCTGGTTGTCGAAGGCCACACCGATGAAAGGGCAGCTGCAAGCTACAACATGGCTTTGGGAATGCGCAGAGCCAACTATGTTCGCTCATTCCTTGTGAAAAACGGCGTCGATCTCAACAGGATCTATACTGTTTCTCGGGGAAAAGAACACCCCCTGGCCCAGGGCCATTCAGTGGATGACTGGAAAGTCAACCGCAGATCCGAATTCAAGATGTATCAGAAATAATCATGCGCACATGCGGAATTCTGGCGGGGATTGCGATTCTTTGGACCGCTTCCTCCTGTTCCCCGCTCCGCTCTTCTCCTCTAGATGAAAGGCACCAGTGGGAATTGACGCTCCACGAAGTGCAAACCAATCTCGACGACCTCCGCCATGACATCAACTGCTTCCAAACTGAAATCCAAATTCTCGACGGCCGGATCAAATATTATGAAAACGCGCTTGCTTCGCTGAAGCAGCAGGATCTGGAAAAACACCAGGTCAAAATCGACCAGCTTGCGCAGCAGATCCATGCTCTCGAAAAGAAATGGACCAGCCTGGACAAAAACCGCGAAGGAGACGCAGGAGAAATCCAGCAGCTTCTGTCCCACGCCAACGAGACGACGGCCGCTCTTTCCCAGTTCAAAGACCGGATCCAGGAGCTTGAGCAGGACATCCTTTCCCAAAACCGCAGATTCGACGAGATCGCAAAACTCCGCGGCAACATCGAGACGATTGCCAAAGGAATCCGCAACAGCGCCGACATTTCCTACAAAGTGTATAAAGTGAAGCCGGGCGATTCCCTTGAAAAGATCGCCAAAGCCCACAAGACGGCTGTCGAGCGGATTAAAAAAGCGAATGGACTTGAGCAGGACCTGATCGTGGTCGGACAAGAGCTCAAAATCCCCAATGAGTAGAGACCCTGTCCAGCCGATCGGGCTGTTCGACTCCGGATTCGGAGGATTGACCGTACTCAAACAGGTTCGCCGTCTCCTCCCTTACGAAAATACCGTCTACCTGGGAGACACAGCGCGCCTTCCCTACGGCAGCAAATCGCCTCAGACCATCCTCCGATTCGCGGAAGAGAACGCCAGTTTTCTTCTCGAAAAGAAAATCAAAATCCTGATCGTCGCCTGCCACACCGCCTGCTCCCATTCGTTTGAGATTTTAAAAACTAAGCTCCCAATCCCCGTGATCGGAGTGATCGAACCGGGAGCCAGACTTCTGGCTCAGGCGACAAAGACGAAGCGGGTTGCAGTGCTCGGAACTGCGAGCACGATCGGCTCGGGGATCTACCAGAATCTTTTCCAGTCCCGCTATCCGGAAATACAGATCTATCCCGTCTCCTGCCCTCTTTTCGTTCCCCTGGTCGAAGAGGGCTTTTACGCCCATCCCGCGGCCGCATCGATCGCTAAAGATTACCTGAGCCGCCTGGAAAGCACTGATATTGACGCAGCGCTTCTCGCATGCACACATTATCCTCTGATGCGCGCGATCATCCAGAAAACGCTCGGATCCCACGTTGAACTGATCGAACCAGCCCAGGCCGCGGCAGAGGAAGCTGCATCCGTTTTGCGGCAAATGAACCTTCTCAACGAAAGCCGCAAAGCGCCAGCCATCGAATTCTACGCCACTGACGATCCAGAAAAATTCCAAAGGCTAGGAAAAGCATTCCTGGACCGCGAGATCGAACGGGTGATTCTCAAAAAAAATTATGAGCCGGCTATTGAAAAAAAAAAAGAATTTATGAAATTATTTTAAACGACGCCGAGCTCTTTCCCAAGAGGTATAAAATGAGCCAAAAGAAGCGAATCCTGCTGATTGAAGATGAAGAAGACATCGCCGCACTGATCAAACTCCAAGCTGAATTATCCGGCTACAAGCTCCACGTTGAAGTCGACGGCATCAACGGCTATCGAGCCATCGAGCGGGAAAAACCCGATCTCGTCATTCTCGACATCATGCTGCCTGGAGAAAACGGACTTGATGTTTGCCGCAAAATGAAGAGCAACGCCGAACTGAAGAACATTCCAGTGATCATTCTCTCTGCAAAAGGGGAAGAGCTTGACGTCGTTCTCGGCCTTGAACTCGGAGCGGACGACTACGTGCCGAAACCATTCTCTCCCAAAGTTCTCTTCTCCCGCATCAAAGCGGTCATGCGCCGCGGCAAAGAGCCGGAAAAAGTGGCTAAAACCGTCAAGTTCAGCGACTTCAACCTCGATATCGACCGCTATATTCTGCGGAAGGGGGACAAAATCATTCCGCTCACCCTGTCTGAATTCGGAATCCTGCGCCGCCTCGTCACAAACCGGGGGAAAGTGCTGACCCGCAACCAGCTTCTGGATGATATCAACAACGACGACGCATTCATTGTCGACCGGAATATTGACGTCCACATCGCCTCGCTCCGCAAAAAACTGGGTCCTTCCTTCGACTGGATCGAGACTGTGAGGGGCGTCGGCTACCGTTTCCGCGAAGAGCCTTCCATCTGATTCATTCACAAAGAGGGGACTTGGATAAAAACCCATTCTATTGCTCCTTTTCCCCTCTTACAGTGCTGTTCCTCACCTATTTTTTTCAGGCGTTCGAAGTCTATCTCATCCTGCCGACTTTCCAGTATCTGGCAGCCCGATTCACCCCTTCCCCCCTGCTGGACGCATCCCCGATCGGAATTTTATCGATCTCTCTAAGCCTGTATTTTGTAGGAACCATTCTGCTCACTCCCTATCTGGGCGCCTTCGCTGATTCGTTCGGCAAAAGAAAAGCTCTTCTCTTCATCGAAATCCTCCGTTTTACCAGCCTCTCTCTCTGCGGCCTCGGATTCTGGTCTGCCTACGCCGCATTCTATTTTTTCGGCCGCTTTATCTACGGCGTTTCTTCAGCCGTCTCCTTCGTAAGCCTCGCATCCATCGCCGACCTTTACGACGGAGTAAAGAGCCGCATCCGGGCATTCGGCCTCATCCGAATGATCGACGGCATCCTCCTCTCGTTCTATTTATATATGATCACGACTCTGCCTCACCCCTCTTTCGATCCGATCCCCACTCCCAATCAAATCTATTTGATCGCCAGCCTGGTTTCCTTATTCGTCTTCTCTTTTCTCTACACCAATTTTAAAGAAACCCAGCCTCAGGTTCATGAGTGGAACGGGCCCTGGCTCCGCTGCTATAAAGGGTTCGGTCAAATTCTGAAAGAACCTCAACTTAAATTCCTTCTGCTTCTTTATATTATCTGGGCTTATTCTTTCGGGTGTTTAGCCAAATATGCAACTTCAAGCATCTACTTTCAATCTGGAGAATTCCTTCTGGTTATTTTCCTGTTTCTTTTCACATGCCTCCTCAGCGCGGCAGGATATTTCCTCGTGCCTCTCATCTTTCCCCGCATCGGCGCTAAACCCATCTTCCTCTTCAGCTTTGGAACGGCCGCTGTTTTATCCGCTCTCTACGGAATCGGGTATTCCATTCCGCTGATCTCCCTTCTCCTCTCCGGATTTTCTATGGGCTTGCTCCTGACGCTCTTTCCTTGGCTCCTGAGCCAAATCATCCCCGCCGGCCTTCTCAGCAGAACCTTTTCGCTCAAACACGCTCTCTGGGGGGCAGGGCTTCTGACCAGCTACTACTTTCCCATCAATCCTCTGCCTCTCCTCCTCCTCTCCATTATCCTCCTCATCCGCTTCCATCCGCGGCCTGAATTCTTCCCCCCAGCGGAATATGCTGGTGAATAATTAATTCCGGGACTAATTAGAAGTTGAGAAGAAGGTAGGCGGCTTATGCGATTGATTCGGCACACTCTATTAATCATAACACTCTTAAGCTTAACGAATTGCGCCAGCAACACAGGAACAGGAGTTCTGGGAGGCGGAGTGGTTGGAGCGAGCATCGGCGGAGCGATCGGCGGCGGCAGCGGCGCGCTCATCGCCAGCGCAGCAGGCGTAGTAGCCGGAGGACTCATCGGCGCAGGTCTTGACGAACAAGACCGGAAAGTCATGGAGAAAAGCAGCCCCCGCACCGTCGACCGGATGGACCGCCGAGAGCCCCTGACAATCAACGACGTCATCAAACTCAGCCAAAGCGGAGTCAACGACGACTCGATCATCCGCTATATCCGAGATACCGGAAGCGGATACAACTTGACCCAGACGCAAATCCGCAGGCTCCAGGATACCGGCGTAAGCCAACGAGTCATCAATTACATGGTCGACACCAGCAGGTAGCCAGCACCTATGAACCTATCCGCAAATTATAACGTCGGTCTTCGGAAGCTTTTTGACCCCAGCGCCCCAAAATCAAATATTTTGATTCAAAAACCTCCTCGAATCCCTAACCCTCCTATTTTGCGGATAGGTTCTATGAACGAGAAGCTTTCTTCTGGCTCGAATACAATTAAAAGTTTGTTGCTAAAAAAACAAAAAGCGCTTACATCTCATAGGTCAACGGCAACATCCAACCCATCGAAAAGACCTATGTCCACACAACTCGAAAATGACCGCGATTTCGACGACGCTTTCTTCCAGCATAACCTCCCGCAATATTACCGCTCGATCCTGAAAGAGTTCCGGAAAATCACCCACTCCTTCGTCTCGTTCAACGTCTTGTTTTCCGCTCTCTTCGCAGCTGAACTTTCCCTCTTTTTCTTCTTCCTCCCTTTCTTAAGCAAATCCGCTGTATTCGCCTTTGCGCTCGGCGGCCTGTTTCTCACCTGTTTTTCCTATTTCGTCCTCCTCTTTTATTATCAGGCAAAAAAACCGGAGCAGCTGATCCTGCTGAAAGATAAATTCGTCCAGTCGTGCCGCCAAATCCTCCCACTGCCTCCCGGAGAAGCGCAGCACCACCTCTCCCTGGCAGAAGCTCTCTCGAAACTCTCCACCTATCTCCAGGATTTCGAATGGAATTTCTATAAAACGCCGAAAGCCCTCCACTCATTCTCCCGGTTCATCGCCCGCTTTTCGGCTTACTGCTACTGGGAAGATGTTTTTAAAATGAAGCTCCTCCTGCTCCACGCCGCTGTCGAAGAGCACCTCAAGCAAATCCGCTCCACTCCTACAGACCTTGAAGTGCACGCTTCTCTTGCAAATACGTATGTGGCCCTCTCAAAAGTCTACACCGCCCCTTCCCATTCAGAGGGAACCCACCCGAGAGCCAGACGCTACTGGAAAAACAAAGCCCTTTTCGAAGATAAATTCCGATCTGCCGCAAGACTTGCGATCGAAGAATTCCGCATCCTGAGCCAATACGCGCCTAACGATCCGTGGGTGCATGAGCAGCTCGCCGTCGGCTATCGCGACCTCGGCATGCCCGAAGAAGAAGTGCGCGAAGTGGAAACCCTTTTGAAACTTCGCCCCCACGACAAAGAAATCCTCTTCCGGCTCGGAATGATTTATTTCGAGCAGGGTCAAAACGCAAAAGGCCTTCAAGTTTACGAAGAGCTGAAACAGGCCAATTTCAAAAAAGCGGAAGATCTCATCTCGGTGTACGGGAAGACGCCCCTTAAAAATTCTCTGACCCAATAAAAAAAGATTTCCTGAATAAATTTCCGATCCTTATGATGGCAAATCCAGGGTATACATGCATATGAATCGATTTGCGTTCCTTTTCCTAGTCGCCGCTCCCTTCGCTCTCCGCTCGCAATCTGTCGAAGCGCCTGAGCCCACCGCAGACTGTTATTGCATCCAGGAGTGCGCCCCTTGCGTAGAAGAGCCTCCTCCTCCACCTCCGCCCCCTCCGCCGCCGGCTCCGAAACCAATCTGCTGTCTGAAGGGAATTTTACTCCTTCCGTGCGATACAGAGATCAATCCGGACGGCTACGAGAATATCGTCGGCATTCAAATACACGACGTCGATATCCCCGGCTCAGTGGACGACTTTAAAAACTGGCTGAAAGAAGACTATGTAGGCCACGTCCTGACAAAAGAAAAAATCGACGCCATCAAGAAAGGGATCGCCTCTTATTACCGCCGCCACCACCGCCCGCTTGTCACAGTGATCGCTCCCCAGCAGGATATCACAGGGTGTGTCCTTCAACTCATCATCATCGAAGGAAAAGTCGGTCAAATCGAAGTGTGCGGCAACACCCATTTTTCCTCTGACAGGCTGTGCAACTATCTCCGCGTCATGCCAGGCGACTGCCTCCGCTCCGACAAGATCAACGAAGACCTCGTTTGGATGAACAAAAACCCTTTCCGCCAGGTCAGCCTCGTCTACAAACCTGGAGATTGCCTCGGGACGACCGACATCCAGATGCTCGTCCAGGACCGGAGAACCTACCGCTTCTACGGCGGGATCGACAACACAGGAAACGATTACACCGGCAACAACCGCCTTTTTGCAGGGTTCAACTCGGGCAACGTCTTCAACACAGACCACCTCCTCTCGTTCCAGTTCACTGCAAACCAGAATTTCAACCGGTTCAAGGCTTACACCCTTCATTATACCGTGCCTCTTCCCTGGCGCCACACGCTCACCATGTACGGCGGGTATTCAACCGTTGAATCGAAATTCGATATCACGGACATCGTCGGCGGTAAATTCCGCAACAGCGGATTCAGCGGACAGGCCTCCTTCCGCTATGATATGCCGTTCAGACCGATCTACAGCTTCCTGCAGGAATTTTCCTGGGGTTTCGATTGGAAACGAACCAACAACTCTCTCGAATTCGGCGCCCTGCCCGTCTTTTCGAAGAACGTCAACCTCACTCAGCTGATGGCCTCGTATAATATCGGCTATCAGACCAATAATCTGACCACTTCTTTTGAAATAGAAGGCTTCGCCTCCCCCCTGCGCTGGCTTCCGGATCAGTCGAACGCCGACTATCAGTCGCTCAGGCTCTATTCGAAATACAAATACTTCTATGCCCGCTCCTCGTTTGCCCTCACTTACCATTTCCACCGCTGGTTTTACTATAACATCTACATGAGAGGGCAGGCCGCGACCCGCAACCTGCTGCCCAGCGAAGAGTACGGAGTAGGCGGCTATGACACCGTCAGAGGCTACAAAGAACGCGAAGTCAATGGCGACAGCGCTTTTGTCGCCAACTTCGAGCTGACCCACAGCCCCGTAGCTCTCAGCCGGATGTTCGGCATCGAAAGCGCGATCGACTCTCTGCAGCTCCTCGCATTCCTCGATTACGGAGCTGCGTTCATCCACCAGGCGGCTCCAGGTCAAAAGAAAAATTACCACCTCTACAGCGGCGGCCCCGGCCTCCGCTATAAGATCGGACCCTGGGTCTCGGTACGCACAGACTGGGGATTCCAGCTTCATCCGGTCGCGGGCGGCCCTCGCCAAAGACTCCACTTCCAGGCGATCGCCAGCTACTGATTCCTTCTCCCCCGCCCTCGGGGGAGGCTCCCCAAACCAACTTTTTTCGAGACCGGAAAAAATCCTCTTTTATTAAATATCGGGGCAATCTTAATCTTTATACACAAATGAATTCGAAGGTTGGGAATATGACAAGGAGGCGCCCTGAGTTTGAGCCAGGCAAAGCTGGCGCCGAAGCAGCTAAACTTAAAAAGTTTAGCGATGCAGGCGGGATCAAAATCAGTGGCTGCCCGACGAAGTCAGAAACCAATTTTTGAGTTCCTTTGTGTATATCTCCTAAACCAAATGGATGCATGCTGCAGTCCAATCGGCGTTCGCTCTTTAGCCTCTACCTCGCCTACTTTGCCGATTATTTCAGTTGGGGCGCAGCCATTACTTTCATCTACGTCTACGTCAGTTCTGAAACCACCTCCTTTAACCACCTCATCTGGAACGAAGAATTTTCCCTCGCCCTCGGACTTGCAGCCAACCCGATTGGAGAAGTCGCCGGATCTCCCATCCTCGGAGATCTCTCAGACTGGATCGGCAGAAAAAAAGTTTTGATTTGGGGCCTTTGGGGCTCGATCGCCAGCATGGCTCTCTGCGCTTACTCGCTCTATCTGGGCAGCTTTCTCTTCTTCGTCCTCTGCCAGTTCCTCATCGGTTTCTTCTCCGGCAAACAGGCCATGGCGCAGGCTGCGATCGTGGAGACGCACGCCGGAGGCAAGGGGCAAAAGCTCGCCTTTCTCTCGGTTCTGGGCGGAATCGCGTGGATCCTGGGACCTTTTCTGGGCGGCATTTTAATGGAAGATCCGTTCACCTCGCACGGCGGCTATATATGG
Source organism: uncultured bacterium (assembly GCA_964415395.1). GTDB lineage: Bacteria > Chlamydiota > Chlamydiia > Chlamydiales > SM23-39 > CAYPZU01. The sequence goes on from CAYPZU010000003.1 coordinate 18,748, forward strand.
CCCAGCCTCCTCGCCCTCGCCGTATACGTGATCACCCTCGTCTTCACCCATTACTATTACATAGATACCTACGAACCCCCGGAGAACACATTTGTTTTGGGTAAATTCCTCCACAGCGTAGGAGAAACCTTCCTTCTCACATTCAAAGAGAGGGTGTTTTTCGTCTTTCTTCTGAACCTTCTTGGGTGGTATCTCCTCGCTATCTCCCTCTCCGATTTCCTCCTCGTCCGCTTCCACCTCGCCGAAACGCAGATCGGAACCTTCAACAGCTACTTAAGCCTCTGCTTCACGCTCGGCGGCGTCATCGGAACTGCGTGGGTCCTCCACCACTGGAAAGCGAAAAACATCCTGTTCTGGTGCCTTCTGACAGGCTCGATCGGCCTTTTCCTCCTTTTCGGCGCAGACAAGGTAAGCGAGCTGTGGACCTACCTCGCCATCCCCGCGCTGACAGAAGCGTGGATCTATCCCGCCTATCAAACTGTTTTATCCGACCGGGCGAGCGATAAGGGACAAGGGAAACTCTTCGGGCTGATCGGCGCCAGCAACGGCGCCTGCCAATTCGTCACTTCGATCATTTTGACAGATATTTCGAGCCAGACTTCCATTCTGATCGCCGCCCTCCTGTTCCTTTCGAGCGCAGCGATCCTTCCGCTACTGATACGAAAAAAGGTCAGACAGGGATTCCCCGCGGGTCATCCGCAAAATAGCGTTAGCCAGTAAAGGGGCGACAGAGACTTGCCGCAGGTTCGGAGGCGCCGCCCTGCATAAAGGAATCGTGTCGGTCACAACAATCTCCTCTATGCACGAATCGGCGATCCGCATGCAGGCAGGCCCCGATAAAAGAGGATGGGTGATGCAGGCGAAAACCCGTCTTGCGCCCTGCTCTTTCAGCATCTTCGCCGCCTGGACAAGCGTTCCCGCCGTATCGCAGATATCGTCGACGATCACTGCGTCGCAGCCCTTCACTTTTCCGACCAGATTCATCGACTCGACTATTCCGGCTTCCGCACGCTGCTTGACGAACATCGCCATTTTCGACGGAACTCCGAAACTCTGCAGCCCTTCGATAAACTGCCTGGCTCTCTCTACGCCGCCCGCATCCGGAGACACGACGACGAGATCCGAAAGACCCAATCTTGCGATATAGGGGACGAAAATCGTCGAGGCAAAGAGATTATCGACCGGCGCCTCATGGAAAAAGCCCTGGATCTGCCCGCAGTGGAGGTCGACTGAAATCACGTGGTCGGCGCCAGCCAGCTCGAAAAGCATCGCGACATCCGACGCCGAAATAGGGACGCGGCCCATCGTCTTCCGATCCTGCCGCGCATAGGCATAATAGGGAATCACCGCCGTCACGCTTTTGGCCGAAGCGCGCTTCATCGCCCGGATCATCAGATACAGCTCCATCAAATTGTCATTCACGGTTCCGCCGGAGCTGACGCAGGTAGACTGGAGAATAAACACATCGCAGTTCCGGACGTTTTCCAGGATCTGAATCCGGATCTCCCCGTCGTTAAAGCGGCTCACCTTGGCCCGGCTCAAATCGACTCCCAGATTCTGAGCCACTTTTTCAGCCAGATCGATGTTCGCGTTTCCCGTAAACAGTTTAAATCCTGGCCCGCAGTCCCCGGAATAACCAGCCACTGCGCACGCGAGAAAAACAAGAATCAGCCGCATAGAAAGCCCCTGTCAAAAATTTTTGACAACAGAGTAGGGGAAAAACAGAAAAAAGGAAAGGGCGCCGCCCCGGCATTCAAACAGGCGGCAGATTAGCTGAATCGTTTCAGCGAAGGAGTTCGACTTTGCCTGTTCCGAGATGGTAATAGGCGCCGACGACGCCGATTTTTTTCTCGGCGATCAGCTTCTTCATGTAGGGATTTTGCTTCAGCGCAGCCGTCATCGCCCGAACGTTAGCCTTGGTTGCCGACTCAAGGGTGTCTTTCTTCTTCACATTCGGCTGGATGAGCTCTGCGACCGCTTCGATATCGCCTGTCTGGCCGGCCAGCACAGCTTTGATCGCCCCGCACGCCTCATGCCCCATCACAACGACCAGAGAGGAGCCGAGGAATTTGGCGGAATAGTCAACGCTGTCCTGTTCGACAGGCCCGATCACGTTTCCGGCAACTCTCACAATAAAAAGATCTCCAAGACCCTGATCGAAAATAATTTCTGGAGGAACGCGTGAATCGGAACAGCCGACGATCGTCGCGAACGGCGTCTGCCCGGCCGTCAGCTCTTCCCTTCTTTCGGAAGTGCGGTCCGGATGGGCCAGAAGATCGCTCACATACCGCTCATTCCCTTCCATCAGCTGCTTAAGCGCCGACTCAGGACTCACCGCAAATGCCGCGGAAAAGAAAAAAACCGCCAGGTACTTCATCATAGTCAAAACCCGATCGCCGCGGCGACCGCCCTCCAGTCTACTGTCCCCACAATTAACCCAAACGCGCATAACTGGCAAGCTCTCCAGTTGACCTGCTCCTGGTAGAGCTTCTGTCCCCAGAGGTTCGAAAGGATGATCCCGACGACGGAGAATACAGGGAAGATGACCGCATTTTCCAGAGGAGTGGCCGCCTCTGTCGCCCAAATCAGGAAAAAGGTACAGAGGCTGTTCGCCGCGCCGCCGCACACCCCGTGGAACGCTTCGATCGCTTTAGGAACTCTCCGTTCGGTCCGCAGATAAATGACAAGTTGGACAATCGCCGAAACCAGATACATGAACGGCATGAACCATTCGCTTTTGATCTGTTCAGCGGAGAAAAATGAAGCGAGCTCTTCCGGATTCGGAAGATTCAAAAGAAGCGCGCGCCACTGCAGAAGGCCCAAAAGGAGAACATGGAGCCCGAACATCATCGCTGAGAAAATGAGCCAGGTCCGCTTTTCCTGCATTCCCTGCAGCCCTTTGCCGGCCCAGAAAAGCCCCGCGATGACCAGCAGCGATCCCAGTCCGTGCCACGCATTGTAGACAAATCCGTAAGCCGCGCCAAAAGCGAGCGCCATCAAAATTCCAGGCATGACCGTAGCCGCGTTCAGAATCGAAAAAGTGATCCCGGGAGGCCCTTTTTCCACAGCTCGGCCGAGCGCGTAAAGCATCAAAGCGAAAATAACGCCCGCGCCGATCCCGAGTCCTGCGATCGGCCAGTTCACGGCATAATTTCCCGTCCGCACCGGATTGAGCAGAATGGCGACGATAAACGCCACCGTCATCTGAAACACGAGAAACGCTTTTGCGCTCCCGCCGGCGTCAACGCTTTTGCGCATCGATAAATTCGAAAGAGCCACGAAGGCCGCTGCTACGAAAACCCAGAGAATCGCCATAAAAAAATCCTTTTGATGGAGGGGCAATTATACAAGATGGGCAAATTATTCGCCCGCCCGTATAATCAACCTCACACGACGGATGGATCGATTATGCGCCTGCGCTTCTTTCTGCATCTCCTCGCCCCTCTCCTTCTCCTTGCGGAAGAGGCGGCGCCGAGCCGGAGCCCCGAGTGGCCCATTGAGCAGCCCCAGAGCGAAAACGAGGCGCTCTTCCTGAGGCGGATCGCCGATTTTTGGCAGGAAGGGGAGTTCCAGATCGCCAAAGGCCAGATCGAAGAATTTCTGTCGCTCTATCCCGAAAGCTCTTTTTCCGGCGTTCTCTGCGCCGCCCTTGGGGACCTCTACCTGAGGGAAAAAAATTATTCCTCTGCGATGAGCTACTACGTTCGGGTTTCGGCGCCGGAACTGTTCGACCGGGTGTTTTTGAACCGGATGCAATGCCTCTTCCACATGCAGTGGCATGCGACCCTCGCCGATGATTGCGAAGCGTATCTCAGCCGGGAAAATCTAACGGAAGAGCAGCAAATCAACGCCTCCTACTTCCTCGCCCTCTCGCTCTATCAGCAATGCCTGAACGCCGCCAAAGATCCCGAAGCTCTTGCAAAACTCGCCGAGCGGGCAAGCCCCTGTTTCCATCTCCTTCTTCAAAGCTCCCTTTCCGCAGAGATCGCTCCCGCCTACGCGCATCTCTCGTGCCTTCTCAAAGACTACTCGAATGCGGCGCAAATCTACCTGAACCTCGCAGCAGAAGATCCCGAAGCGAAAGAAGAGATGCTCTTTCAGGCAGCCCTGATCCAGTCGGAATACGACAAGAATCTTGCGATCCAAACATTTTCCGAAATCGCCTCGATGAATCAGGAGCGAGCGAAAGAAGCCGCCTATAACAAGCTCGTCCTCTCTTTCGACGCAGGGCTTCACGATCAGATCGTCTCGGACAGAGAAGACCTTCTGAAAGGAATTCCTGAAGAAAAAGAGCCGCTCGCCCGCCTCTTCCTCGGCAGGAGCTTCCTCGCTCTGAAAAAATATGCGGAAGCGACTCAGGAGCTCGAGCAGTACGTCCAAAACGCGATTTCCTCCGAGACGCTCCACGCCGCCCTGATCAGCCTCCTTGAATCGTCGTTCCAGTCGAACAACTTAACGGCGCTCAATCTCGGCATCCAGAAACTCTCCGACCACTTTCCCGAAGATCCCGAATTGCCGAAGGCGTATCTTTCCCGGGCGCAAATATTCAAAAAGAACCAACAGCTTGAGGAAGCGCGTTTCGAATTGGCCCAACTCATCGAGCGGTTTCCCCAGTTCCCGCAAAAACCGCAGGCCTCGTTCGAACTGGCCCATCTTGAATACCAGTCGAAATCGTGGGAGCCGTGCCGCGATGCGGCCCGCGCGTTCCTCTCACAATTTCCGAACCACGAGCTGGCTCTCTTCGCCCGCCGGTATCTGATCACCTCCTGCGCCGAAATTGCGTCGAGCCACCCTGGAAACCCGGCCCTGAAGGAGCAGCTCGCTCTCGAGCTCGAATCGCTTCTCAGAGAAAAAGAACTCCTTTCCCAAGCGGAACAGAGCGACTGGGAATTCCTTCTGGCCACGACCCAATTCGAATTGGGCCGCCACGAACAGACGTCGAAAACGCTACGCGCGCTCCTCTCAAGAGGGGGCTCGTTCCCCCAGGAAGCCAATGCTCTCCTCCTCCTCTCGCTCTGCAGCCGCGACGGGGCGAAAGACCTCAACTCGTTCTGCGAGCTGGCTGAACAGGCCCTCGCCAAAAAAGCGAACCTGATCGAGCCGGCCCAAATCCACACTTCGCTCTTCAACGCCTATCTCGAACGCTCCCATTCCTCTCCGCAGCTGATCGACAAGGCAGCGGCCCATCTCTACTCCGCCTTCGAAAGCAGGGCCGAGATCCAGAGCGAAAACCTCCTGTGGCTCGCCGATTGGACCTACAGCCAAATCCGCGAAGAGATTGAAAACGGAGGAGTTCCTGCTCTGCCCCTTGCGCAAAGAACCGCCTCGATCCTCGAGCAATTCCTCAAATCAGCTGATTCCAAAGCGCCGTTCTACGAGCCGGCCGTCTGCAAGCTCGCGCAACTCTACGGCGTCCTCGGCCGTCCCGCCGACCAGATTCAGCTCCTAGAAAAAACCTCCAGCCGCTCCTCCGGCCAAGAGACGCTTCTGCTTCTTGGCGAAGCGTACGTCAGAACCGGAAACGAGGCGAAAGCGGCCCCTCTTTTCGACTCGATTCTGCAAGACAGCCCGACGCTGAAAAACAGGACGAGCGCAGCGGCAGCTTTGGAAAACGCCCGCCTCCGCTTCGGAAAAGCCCTGAAAAATAAATTAGGTTCTTCCCATCCCGAAGTGGTGAAAATCCTTTCCCGCCTGAAAGATCTGATCCTCCAGCGATCGCTCGCCAACGAGCCGATCCACCTCGAAGCGGCTCTCGACTACGTCGATTTCCAGACGCGCCTCGACGCCTCGAAAAACCCGTTTGAAAAAAGGCATCAGCTCCTCCTCAAAACAAAGGCTGACTTCGAGCGCGCAGACGATATTTTGTCGAAAGATTATCAGGAAGCTCGCGCAAAATGGCCCCGGAAAGAGAAGATCTACCAAAGCTACATGCGCTTCCTGGAAGCCGAAATCCTCTCCGCCGAAGCGGAACTGGCAAAAAACCCTGAAGCGCAAAAAGAGTTGCAAGCAAAAGCAAAAGGCCTTTTGCTTCAGATTGTAGACGAACAGGCCCATCCGTCCCTCGCCGGCCGGGTCCGTCAGCGATTAAAGTAGAATGAGACAAAGACAGAAAAAAATTCTCAGCGCGTGCCTCGTCCTCTCGTTCATTGCCCACATGTCCGCCCTCGTGTTCGTCCAGCGCCATTCGCTCTGGTTCCGCCCTCAAAGCCCTAAGACGGAAGCCCCCTGGCTCAGCCTCATCGACAAGAAAGAGCGGGATCAAATTCTGAAAGAAGCGTTCGCTCCTTCTCCCACAGGAGAAGGAATCGCCGCCGCTCCATCACCCAAAGAGGAGAAGAAAAGCGCGCTCCCTCTCCGCTCGCCCCGAATCCATCCCGAAGAGACCGACCTTCTCAGCTACGCCCTTTTCCAGCCTCAGCTTCCCTTTCCCGCGGAGAATCTTCTCGCCTTGAGTTCGCTCCCCTCCTTTTCTTTCCCCGCGCAAGACAAACTCAATCTCTTCGACCACCTCCCGAAAGACCTGATTATTCCTGCGCCCGCGCCCTCGAAACAGCTTTCATCCCCCGCTCCGAAACCGGTCGACCTTCTTCCTACTCCCCCGCTCGAAGCGCCGCGGCCTGCCGTAAAAGAAGAAGTCCCTCTTCAAGCGCCCATCGCCTACGCAGAACCGCTTCTCCGCTCGCCCTCTGAGGAAAGACCCCAGCCTTCCCGCGCGGTCCTCCCGACCCGCGTTCCGGAACTCCCCCGAATCCCCACTCTCTCGGATCTCGATACGACTTCCTGCTCCGACTCTTTCGACGCCGACCTCGTCTTCCTTCCCCGCGAAGAGGGCGAAGGCTACATTTTCGCGCTCACCCTCATCCCGCGCCCTGACCTCGACCTGCCGAAACTCCAGCAAAATTTCACGTTCTTCATCGACCGCTCGAATACCATCCAGGCTGATCGGCTCGCCGCCACCAAATCCGCCATTTACAAAGCTCTCGAAGAAATGTCCCCCGACGACCATTTCAATATCGTCGCGTTCGACAGCAAGCTGGAAAAACTCTCTCCCTCGCCGCTTCCCTTCTCAGTGGAATCGCTCGCCCGCGCCGAAGCGTTCCTCGAAAAAATTTCCCTCGGCAGCTTTTTCTCCCAAGCCAATCTTTCGCGGCCCCTCATGCTCTCCGTTCCTGGCAACGGCCGCGATGAAGAGATCCATACGGCCATCCTCTTCACCGACTCGGAAAGCCTCGCCAAAAAGAACGACCAGAAAGCTCTGCTGTTCGACTGGACTCTGTACAACAGCGGCAAAGTCGCCCTGTTTACCGTCGGCCTCAACGGAGACCGCCACCTGGGAACCCTCGACGCCGCCTCGGCGTTCAACCGCGGTAAAATCATCGAATCCCCCACGAAACGGGGCCTTAAGAGAAAAATTCTCAAGCTGATGAAGACGATCCAAAATCCGATCGGCAAAAATCTCGTCTGCCACGCCATCAGCCTCTCGCCGAAAGCGAAAATCGAGATCTTCCCAAAACCGATGCAAATGCCCCATCTCTATCTCGAACAGCCCTACGTCATCCTCGGCAGCGCCGAGACGCTCGACGACTTCATCCTCTTCGTGCAGGGACGAATCAAAGGCAAGTGGCTCAACATCAAAAAAACCGTCTCCTTCCTCAACGCCAAAAAGGGGAACCAGTCTCTGAAAGGCGAATGGGCGCTCCAGAGAGCCTACGGCCTCTACGAACTCTATCTCCGCGACGACAATCCCGGCCATCTGGCGGAAGCCCGCTCTCTCCTGGAACCCTACAATACCCAGATCGCATTCGAATGACGCTCCGCATCATCGGAGGCGCATATAAAGGACGCCTCCTTAAAACTCCTAAAGGCCCTTCGACGCGCCCCACGCAAGGGATGCTCCGCGAAGCTGTGTTCAATATCTGCCAAAACGAAATCGAAGGGGCCCGGTTCCTCGATCTCTTCGCCGGAAGCGGCGCGATGGCGTTCGAGGCCTTAAGCAGAGGAGCGTCCCATGTCGCGCTCGTTGAAGAAAACCGCAGCGCGATTGCCTGCATCAAGGAGAACCTGGCCCTTCTCAAAGCCGAAAATTCTGCCGTCCTCCTTCCCGTCAAAGCCGCAAGAGCTCTTCAAATTCTTTCCAAAGAGCGGTTCACGATCGTCTACATCGACCCTCCCTACGGCACTCCCACCGACCCGCTTCTCGACGCCATCGTCCCTCTCCTCTCTCCAAACGCCCTTGTATTCCTTGAAGAACGGTACACCCCGAAAGCGCAGAAGAAACCTTACGAACCCGCAAGCCTCGCTCTCCAAAGCTCCCGCCATTTCGGCGACGCCCTCTTACATGAATATCGGTTTTCAGTTACATAGTGTATTATGGCTCGCATCGGTATCTTCCCAGGCACTTTCGACCCTCCCTCCAAAGGGCACCTCGACATCATCCAGCGCGCCAGCCTCATCTGCGACAAACTCCTCATCGCGATCGCCGTGAAGCCTGATAAAAAAGCGCTCTTTTCTCCCGAAGAGAAAAAGGAAATGCTTCGGCTGATCACCCCTTCGATCCCGAATGTCCAAATTGAAATTTTTGAGGGACTCGTCGTCGACTTCGCCCGTTCTCACAAAGCCCAGTTCCTGATCCGGGGACTCCGCGCTTTTTCCGATTTCGAATATGAGTTCCAGATGGCGCTTGCTAACAGGCGTCTTTCCGGCATCGAAACGCTCTTCCTGATGGCCGACGAGCGGCACACGCAGATCAGCTCCTCGCTCATCCGCGAAATCGCCTATTTCAAAGGGCCGCTCCGCGATTTCGTCCCCGCCGAAATCGAACTTCTTATCCGCAAGAAATTCGAAAATTAAAATAATTTTTCAAATTTATTTTAATTCCAAAAATGATAAAAGGAGGTTTTAGTCTAGACGGATTGTTTTATGTTCCATTCAAAAGAATGCCAACTCTGCCGCACCAAAGGGAAGCAACTCAAATCGCCATTTGAGATTAAAACTCTTGAACAGGGACGCTCCCTGGCAAACCATTCAGCCACTCCAGCATCAGCGGGACGCCCCAAGGAAGATTGCGCAGCCCATGATCGCCGCCCGCAAACTCCCAATAGCTGACATTTGAAAATCCGAGAGCTCTCAAGGCGGCTAGCATCGCATAGCCCTGCTCAAGAGAGAGGAGCGGATCGGCAGTCCCCTGGATCAGCAGAATTGGAAGAGTCGTGCAGGGAATCGAGGAAACATGGAGCAGGGGATTCCTCTTGTCAATCCACTCCTGCGATCCATCAAAGCGGAATTGGCGCTTGAGGAGCGAAGCGAAGTCGGGATTCTCTTCAATCGCGAGATCGAGGTCGAGAAGTCCGGAGAGAGAAATTACCCGATCGAATTCCCCGCAAAGCTTGGGATAACGGGAAAAAGCAAGAAACATCTCCATCGCGCCGCGCCCCAGTCCGATCATCGACCTGCGGCCCGGCTCAAATGAAATTTGGAGATTTTCGGCGAGATAGGGAAGCGATTCAACCAGATGAAGGACATCCTGCACATCTTTGCCTCCGAATTGATCTGTTCCCGGATTCACGCCGTCCCGATAGATTCCCAAAACGATAGTTGCGTTGCTGAGCCAAGCCAGCTCGTCGGGAAGATCTCCGCAGCCGAAGGCAGGGAGATCTATTTTTCTCGCTCCCTCCCGTAAAAAAACGATCAGCGGCTTTGGCCCAGGGCGCAAAACAAAAGAGATCATTCCCTTGATCTGCAAACCGCCGCTTGGATAAGAAAAGACGTAAAATTGCCGCTTCTGTTTTCGGAATTGGGTTTTGAATCCGCCGGGAAGCTCTGTCTGCTCGAAAATCCGTTCTGTAATATCGCGAAGAGTTTCGCCCCTCTCTAGAAAATAGAGCGACTCTTTGAATGAATAACTGCAATCATAAGAGAAAAGAGAAAAGGCGAAGAAGAGGAAAATGACTCGAGCAGACCCGAAAGTCTGCCCGAGAATAATTTTTTGCCGAAGGCTGCTGATTATTTGCCTGGGACTTTTTGTTTTTGCTGAGGAGCTGGCGCTGGAGCTTGTGGTTTTTTCTCAGGGGCTTTGTTTGCTGGAGCCGCTGGTTGTGGTTTAGCTGGTTGCTTCATGTTCATAATTTATTCTCCTAGTTGGAATGCGAATTTTGTTCGCAAAAACCACTTTACGCCTTTTGCAAAAAAAGGGAAGGGATTTTTTAAAAAAATCCCTTAACCCACTGATTGCCAAAGACATTATCTCGATTCAACGAGCTGCCCGCCTTCGTAATAAAGCACGGTGACATGGCCGTCCTTATCAAACTTCTTCTTCTCGCCTTCAGGCGTGTCGTAGACGAAAGTCTGCTCTAGATAAGGGCTTCCGTCGTCGTAATACTTGTTGAACTTTCCATGGCGGAGATTGTCCTGGTATTCGGCTTCGAAGACAAGAACGCCTTCCGGGTTCCAGCTTTGCGCCAGACCGTCCAAGAGATCGTTCCGGTAGCAGAAGATCGATGCGAGCCGTCCGTTTTCATGGTATGTTTTTTCTTCGCCTTCCCGCTTATCGTCCATGTAATACGTTTCGCGGTAGACAGCCCCATTGGGGAAATATTGGACAAAGTATCCATTTTTCTTGTCTCCGGAAAACTCGATTGTCGCGCTGAGTTTTCCTTCTAGATTGTACGCGCGGGCGAGCCCTTGTTTCTGGCCGTTCACGTAAGGAGTTTCTGCGACCTTCATTCCTTTATCCGTGTATTCTGAAGCCAATCCTTCGATCTGGTCATTCACGAATTCGATTTCGAGCGCCTTATGTTTTTCCCCTTTGGGATTCGGAGGATAGTAAACTGTATGAGGCCCGTTTTTCAGGTTGCCGCTGTAGAAGGTAACAACTTCTTTTCCGTCCTGGCTTCTCTGAAAGAACCGTCCCTCGAGCTTGCCGAGAACATAATTGGCTTCTTCCACGAGGTTCCCCTGAGGATCCCACATCTGCTTCGAACCGTTGACTAACCCGTGTTCATAAGCGAGCTGGGCCTGGAGTTTGCCTCCTTCATAGAAGGTTTTCTCGACCCCATGCAGCTTCCCTTCGTCGTCATACTGGAAGTAATGGGCAAGGCGGTCGGCATCTTTCTGCCCAGACGCCGTCTTCGGATAGTAGGTGAGGTGTTCTCCTACAGGCTTTCCCTCTTTGAAGCGCTGGATCGACTGGATCGAGCCGTCGGCATACCAGGAAAGGGCCTCCCCATCCATTCCGTCATCTTTAAATGAGGCGAACCGCTCTGGATTCCCATTCTGGTGATACCATTCGTGCTTGCCTGTTTTCTTCCCCTTCTCGAAGTGGAATTTGGTTTTAATCTGATCCTGGCCCCACCAGGTCAAAACAGTTCCCTCGAGCTGGTCTTTATCGAAAAAGGCTTCAAATACCGGAGCCCCTTTCTCATTCCATTCGCGATGCCATCCCTGCTTGAGGCCGAAGGCGAATTCGGCTCTGCTTTTCAGCTGGCCGTTTTCATACCACTCGCTCTGGACGCCATCAGGATGGTCAGCCTGGAAGTATGCGTCGAGGCGGGCGTTGCCGTTCGCGTACCATTCGCCCATCTGCCCATCTTTGAGGCCTTCAGAGAAATGGACTCTGCGGGCCAAAACGCCGTTTTCGTGCCACTCTTCATGCAGCCCGTCTCTCTGCTGATTTTTGGTGCAGGTGGAGACTTTGATCTGCCCGGAAGGATAGTATTCTTTCTGTTCCCCTTCGAGCTGGCCGGCGGCATAGTTATATTCTGTCTTCAGCGTCCCGTCCGGATACCACTCTAAAAAGGGGCCGTCCAAACGTTCTCCCGCCATCGAGAACTGGCGGATTTTCTGTCCCTGGTCGTCGAATTCGGCGACCGGCTCAAGCAGCTGGCCCTTCGCATCGAAATGGGCGATATACGCTGCCGCGCCGTTCGGGTGGTTGCGCCAGTGTTTCCCCTGCGGGCGGCCCTCGGCGAACATCCCTTCGCCAATCAGCACGCCTTCGTCGCTGAAATACTGCTCTTTTCCTTCTTTCTTCCCGTTCCGGAAATTGACCCTGTAGGCCTCTTTGCCGTTAGCGTGGTACCGGATATGGAGGCCGACCGGCTGCCCTTCGCGGAAATCGACGACTTCGATCACGTTTCTCTGCTCGTCATAGCCGATCAGCGCAGGATTTTTCCCGTCTCCGTGCAGCATCCCCTGGAAAAACTGCCGCTGCAGTTTCAACAGGCCGGAAGCGAACCACTCGATCGCCGTCCCATGGACTTTTCCGTTTTTGTGCGGAAGAACTGCCGCTTTGGAGCCATTCTCATAATATTGGACGACATCCCCCTCCAGTTTCCCCTCTTCGTAGCTGGCTGTTTCTTTGATCTCGCCGCTTTCGTAAAAAGATTGAGCGGTTCCGTTCAATACTCCATCTCGATAGAAGACTGAAGTCTGAACCTTGCCGCTCGGGTAGAATGTTTTGCATTCGCCGGAGAGCTGGCCAAGTTCATAGCCGGAAATTTTAGCCAGCTTCCCATCCGCTGAAAATTCTACGCGGGCGCCATGGGGAACAAGAGTCGAGTTCCACTGTTTTGCCGCAGCGGAATCCTCATCGACTGTGGCGATATCCATTTCAGACTGGATCCGGTTGTTTTCGAAAAAGACAACCTGCTTAACCGGGCGCTCGCCATCGAGATTGGGTTCATAGAATAGAACCGTCTGGGGCGTTCCCTGCGGGTAGGATTGGACGATGTCGAATCTCCAGTTCGGCTGGCGGGGCTTCAGAGAAACAGCCGTTTGGGGAGGATTGGGCGCTTCCGCTGAAAGGGCGGCTGTGCAAAGGGTCAAAGCGACTAAAATCTTCTTCATAGATGTTCCACGCTTTTTTCTTGAGTTGAGTTGGAGGTTCAAGAGTAGAAAAAACTCCAAATTTTCACAAGGTTATCATCCGAATGCTGCATTAATTTCTTGAAATCTGAGCCGATTTCCGTAAAATCTTCGACCCTTATGAGTTTGGAAGTCGATTCAGTCCGCTTTTGTTCTGCAATTCCAGGGATTGCTCCCTTTTCCATAAAAGCCCGCGCTCCCAAAGGGCTTCTCCAGGGAAAAGATATTCTCGAAACGCCTCCGCAGCATCAAAAGCCGCCGCTCCTGCAGCGCGGGGCGATGGCGTTCGGACTTCTCGTCGTCCACGCTTTCACTTTGGGATACCGCCTTCTCTGCTGGATCCGCGACGCGGCTTGCGGCCCCTGCCGGCAAAGAAAGCTCTACAAGCAGCTTCTTCTCGCTGCGAAACAGGGGAAAGCGGAGACGTTCATCAAGGCGAATGCGCACCACCCCCACTTTGCAGGCTTTTTGATGCAGGAGCTGGAGGCGATGCCGGAACTCCATCCTCATTTGGAGGAAATCGTAAAAGGAGCGAATGTCCGGATCAAAGGAGATCAGGGGTTTTTCTGCTCTCATTGGCGCAAGCATCCGGAAGCGCGCCGGAGAATCTCTTCCCATAAATATCAGGAGAAACACTGCTATGAGCTTCATCATTTCGTCTTTTGGCTCGACCCCAAAGGGCACACCCGCTTCCAGCTTCAAAAATCCCCTTTAAAAGGGCTCCGCAGCTGCATCGAGCACCTGATCGATCTGCTCCGCTACCGGAGAGACAACCGGCAGCAGGGACCGGCCGGATCTTCTCCCCGCACAGAAACTCACTGCATCACGGTAGATATTGATCCTCAAGACTATGCGACGCGGCGTCCGATTCAAATCTGACGCCTTCCCTCCCTTCCTTTCTTGTGGTATACTGACGCCATGAGAAAGCTGATCCAGGGTATTGTAGATTTTAGAAAAGGGCTGACTGAAGAGCGGCGGGAACTATTTGCCAAACTCGCTCTTGGTCAGAAACCCGACGCCCTCTTTATCGCCTGTTCGGACAGCAGGGTCGTCCCGAATCTCTTCGCTTCGACGAACCCGGGAGATCTTTTCGTCATCCGGAATATCGGCAACCTGGTTCCTCCTCCGACTCCAACCGAGGAAGACAACAGCGTCCCGGCGGCGATCGAGTTTTCCCTCTCGACGCTCAATGTTTCGAACATCATCGTCTGCGGACATTCCGACTGCGGGGCTATGCACGCCCTCGTAGCCGGAATCGACACGGTTTGCTGCCCTCACCTTAAGTCCTGGCTTAAATACGGCGAAGAATCCCGAAGGAAAGTTGAAAGCGGAATGATTCTCGACCCTTCGCTCACCGTGGAAAACCAGATTTCCCAAATGAACGTCGTCGAACAGATGGAGCATATAAAGAGCTACCCCTCTGTGCAGGAGCGGATGGAGAAAAAAAAGCTCGGAGTCCACGGCCTCTGGTTCGATATCGCGCACGCCGATGTCTATTGCTACGAGCAAAACCAGAACCGCTTCGTTCTCATCGATGAAGAAGAAGCGGATCAGATCTTTAAACGACTCAATTGACCTCGTCCGGGTGGATAGGCCCGAGCTTTTCCCCCTCTTCAACAAGGAAAATCTGCGGCAGATCCCACTCTTCTTTCAGAGCATATTTCTCTTCGCGGAAAAGAAGTTTCCCTTCGGGATGAATTTTCCCGGACGCAAAAAAATCGATCGGAATTTCCTCCAGCTTTTTCCCATTCAGCAGGATCGAGCCGATCTCGATTTTCAGCGGCGCGAATTTCCCCATGCGGGAACTGTCGACGCATCTCAGTTCGAAGACCCAGCCCTTGTTCTCCTTCCGCAAAACCCCGCTCCAGTCGGTCTGCGTCGAGGCGGCAAGCCTCTGGCACACCAAACAGCGGGAGCGGAGCCGGTCGAGATCGGAACGGAATTTCCTCTTCAAAAGGGCGTCTCTCATTTTCCACCCAGTCAGCCCGCTGGCGATGAGAAGGAGAGAAATGGCGATCATCCACTCAAGAAGGGTAAACGAGCGCTTATTCCTCATTCGAATCGGAGGTCTCTACGGAGATCCCCTTCTTCTTGTTGTACTTCTCGAGAGCCTCTGAGCGGACGAGGAAATCGGACTTGTCCTTGCTGACCGTGATCTGGAATGGATTTTTCCAGCCGTCGAGAACAAGCCGATCCGGATCTTTCGCCAGGCCGGAGCGCTTGAGATATTCAGCTGGCTTTTTCGCAATCGCCTCGGCGTCGGCTTTTTCTTCGGAAGCGAGGCAGATGAGGAGGAGGTCGTGAAGCTGTTCTCTCGCCTGTTCGGTTCTAAACGCTCTGCCGCGGTCCAGCGTTCCCCGCATATTATAGCCGATCGCCCCCGTGATGAGGGTGATGATGAAAATCACAATCATGATTTCGAGGAGCGTTAAAGACCGTTTTTTCTTCTTCATGGAATCACCTAGTAAAACAATTATCCTGTTGCAAACGAACTGACGTCGGTCAGCGGTATGAGTACGGAGAGGAGGACGAAGCCGATAATCGCTCCTAAAACAAGCAGCAGCACGGGCTGGGCCACTGTCGTAAAATGAGCGAGCGATCGCTCGAGTTCTTCTTCGTAGATTTGGGCGATCTGCCCCATCATGAACGGAAGCTTTCCCCCTTCTTCCGCGATCCCGAGCATCCGGGGAATCAGCGAGGGGATGAGCGGATGGTTCTGGAAAGGCGCATAGAGCGGCTCTCCTTGCGAAATTTTCTCCTCGGCTTCCAGGACAACCGCTTCCAGAAGGGGATGCTTCATTACAATCCGCGCTTGGCTGAAGGCCGCGATAACGGGCAATCCTCCTTCGAGAAGAGTCGCGGCAGCCCGGCAGAAGCGGACAAAAGCGACTTTCGCAAAAAGGGTCTTCAGAAAGGGGAGCTGATAGGAAAGGCGGGACAATTTTCCGCGCCATTTAGGGGAAACGTAGGCAAAGGCCGCAGCTCCCGCTAAAGAGAGGCAGAAAAATAGAAGAACCGTTTTTCCGTTGCAAGCGAGCGCGCTTGCGGCAAACACGATCCGCGTGAAGGGATGGAGATCGCGCCCATCGAAAAGCTCTCTTAAGGAAGGAATGACAAAAAATAAAAGGGAAGAGAGGACGACGAGGCAAAAGCCAGAGAGGAGAGCTGGGTACATCAGCGCCGAAACGAGTTGTTTTTTCACTTCGATCTGCCGCGAAAGAAGCTGCGCCAGTTCATTCAGAGCTGAACTCAAGCGGCCTGTCTTTTCCGCATTGGCTACCATTCCCACATACAAAAGATCGAAACTCCCTGGATGGGACGCAAGGCTTTGGGAAAACGACTGGCCGCTCCGCACCCGATCGCAAAGATCGAGCAGAAAACGGTGGGGTTTCTGCCCCTGGTATTTCTCTTCCAAAGCGGAGAGCGACTCGAAAAGGGGAAGCCCTGCCTGCAAAAGACGGGTCAGCTCCCGCGTAAGGTTTAAAACTTCGGCCTTCGAGAGCGCCGTTTTTTTCTGCTTTTCGCTGAGCGGATCAATCCGGATTGCGGCGATTTCGCGCCGGATGAGCTTGAGTTTGGCTTCCTGGATATTGTCAGCATCGACCGTCCCGGAGATTTTTTTTCCTCTTCCCGTGAGGGCCAGGTAGCGGTAAAGCGGCATCGCCTACTCCCTTCCCTGGTCGATGCGCGTAACGCGCAAGAGTTCTGCGCTCGTGGTCGTCCCCTGGACAACCAGCCTAAGCCCCTGCTCGAATAATCCCGCCATATCCTGCGCGAGCGCCACGCGCCGCAGCTCTTCCGCATCCTGGCTTTTCAAAACCTGCGTCTTGATCCGCGCCGTTACCGGCATCAGCTCGTAGATCCCGCAGCGCCCCTTATACCCGGTCCCAAAACACGCAGCGCAGCCCTTCCCTCTATAGAGTTTTTCCGCGGCGTCTTTTTTTATGCCCAGTTCCGCAAGCTCTTCCGAAGAGGGAGTATAGCTCGTCTTGCATCCGCTGCAAATGCACCGGACGAGTCTTTGAGCGATGACGCCCAGAATCGAAGAGGCGAGAAGATAGGGCTCGATCCCCATATCGGCAAGACGGGTCAGAGCCGAGGGAGCGTCGTTCGTGTGGAGGGTGCTGAGAACCAAGTGTCCTGTCAATGAGGCCTGGATCGCGATCTCCGCTGTTTCCCGGTCGCGAATCTCCCCGATCATAATCACATCGGGATCCTGGCGCAGGATATGGCGCAGCCCGCGGGCGAAATCGAGTTCGATCTTCGAATTGACGTTCATCTGCGAGATTCCCGCCAGCTTGTACTCGACCGGATCCTCGACCGTGATGATATTCGTATCGGAGCCGTTGATTTCCGAGATCGCGCTGTAGAGCGTCGTCGTCTTCCCGCTCCCCGTAGGCCCCGTCACTAGGACGATCCCCTCGGGCAGGTTGATCAGCTTCCTGAACGATTTGACGGTCTTCTCATCCATTCCGATCCGGTCAAGCCCCAAAAGGACGTTCCCTTTGTCGAGAATCCGGAGAACGATCCTCTCCCCGTAAACAATCGGGAGGGTGCTGACGCGGAAATCGATCTCCCGGCCGCCGTGGCGCAGTTTGATCCTTCCGTCCTGAGGCAAACGGTGCTCGGCGATATCCATTTTCGCCATCACCTTCACCCGCGTGAGCATTTGCGCCTGGACATCGCGAGGCGGGGCATGCCGTTTAAGCAGCACGCCGTCGATCCGGTAGCGGACGAGAAGACCTTCTTCAGCCGGCTCGAAATGGACGTCGGACGCCCCCTGCTGAATCGCCTCGACGAGAATCGAATTGATCATCCGGACGATCGGATTCTGGTCGGCCTGTTCGAGGAGATCGTACCCTTCCAGGGCATCTTCGCTTTGAACCGCCCCTTTGTCGAGGCCGCTGAACAGCTTTTTCGTCTCTTCTTCTTTCTGGTGGTAACAGCGCTCGATCGCAGATTCTAGGGCGCCTTTGGGGCAATAGATCGGCAGAATCGGTTTTTTGAGAAGAAGGCGGAGTTCTTCAAGCGATTCGACGTCGAGCGGATCCGCGACGGCGACAATCACCCCTTTCTCATTTTGCTCGATTGGGAGAAGCTTCTTCTGCTTGGCGAAAAGGTAGGGAACGATCGAAACCCTCTCTTTCACAAAAGCAAATTCGGCCACCTCATCGAAGATGGGGAGGCCGAATCGCTCCGCAATCGCCCGTTCATTGGACATAGATCACCTAATACATATCGAACAGCATCTTAAGGCTTTGATCGAACAGTTTTTTCCGCTCGCGCCTCTTCGCTTCGTCGATTCTCTGGAGAAATTCAGGAACATCCCCGGCGCGCATCTGGTATTCGCACTGCCGAATGCAGCGCAAATCGTCGACCGGGTCGTGGATGATCCGCGGCGTAATGAAAATGAACATCTCCGTGTTCGTTTCGGTCGTTTTCGCTGCGCCAAAGAGCTTCCCGATCCCCGGCAAATCACCCAGGAAAGGAATTTTTTCTCGGCTGTCTTCCTCGATCTTCCTTCTCAATCCGCCGAGAATAATCGTTTCGCCGTCGGCGACGCGCACTTCGTTCTCGATATGGCGGCGGGTAACGGGAGGCCGGTCGTTGATCGTCGCCTGCGTCGTGTCGAATTCGAGATTTGTCTGCAGCGATACGAAGCCAGGGCTGCCCGGTTCGTCCGAATCGGGCATATGGATCGTCGGAGTGAGCAAAATCGTGATCCCGTACTGCGCCCGCGTGAAAGATTGCTCGACCGTGACTCCAGCGGTCGTATCGAGCTGGATCGCGCCGTTGTTGATCGAAATCTCTTCTACAATCGATACCGTCGCGGGCGTCTGGTTGATCGCAAGGACAGACGGGTTGGCGTTGATCCGGATATCTTCCTGCGCCATGAGGAAATTATAGGTCAAATCAACTGCTGGCCAACCGTTGCTCGCGCGGCTGAAGATGTAGCTTAAAACGCCTTTGTTGAAAGCCTTCTCGTTGGTGTCGAACGTAATCGCATTCTCTTTTTTGCCGCTCGAATTCGTCCCGAACTGGAGGAGGCTGAACCCGATCTGCTTCCGGTCGCGGAGTTTCTTCTCGACCAGCAGCACATCGAGCTGCACCATTCTTTTCGGCACATCGAGCCTCTTTAAAAGAGACTTGATCTTGCCCAATTCTTCCCTTCGGACAACCATCAGGATCGAAGTCGTCTTGTTGTCGACAATGAAATTTCCGAAAGAGGATTTTTGGCTCTTTTCGATTGTCCCGGGCTGGACGAAAGGAGCTCCCGCGGGCAGCACCGGATTGAACGCCGTGCTTCTGTCCGGAAAGGGGAAAACCTGCCCTGGATTCGGCTGATCCTGGGAAGGGACTGGCGGCGGCGGACCCTGAGGCGGCGGAGCCTCTCCCTTCTTCTCGAAATTCGATCCGATAAGCGAGTCGTAGACTTTCTCCAACACTTCGGCGACGTCTTCCGGATTCGAATGCTTGCACGCATACCAGTAGATCACTTTTTCGCCCGGATCTTCGAGCTGCCCTTCGAGTTCGGACAGAATCTTTTCGCCCCTTTCCACTGTGTCGTTTTCGCCGACGAGCACGAGGCCCTGCGGCAGAGTAAGGAACGTCAGCTCATCCGCTCCGGAAGGATAAAAAGTGGGGCGCGTTTTATTCCCGGGATCGGAAAAGACGGCCTTTAAAACTTTTTCAGCCTCCTGCGCCGTGATCTTGGATAGGCTCACCAGGCGGACAATCTTCCCCTTATTCTGCTCCCAGACAGCGTGGTACAGCCCCAAAAGTTTATCTACCGTCTCCTTTGTAGAGACAATCGCCACTTTCGAACCAATCGACTGGATCGTGGTTTGCTTGGGGTCGGAAAAACGCTCGAAAAACGCCTGCACGGAGCGGATCTGCTCTGGAGGCGGAGAGAAAACATAGAAAAGACGGGCATGGTTGGAAAAAAGCTCGAGATCCGATTCCCGGTCTACGATCCCCTCGATGGCTGAAGGGTCGAGCTTCAAAATGTAAAGCTGCTTTGCAAACGGATTCAGCTTTTTGACCCCGATGCCGTTTTGGGCGAGGATCATCTCGATCATCTCGCTCCAGGTTTCATGCGGGAGTGGAATGCTGGAAAACAGGCTGATCTTCATCCCGCTCAATTCCTGGGGGATCACATAGAGGAAATCGTTTGCGCCGTATTCCATGATCAGCTGGGAAAGAGTCGTCTCTCCCACATCCCATAACGCGTAGGCTTCGTCGCCATGGGCTGCATCCTCGACCGAACTCTTCCTCCACTTCTCTTCGAGATGGCGGATTTTGCTTTTCACTCCGCGGACATCGCCCAGGAGCTCTCTGAACTCTGTCTCTTTTCCTCCGGCGCGCGAAAGTTCGCCCGCTTTCTCGAATTTCTCCCTGAGTTCCGTCTTGTAAGAAGAGAGTGTGTCGTTAAATGCCTGGGCCCCTTCCATGTCGGCGCTTAAAACGGCCCCGTTTCCCAATAGCGCCCCGGCGCAAATGATCCCTGCAAAGAGAAACACCCTTTTCATCGAGGCCTCCCTTTCCGCGCAGGCTTATCGGCAGATTCCTTTGCATAAAACGATTTCCGCATCGAATGCGCAGGGAGCTCCACCTGGACGGCCTGGGAGCGGCCTGGGTTGAAAAATTGTCCTCGGATGAGTTTCTGCCCCTGCTTCAATTCAATGCCCTCAAAGACGAATAGGTCTCCAAACAATTTGCCATTTAGGTAGCTTTCCCGCTCTTCTTTTTTCCTGAGGATCTTCCATTTCCCTTCATTTTTCAAAATCCAGTCGCCGGTTTTCAAAATCAGGCATTGTTTTTCAAGCATGCAGCTGATCTGTTTATCGGATCGGATCCGGATCGAGGAGAACATCTCGTCTCCCTTGATCTTGAATGAAGGGCCTGCCGAGGGGGCAAGCGAAAGACGCACATGGGAATCGGCGTCCCACCCTTCAAGGACGAGGCATTTTCCCTGAACCGAATCAATCCTGGCAATCGGTTTTTTCCCATCGGCCGGATAAGGGCTTTTCTGCCATTTGCCCTCTTGCCACACCAGCCACTCTCCTTCCCGGATTTCAGCCAGTTCGCCATTGGGGAGGGCCCCGATTTCAAGCCGCTCGAACAAAACCCCGTCGCCGAATTTTTCCCGGAAAAGATCTTTTCCCCACCAGCGGGCTTCGCCCAAATGCCGAAACGGGCTCCCTTCCGCAAATTCCTGCGCGCTTTGGATCGGGCTCTCTTGCGGAGCTGCGAAAAAAGGAACTCCTTCGATTTTCCCCTCGGGCGGGCAATCGATGAACACCTTCCCCTCGATCTGCCCTCCCGGAGCGGGAGATAATTCGACCCAAAAAGAAGATTCTCCTGGATGGAACAGGAGGGTTTCTCCGTCCGCGAATTGCAAATCGAGCCGGCAGGGAAGGCTAACCCGTTTTGATTGCGCCCCTCTCTTCAGCCGAACCATCAGCTGCTGCTGCCTCGCAGCTCCGTCAGGCCGGGGCGGGTCGTAAGAGAATGAGATCTCGCCATCGAGGCGGGGAATCGGCAGCGCCGAAGGATTTGCGCACCCTCCCAGAACAAACTGGATTGGCGCCCCCTTTCTTTCCCCGTTGGAAAAACTTTTGGCCGTCTCGAATGCAGCCCCTCCGCCTGAAATCATAATCCATAGAGGAAGCTCGATCGCAATAACGCCGGCCAAAATTGCGAAGCCGATCCATAGAATTCTGTCTGGATGAAAGAGGAGGCGGTTCTGGAAGGCCATTATTATTTCATTCCCAAAGCATCACAGGAGTTTAGGAGATCGAATAAAAAAAGATAAAGCTTGAACAAACAACGATTGAATGTCAAGAGGATGTGACAAAAAATCTCTCTAAAAAGAGGCTTCTCCGGGATTGCAAATAATTTTATTAAACGTTTAAATACGGGATAAGGCTGAATCTCGGAGGAACGCCTATATGGACAAGAAAGACATCATGGGAAAACTAAAAGACGGGATTTCAGTCCAGGAAATGGAAGATTTCGCCCGAAAATACGTGACGGAAATCTTCACAGTCGCCGCGATTGCGATTGGCGCAATCTCCAGCATGTTCGATTTTTTTACAGGCCCAAGCCTTACGATTCTCTTTCTTGCGATTGGCGCGATCATCGGGATTTTCTTCCCCTCGCAAACGGAAAAAGGGCTGAAGCAGATCTACACTTTCGCATTTAAGCAGGAGAAGATGACCCAGATGATTCTCGGCGGCGTGAAAATCGTCGTCGCTCTGTTCATCCCCTTCCTTCTGTTCGGATTGATCGGCCTGCTCGCCGGCACCTCGTACCATTATTACACCCGCCACGCGCAGATGATGGGCGACGCGAAATCATCCAAAAAGATCCCGCGCCCCTCGCTCGATGACGAGCACGACTGATCTCTAAAGACTCTTCTTCCGCTCGGCGATGTAGGAGTTCAGGTCGATCTTTTTCTCCGAAAAGCTGCCCAAAACCAGGTCGGACACAGCCGACTTGGGCTGCAGAAACGCTTCAAGCTCTTCCCACGCCGCTTTTTCACCCGGCCTGTTTCTGAGCTCCTGCTGCAGAAAAGCGATCCTCAGCAAGTTGTGCGCATAGAGAAGCGCGCCTCCAGCCAGCGAATCGCTTTGGAAAGATCCGCTCATCTGCTCTTTGAGCCGCACCGCTTTTTCCAGAGCCTCCTGATAAGACCCCTGCTCGATCAAAAGAGAACCGGCCGCAAACGCAGTATGGTAAGGGACTTCGTCCTTCACCCGGGCCAGGCTCTTTCCTGCGAGTTTCAGAGCGTCCTCCGTCCTCTCGACGTCGAGCAGTTTTTGCACGATCACAGCCTCGTATTTTTTCTGCAAAGCTGGAACTTTGCGCACGGCATCCCTCATTTTCTCATAGAGATCTTGATCGCTTGGCGCCGCTTGCCATCGATTGAACGCTTCCTGAGCTTGCGCATATGCGGCAGCTTTCGGCCCTGACTGGAAATAAACAATCAGAATCGAGATTCCCGCCAGAACAGAAACCGTTCCGATCAAGATCTCTTTCTTTTTCAATAGCAGCGTCTGGATCCAGGAAGAAGCTTCCAATTCGATCACTTTGCTCATAGACGACCCCGTTTAATTCGAAGAAATTCTATCGCTTGGAACTTTTCCCCACAATTCGAAAAGTCCATCGCGCGTCTTGCGCCAAGGGATTTTTTAAAAAAATCTTGATTTAAAATTAATTTTTTACGCACGATTGAGTCCATCAAGAATTTCCTGATATCGGGATTCCAAAAATCAAAAAACAAAGGAGTTAAGAATGAAAATGCGGGCTTTGGGAATCGCAATCGCGAGCCTTTTTCTAACCTCTTCGCTGATGGCTCAGACGCCGTCTTCCAGCTCATCGGCAAACATTTACAGCCAGGTGAACCAAACCATTCTTCCGAACGGGACTGTAAAATTCGAGGGAATCAACGTCCAAAATTCCAAAATCAATACCTCGGCCGCCGCTACAACAGGCGCAGTCACCTTCACATCGAACGCGGTCTACCTCATCACATACAAACTGGAATGCCACCTCACTCCGCCCTTTCCAATCCCTGTGCCGGCTTTCTCTTTCGGCCTGACATTGAATAACAATGTGGTTCCGGGAAGCGTTTCAGGCGATTACATCACCTCTCCTAATGAAATCGTCCGGGTCATTACAGGTTCGGTTGTTGTGAAAGTGAATTCGGGGCAAACTCTCCGACTGGTCAACACCTCTCTGAATCCTGTTGACCTGATCGCTGACGCTTATGGATCGAGCGTACGGCTGGCTTCAGCTTCGATCACCTTCTCTGCGATGTAATTTTCGTCTCAGCCCCTGCGCATTTGCGGGGGCATTCATTTAAATTTTGGCTCTTTTCAGCCTCAGCGAATTCACTACGACCGACAAAGAACTCAGCGTCATCGCCGCGCTGGCCAAAACAGGACTCATCAAGATCCCGAAAAAGGGATAAAAAATCCCTGCGGCGACCGGCACTCCCAGCGAATTATAGAGGAAAGCAAACCAAAGGTTCTGCCGGATATTTTTCAACACTTCGCGGCTTAAAGATCTCGCAGACGCGATCCCTCGCAAATCTCCCTTTACAAGCGTTGCCTGCGCGCTCTCCATCGCAATGTCGGCACCCGTTCCCATCGCGATTCCCACATCGGCCTGAGCCAGGGCCGGCGCATCGTTGATCCCGTCGCCAGCCATCGCCACCAGATGCCCCTCATTCTGCAGCTTCCTGACGACCTTGCTTTTCTCCTCGGGCAAAACCCCTCCC
This sequence comes from uncultured bacterium, assembly GCA_964415395.1. Classification (GTDB taxonomy): domain Bacteria; phylum Chlamydiota; class Chlamydiia; order Chlamydiales; family SM23-39; genus CAYPZU01. Next base: position 42,893 of record CAYPZU010000003.1, read on the forward strand.
ATCGCCAGATCGATTCCCAGTTTTTTGCCGACCGCTTCTGCGACTTTCTGCCGATCTCCCGATACAAGAGCGATCTTCACGCCTTCCCGATGGAGTCTTTCAACCGCCTCAAAAGAAGAAGGCTTTATTGGATCGGAGACGCTTAATATTCCCGCCAGCTTGCCGCCCCATGAGGCGAAAAATACCGAATGGCCTTCGCTTTCCAGTCTTTGAATTTCCCCTGCCAAAGGAGCCAGATCGATCCCGCTATCGGTGAAATATCTCTCGTTTCCAATCGCCATCTCTTTTCCTTTGACCGTTCCCGACACGCCCCTCCCTGGCGCAGCCCGGAATTGATCTACTGGAACCAGATCGAGATTCATTTCGCGCGCCTTTTCTAGAACCGCCTTCGAGATCGGATGCTCGCTCGCCGCCTCCAGGCTCGCTGCCAATTGAAGAAACAGTCCTTTCTCCATCCCCGCCGCCGGAACGATTTCCTCGAGCTTGGCTTTCCCTTCGGTCAAAGTTCCCGTTTTATCGACGACCAGCCAATCGACAGAACACAATTTTTCAAGGGCGGCCCCATTCTTGATCAGGATTCCCTGCTTCGCTCCCAGTCCGATCCCGACAGTTAAAGAGAGGGGAGTGGCCAATCCCAGCGCGCAAGGGCAGGCGATGATGAGGACGGCTACAGCATTGATGATCCCATGAGCAAGCTTGGGCTCCGGCCCCCACAAAACCCAGACGGCGAATGTGGAAATTGCAATCAGGATGACAGCCGGAACGAAATAGGACGAAACTCTGTCGGCCAGATTCTGGATCGGCGCGCGGCTCGCCTGCGCTTCTTTCACAAGACGGACGATTTGAAATAAAAGAGTATCTTCGCCTACGCGGACCGCTTCCATGACGAACCCGCCTGCGCCATTTAATGAAGCCCCCGAAACTCTATCCCCCTTTTGCTTCTCCGCGAAAAGGGATTCCCCTGTAATCATCGATTCGTCGATGGATGAGAATCCTTCTGCGATCACACCGTCCACAGGGATCCTTTCTCCAGGGCGGACTCTCAGCAGGTCTCCCTTTTTCACATCGTGCACCGGGATCGTTTTTTCGGTTCCGTCAGGGAGGAGCAGGCGAGCCGTTTCCGGGATCAGCGCGAGAAGCTCGCGGATCGCCGCGTTCGTTTTTTTTCTCGCCCTCAACTCTAAAACTTGGCCCAGCAAGACCAGCACGGTAATCCCCGCAGCAGCCTCGAAATACAAGTCGAGATGGTTCCAAAGAGCGAAAAGACTGTAGAAATAAGCCGCGCCCACTCCGATCGAAATCAAAGTGAACATATTGAGACTCCGGAAAACGATCGATTTCCATCCGCGGACGAAAAGAGGAAGCGCCCCCCATAAAACAACCGGGCTTGCCAAAACAGCTTGCAGCGGGGGAGAGATCTGCATCGAAAACAGGAGCGGAAGCGAAAGAACAAGGCAGACCCAAAAACGGACGGTCCAGCTTTTCAGCTCCCGGTCTTCCTCGGACACAGGAATCCACGGTTCTAAAGACATCCCGCAAATAGGACAAATCCCAGGCCCCTCTTGCCGGATCTGAGGGTGCATGGGACAGGTATAGATCATTCAGCCAAGACCTGTTTGTAAGCCTTTTCCATCTCGTCGAGAGTATGCCGGAAGGTAAAATGCCCTTCGACAAGCTCCCTGGCCTTCCTTCCCAATTGAGAGCGCAATTCCCCATTTTCTTTCAACCGGATAACGGCTTGGGCGACCTGATCCGGAGAAAAAGGAGCCACTTGAAAACCCGTCTCTCCATCCAAGCACACCTCTCCAAGCCCCCCCACTGCAGTGGCGATCAAAGGCTTCGCCAGAAACGCCGCTTGCAGAATCGCCTGCGAGACTCCTTCATGAGCCGTGCTCAGCAGCGCAAACGCATCGAGTCCGGCAAGCGCCGGAAAGGGATTGGCCAAATGCCCTGTGAATTGGACGATGCCGTCAAGCTTCAGCTCCTTCGCCCTCTGCCGATACGTTTCCGCGTGCCCGCCGCCGATAATCACCCACTTTAATCCAGGAGTTTCTCTCAACCGGTCGGCCGCCTTCAGAAAATCGTCGATCCCTTTCCAGGAGCGCATAAAACAGGCGGTTCCCACAAGAAACTCTTCCGACTTCGCGCCGATCTCCTCCCTGAACCGCTTCGACTCAGAAGCGCTGACCACAATCCGGGAGGGATCGACCCCCGTGGCCACCGAACGGCAAAGCTCGATCTTTTTTCCAGACTGGCTGCAGATCATCGGGATGATCCCTTTGCAGGTCGTAACGACGAAATCGGCCAGCCTTCCATATAAAAGACGGCTATTCCATCCGGCCTTAATCGGAGTTGAAAGATGCCGGGTCCGCACGACAGGCCGGCGGGCGATCCGTGCAGCAATCCCCCCGATCCATCCATCCAGCGACGAATGGGTATTCACAACGTCGATCCGGTGGCGCAAAATAATCCAGAGCAGCTGCAGCAGACAGATCGGCCAGGCCGGCTGGCGGAAATTCAGCTCATAAACTGTAAATCCAGCTTTGCGCGCCTGCTCGACCAACCCGCCGCCCCGCATCACCCCCATCACAACGCGATGGCCCCTTTGAACCATCCCCTCCGATTCGCGGAGGATCCGGATCTCCTGTCCGCCCCAGCCGGGCGACGCCTCTAAATGTAAGATTTGCATGGGCTTCCGCATTTTCACGAAGTTAAAGAGTTCTCTTTTATAATTGCAACCTTCAGAATTTTTCTATGTCCTGAAGAAAACGGCAGCTCATGAAGCCTCTCTTTTTCAATCCAGATATGGCCGGCCACTTCCCGCATCTCGGCGCGAACCATAAACGGCTTCAGATAGGCTTTGAACCGGGTGAATGTATGAGTCACTTCAGGAAGGCGCCTGATAACCCGCCACTGTTTAAAGCCGAGCCTGAAATTCTCCGTCCTCTCTTCAGTGTAAGGAAATTCGTACAAATCGGCCATCACGCGCCCCGCTTCGCCCTTTCTGACCAGCACTTTCCCTTCGGCTTCGATCCAAAAAACAATCCGATCCAGCTCGATTGTCTTCGCCTCTTCATTTTTGATCGGAAGCGCTTCGGCTTTCCGCTCTGAAAACGCCTTGCAGCCCGATTGAAGCGGACACCCCTCGCAGCGGGGCCTTGGTGCGCAATGGGTCGCCCCCAGTTCGATCAGCGCCTCTGCAGTCACCCACGGCTCCTTCTCATCCAAAAGCCTTTCCGCTCTCGCCTGAAGCTCTCTCTTCACAGCCGCTTTGGACACATTCTCCTCGATGAGGAAATAACGGCTGAGAACCCGGACGACATTCCCGTCGACCGCAGCAGCCCGCTTGTGGAATCCAAAACTTAAAATCGCTCCTACCGTGTAAGGGCCCAGCCCGCGGATCGATTCGAGATCTTCTTTCCGATCTGGAATTTCGCCGCCAAACCTCTCGGCAATTTCTCTCGCCCCCGCATGCAAATTTCTCGCGCGGCTGTAATATCCGAGCCCCTCCCACGCCTTGATCACCGCGTCCAAAGGCGCTGCCGCCAACGCTTCCACATCCGGGAATCGCTCCATCCAGCGCTCAAAATAGGGGATGACGACCGCGGCGCGCGTCTGCTGCAGCATCACCTCGGAAATCCATACCCGGTAGGGGGTCTTTTCCCGGCGCCAGGGAAAATCCCTCCGATTCCGCTCAAACCACAGGTGCAATTCCTTCATAGAAAAAACCCAATTCTGCAATGATAGATCTTATGAACCTATAACCCCTCTACTTTGCGGATAGATTCATGGAACCCGCCGGACTCATTTACGACGACTCGCCCCACTACATCGACCACCTCGCCCCCTTTTGCGCCCAAATGAATTGGCCGCTCTGGGTTTGCGAGCCGGCAGTGGCCGATCTTTGCCGCGCCTATTATCCAGATCTGGACGTTGTCGAAAAAGACCTTTTCACGCTCTCCCTTCCAAATCCTCTTCTCGCCTGCGATCCCCTGGCGCTCCTCAGCGCCTCATTTCCAGGCAAACCGATCCGCTCCCTCTGGCTCCCCCACGGCAATTCCGACAAAGGCTGGAGAGGCCCGTTCTTCGAGGCGCTCTCTCCTTCGGAAACAGCGCTCGTGTACGGCCAGAAAATGATCGACTTCCTAAACCAGAAACAGGTTTCCGCCCAAACCGTCTCTGTCGGAAACTTTCGCGCCTCCTACTGGGAATCGCACCGCTCCTTTTACACTCCTATCCTGAAAGAAAAAATCCTCTCCCGGCTCCCCGCAAACCCGATCTATCTCTACGCTCCCACCTGGAGCGACCAGGAAGATAACGGCTCTTTCTGGCGCGCCTTCCCTGAACTTGCGGATGCTTTGCCGCCCGCTCTCAATCTCGTCGTCAAACTCCACCCCAACATCCGCCGCAAAGACGAAATCCGACTCGAAATCCTCCTCGGGCGCTATGAAAATCGCCCCAACATCCTCTTTCTCGAAGATTTCCCTCCCGTCTATCCGCTTCTCAGCCTCGCGTCCGCCTACATCGGAGACATGTCTTCCGTCGGCTACGATTTTCTCTATTTCAACAAACCGATGTACTTTCTGAACCCCAATCGAAGAGACGCACAATCCGATCCCGGACTCTACCTTTTTCGGTGCGGCGTCGAAACGAACCCGGCCCAGGCATTCCTCTTAGGGCAAAATGAAGACCCCCTCCAGAATGTCAGAGAGGAAACGTATCGCTATACCTTCGGCCCCGCACCTGACTGGACCGAACTCAAAAAAAAGCTCGCCCCATGAACTTCCGATGCGCCGCCCTCAACACAGGCTCCGACATCCACCTGCTCGACCACATCGCGCCTCTGGCCAGTCTTCTCGAAATGCCGCTCATCATAACCGAAGAACTCAACTACAGCCTCGCAACAAAATACTACCCCCAGATCGAAACACTCTACGAGCCGGATCTGGAGCACAAACTCGGAGATCTCGCCGCCTCCTACGACGTCCTCTTCGAATGCAAATACTGGGCTCCTCATCTCAAGCTTCTCTTCCGGCAGCTCTTCAACAAAGAAATGCGGCTCGTTTTCTGCCCTCATGGCCAATCCGATAAAGGCTATCAAAGCCCTCTTCTCGCTCCCTACGTCCAGCAAGACCGGGTTCTCCTGTACGGGGAGCTTCTCCATCAGATGCTCAACGAACTCGAACTTCCGCTCCCGCCATCAGCCGCAATCGGAAACTACCGCCTCAATTTTTACAAAAAACACCGCCCTTTCTACGACGCGCTGGCTGAAGCCGAAATTTTTTCCAGGCTCCCGCGCGGCAACCCCATCCTTCTTTACGCCCCCACGTGGAAAGATGCCGACTGCTCTACTTCCTTCTTCGACTGGACGCCTGAACTTCTTGCTCAGCTCCCTCCCCGCTGGAATCTGATCATCAAACTCCACCCTCTTCTCGAGCAACGAGATCCAGCCCGCTTCTATTCGCTCGCCGCCCGAGCTGAAAATCAACCCAATGTCGTTTTGCTCTCCGAATTTCCTCCTGTCTACCCGATCCTCTCCCGCGTCGACTGTTATCTGGGCGACGCCTCTTCGGTCGGGTACGATATGCTTCCCTTTGAGAAGCCCCTTTTCTTTACTCCCGGCCCCCCGCGCCGACTCCATTCGTGCGGTGAAATCGTAGACTCCCCCGCGGCCCTCTTCCAAAAAAATCTCACAACTCCCTTCCGCAAACAGCAGAAGGAACTCTATGCGCGCGCGTTCACTCCCATCACCGATGCGGAAGCCAAAAAAAACATTGTTACAATTCTAATCGGCGCTTAGAGAGGGGAGAATGAAAAGAGTCCGCAGATCGTTGAGGCAATAGGCCGCAGGGCGCACTTCGATTTCGTACGCGTAGCTTCCTTCCTTGAGAGGAGCGATCCAGGAAACCGTCCCCGTCAATAGCCCGGCAGGGAAAACTCCATCCAATCCTGAAGTAACGAGCAAGTCGCCCTCTTTCAGAATCGGCTGCGCCGGCAGGCTAGAACCAACTGCACGCCCAGTCCTCAGATCTCGCGCAGGACCTTCCTCGTCAGCATAATCGTAGTTAAACCCAACGCCTGACAATACCAGGCCCCGGGATCTCCAAAATGGGGCGCTGCTTCCATGCAGCTCTCCTTTGGCCAGATAGCTTTCCTCAAGCGCAGGGTCGAGCTTCGACTTCAGCCCGTCCAGCCGAGTTAAAATAGACTGCTTCTCTTCGAAGCTGGCAAACAGGTCTTCGCGCACTTCAAGCCGGCTCAAGAGGCCATTTAAAATCAGCCCCAGCTCCCGGTTCTGGATCCCTCCGCGGACAGCTCTGACGGCGGGGGAGAGTCCCGAGTCGGTGATGAGGCGAACCCGCGACTGCTTTTCCCCGACATAATCAACCACCCCTACGAGAGCGCAGCCGGAAACCACGGGACTGTTTTTAGAAATGACCTTTCTTCCTAAAGCCCTGTTGTCTTCTTCTCCCGCATACACCCATAGGCTGCTGCTCCAGGAGCTGGGATCGCGGTAAATCACCTCAGCAGGGAAGGAGAGCAGCTGGCTCTCCAGCTTGCCGCGGAGCTGCGCCGCGCGCCGCTTGAAAAACTCATTTTTCGGCACAGCTTTCAAAACCTCGAGCTGGTCTCCGATCTGCGCCTCAAAATGGATCCAATCCTGCGCCGATTCAATCCGCGCCCTCAGATTCTGATTTTCCCACTGGAGGCGGGCGATTTCCTTCCCGCTATCGACAGATCTGCGATCCTGAAATAGCCTGCCCCAGCCTTTCCAGATCGGCGAAAAAGAGGCGACCGCAAAGGAGCGGAGAGAGTCGGAAGCTGCCCGCGGCAAACTGATCCAGCAGAAAAGGAAAATCCCCAGTACGAAATAAGGATAGGAAACGGTTCTTCGACTCATGCCCCGCACACTGTAAGAATATTTTCGGCAACATATCCGAGATTTTTTGCGGTCAATCCCGCAACATTGATCCGCCCGCTGTCGAGCAGATAGATTCCGAAACGGTCGATCAACTGCTGGGTCTGGCTTTTATCCAGATCGACGTAGGAAAACATCCCCTTATGTTTCTTAAGGTAGCTGAAATCGATCTTTTTTGAGCCTGCGCTCAGCCTCTGGATCAGCGCTTCCCGCATCATCACAAGGCGGTGGCGCATCCCTTCAAGGTCTTTGAGCCACCCTTTTTTCAGCTCGCTATCCTTCAGAATTTCAAGAACGATGTTGGCTCCATGAGCGGGAGGATTGGAGTAGAGAGCCCTGATCACCCGCTTCACCTGGCTCCCGATCCGCGTCTTGCCTGCCGCATTCCCGCCGACGACAAAAAGCGCCCCGACCCGCTGGCAATACAAGCTGAAATTTTTCGAGCATGAATAGGCAATCAGCATCTCATGCCCCTCTTGAAGAAAGGCCCGGATCGGAGCCGCATCTCTTTCCATCCCATCGCCCAATCCCTGGTAGGCCAGATCAAAAAAAGGCAGCAGTTTTTTCCGCTTCAAGATCTGGGAAATCGCTTTCCATTCATCGGGCGTCGGATCGCAGCCTGTCGGATTATGGCAGCACCCGTGCAGCACTACAACGGTCTTTTCCGGCAGCGCTTCGAGACATTTTTCCATCGCAGCGAAATCGAATCCCTTCATCCCGCGCGAATAGTAATCGTAACTGCTTACCGTTGCGCCCGCCCGCTCGAAAATCATCCGGTGGTTCGGCCAGGTAGGATGGGAAATGGCAGCCAAACGCCCGACTTCCTGCGTCAAAAATTCGGCGCCGACCCGCAAAGCCCCTGTTCCGCCAGCGGTTTGCGCGCCATAGATCCGCGCGCGATTTTCTTTCCAAAGCTCTTCGCCAAAAACCAGAGCGCCGATCGCTTCTGCAAATTCCTGGATTCCATCCATCGGCAAATAATCAGCAAGGATATCGGTTCCTAAAATCCGCTCTTTCGCTTTTCTCACCGTGGGAAGAAGTTCGGAACGGAGATGCTCATCTTTGAAAATTCCCACCAGAAGATTCACTTTCTGGGGGCGCGGATCGGACTGGAAGACGCTTGTGAGACCGAAAACAGGGTCGGGAGGGCCCTCGGGAACATGATCAAAAAACATGGGGAACCGAATGGTTTTGAACCCATTCTAGCTCCCCAAGAATTTTCATGACAATCAAGAGCTTGAATCAAAATAGGGAAACGCCCTAAAATCTTGGCCTTTATGGGGCGTTAGCTCAGTTGGTAGAGCGCAACAATGGCATTGTTGAGGCCATCGGTTCGACTCCGATACGCTCCAATTACTTCTTGCGGCAGAACACGACCAAAGCCGCCCCTACGATCACAAAAGCAATCCCCGACACCAGATATCTAGAAGTCCCTTCCGAATATCCGTTTTCGCGCATGACTTGCTTCTTGATTTTTTCAATTCCTGAAGACTGGTTTGAGCGATGAGCGAAAACCATCAGCACGACCCCTGCGACAATCAAAATTCCGCCGATCAGCTGCTTCATATTGCAACATTTCATAAATCCCCCTGGTAAAATAGATCAAAGATCCTTTTGCTCCTTCTAGCAAAGAGGAAGGGGAATGTAAAGCGGCTTTACACAGAAAACCCCTGATCGGATTGACCGTCAGGGGTTAAAAGAGAATGGATTATTCGCCTTCGAGAAGATCGAGAAAGGCCTGGAGCTGCTTCGCGCGGGTCGGGTGCCTCATCTTGCGCAAAGCTTTCGCTTCGATCTGGCGGACCCGCTCGCGGGTAACTTTGAAGCGGACGCCCACTTCTTCGAGAGTTTTGGGCTTGCCGTCCAAAAGACCGAATCGCTCAATCAAAACGGTTCTCTCCCTGTCGGTCAGGGTGGCGAGAACCTCATTCATTTTGTCTTTGAGGATCGCATAGCCGGTCGCTTCAGCCGGGGACTCGATCGCGGTGTCTTCAAGGAAGTCTCCGAACTGGCTTTCGCCGCCGTCGCCCACCTCTGCCTGCAGAGAAATCGGGTGCTGGGCGATCTTGTAGATTTCGCGGACCCGCTCGGGAGTCAATCCCAGCTCGTTCGCCAATTCTTCGGGCGTCGGCTCTCTTCCGGTCTCCATCATGAGCTTTTTCGCTCCGCGGAGAACCTTGTTGATCGTCTCGATCATGTGGACCGGAATCCGGATCGTCCGCGCCTGGTCGGCGATCGCCCGCGTCACAGCCTGCCGGATCCACCATGTGGCATAGGTAGAAAACTTATAGCCGCGGCGGTATTCGAATTTCTCGACCGCCTTCATCAGGCCCATGTTCCCTTCCTGAATCAAATCCAGGAACGAAAGGCCCCTATTGGTGTATTTTTTCGCGATCGAGATGACGAGCCTTAAGTTGGACTCAACCATCTCCCGCTTCGCTTCCTGGCTCTTGTCCATCCAGCGCTGAAGCATCCGGACGTCTTTCTTGAATTCTTCCAGGCTGCGTCCAGCGGCAAGCTCCCGTTTATAGAGCTTCCGCTTGGCCGCCGCCAGCTTCCCGGCAGCGAATTTATTTTTCTCGGCGCGCGGAGTGAGCTCCTGAATTTCCTTCTCCAGCTGCAGAAAGCGGTCGTAAGCGGAAAGAATGACTTCGCCGAAGTCTTCGATGATGTTGTGTCTGCAGCAGAATCTTCTCAAATAAGCTTGGGCGCGAATCCGGCATTTCTCGATTGTCTCGAGAAGCTGGGCTCTCTCTTCTTTTTTGAGATTCGGGTCGCGCATCTGAACCAGCAGCTCTTCGAGCATCTGGTCTTCGCCCTTCATCAGGTCGCAAAGCTTGGGCAGCAAATTGATGAAATGAACTTTATCAGCGACTTCCTTTTCAGCGACGATCTTATCAAAGCGCTCTTTGCCGGAGATCAGGTAGCCTGCGATCGAAATCGCTTCGCGGATCGAATAGCGGAAGCGCATGATGATTTTTTCGATCTGGATCTGGGCTTTTTCGATTCTCTTCGAGATCTCCACCTCTTCTTCGCGGGTAAGAAGGGGAACCGAACCCATTTCTTTTAGGTACATCCGGACAGGGTCGTCGGAAGTACCCTCGGTCCTCTTGGGGAGGCCTTCGAGCTCTTTCGCTTCTTTCTTCCGTTCTTTCTGCCGCTCGACTTCCGCCTGGTTCAAGACCTGGATGTCCATCCCGCTCAAGTAGATCAACACCTGGTCGATCTGCTCGGGGGAATCGAAGGTCATAGGAAGAATTTCGTTGATCTCCTCGTACGTGAGGTAGCCTTGTTCTTTGGCGATCGCAACGAGCTCTTCGATTTTCTGCTGATGCTGGGGGTTGCTGAAAGATGTCGTGCCGGTCATGCTCTCCTATGCCAGGATGGGAAAAAATCTGGGGTTTGGTATACGCTTTGCAAAAAATTGATTTTTCGCGAAGGAAAACGAAAATATTGTGAAGGAACCCCCCCTTCCTGTCAACATCATATAATCTTGGCGATTAATTGCAATCAGAACTTATATGGCTCTCTACGCAACTGACACCGACGACGTGATCTTCGCCTCAGACGCCGACCCGCAGGGTCGGTACTGGTGCCTCGAATGCTTCGGCCCCGTAAAAGTCCGGAAAGGGAAGGAGCGCTTCCCCCACTTCTACCACGTCAAAACAACGCCGCAGTGCCGCCTCTATAGTAAAAGCGAAGACCACATGAGAGTCCAGGTCGAACTGAAAAAACTCTTTCCCCCCAACGAAATCGCCCTGGAAAAAGCCTTCCCTTCGCTCAGCCGGGTCGCCGACGCCCTCTGGGAAAAAGAAAAAATTGCGTTCGAAATCCAGTGCTCTCCGATCCAGCCCCCCGAAGCCGAAGCCAGGATCCGGGATTACCGCTCGGCGGGCTACGAAACGATCTGGCTTCTCGACGAGAGGCTTTACAACAAACGAACCGTTCGTCCCTCGGAAGAACTCCTCCGCTCCCACAGCGCCTACTACCTCTCGATCCCGAGAGGGCGCCCCTTTTCCGCCTACGACCAGTTTGAAATCTTCGCCTCAGGCGCCCGCGTTAAAAAAGGGCGGCCCCTCTCGATCGACCTCCGGAACGCCCGCACCCTGAGAACCCTTCCTCCTTCGGAAAAACTACCTGATCAGATCGTCCGCAGGGCGCTCGGCAGCCCACGCCACTTCCAAAACGACCGCCTTGCGAGAGCCGCGCAGTCGATCCGCTTTCCCTCTCTCGCCCTCTCGCTTCAAAACTGGAAAGCGCTTGAAGAGCATCTAGGGAAAAGCCCTCCGCCCCCGCCGCCCTGGAAAGAGTGGCTGCGGCGCTATCTGTTCGAGCCTTACCTGGAGTGGCTCGTAAAAGTTCACATTTGGCTTAACGATTGAAATAGAGGCTGGGATGGATAAAAAGCCCCATCAGAAGTCTTAGAAAACAGGCTCCGACCGCAAAAGGAAGGAGAACCCAGTCGGCGAGATCTTTGGCGAGCTTGCCGACCCGCTCGACAAAAAAGGCTCTTGCGCCGCCGAAAGTGACGAGGAGCAACGCCGCTGAAAGACAAAGTCCGGCCGTCCTCAAAATTGTTCTATATGTCTTCAAAACCAATGCGAGCGGCAGCAGGCAGAGCTTCTTCAAAAAATCTTTCACACAAAGAAAGCGGCCGCGGAATGAATCGAAATGGAACGATTCACTCTGAGCGGAAATTTCAAAATAAGTCTGAGACTCGGCGTAAGACTTGAATTCCATTTTTATTCCAGATTGATTTCGTTTAATTATATAATAAACAAATATTACAAATCAATACTTCGAATTTTCCTTATTAGGAACCCAAAATAGACGGCAACCCCATAGCAGGCCGCCATCCGGAAGAGAAGATTGAAAGGGAACGCCTTTTCCAGAGCGGAACGGCCCGGATTTGAAGGGTCGTACCAGACAACCCACTCCTGTTTCGCCATTTCCTTAAGGGAAGCAAAAGCCGCCGCCTCGCTCTGATACTCCCGCTTAAATTGCCAGCTCCCCTCGAAAGGTAGCTCGCCAAATAAATATTTTGCTTGCACCAGAAATTTACCGGAGACCTCCTCGATTTCCCACTGGGAGATCCGGGCTTTTGCCTGGGCCTGAAGGGGCCATGTTTCGAGCCACGCCCCTCCAAAACGGACCGTGAAATAGAGGGCGATCGCCAGGACTCCGGCAAGCAAAAATGATAGAGAGCGGGTTTTAGAGCGCATGAAGCCTTTACGAATTAAGGGAGAGGGATTATAGTAGTGCCATTTAAAATTCGCAATTCGAACATCGAGGAAATATGGCAGAAGCCGATAAGAAGTCTGGAGACAAGAAGAAAGGCGAAGGGCTTGTCAAGCGCCCCTCCGCTCTCAAAAGAGATATGCAGAACGAAAAGCAGCGCCTGAGAAACCGCTCTTTCCGCGCTGAGGTTCTCACCTCTATCCGGGGCCTTCAAAACTCCATCTCTCAAAAAGAACCCGCCGAAGTGTTAAAAACAAAATTGAACGAAATCTACAGCCTGGTAGACAAAGGCGTAAAAAGAGGCGTTTACAAGCCCAATAAAGCAGCGCGCACCAAATCGCGCCTCGCTGCCCGCACAGTGAAAGCCTAATCTCTCCGCCCCCAACTTTCTTTTGGGGGCTATATCCATAAACTTTTTAGTTCACATTTATAGTTTGTTCTTCAATAGAATTCAATCTCCATTTTGATTATAATAATTCTAAATTAAAATAAATTCGGAATTATTATGGCAAATCCAGTATTAGCAGCCCAACAAGCGGTTCAAGCATATTCTGCCCACTTACAAACTGAGCAACAATTTCTTCAAAACGACTGCTTCCCAACTCCGCCAGGAAGAGTGAAGAGCTTTTTGCACGCCATTTCGTGCGGCTGTTATAGATATCAACCTCTTAGAGGCGACCGCCTTCTCCAACGGTTTACTCAAATTAAGCAGCAGCGCACCCCGCTTTTAACAGCCGCAAGAACTACTTTGGCCGCAGTGCCTGATGCCAATCCTCAAAAAGGCGCAATCCAGCAAGCCTTTGCAAAAGCGATCGAGCAGGGAAACCAGATCGACGAACGGCGAATCCGCGTTATGCCGCGTTTTCAAGCAGCAGCTCGGGCTGACATGCGAACCATTGAAGAGGAAAGAGACCTTGAAGATGAAAAAATAGAAGAAGCTCGCGCGCGTTTCACCAACCATTTCGACGGAAGAGTCCAGCATGTCACAAACCTCTTAACCCCCTTGGAAGCTGAATTGGCTGCTTATGAAAGGCTGCACGGCCCCAGAGCTCCAGCTCCCCGCCCTGAAGGCTCTCTTTCCAAACTCCGTAAGAAAGCAACTACAGCGTTTAAAGCAGGCGCCGTCATCAACACCGCCGCTGAAGTATCGAGCGCCCTCGGATTCAATCCTCCTGCAACCATCCCCACAATCCTCGAAGGCGGCCAGGCTCTCTTTAACACAGGACTTTCCGCAGCAGGACTCGCAGCGCAAACAGCCGCAAAAGGCGTTTCCAGCGCAATCGCCCTTCATCAAGGGGAGAATATCGCCTCAACGACCATCGACACACTGACAAGCTGGGGAACGATTGCAGGCAAAGCCGTTTTCGACGGCGGAGCCGTTCAGCATGCAGTGACAACCTACGTCGCAACAACCACTGTCGCTAACGCTGTTGAACGGAGAGGCCTTCGCAGAACAGCGAAAGCCATCCGCGCAGCTGGCGGCGCAGCCGTAGTCATCCCTGCTGTAAAAACCGCAGGCGTCGCTCTCGGATTAGTCCAGAAAACCGCCACTGTAGCTTCGGAGCCTTCTGCATGGCAGCCTGTTGTAGAAGCCGTGAAGCAGGGTTACAATACCGTCGCCGCATCTGAAATGGTGCAGAGCGTTGTGAACGCGACCGCTAGCACGGTCGGACCTGTAGCCGAAACTGTGAAAGCCGCTGTTGTCAGCATTGCAACCAATCCGGAAAATGCTCTCGGCGCAGCGAAAGCTGTCGTCCAGACCGCAGCCGGCATTTTGTCTCCTTTCGTGCCGCCGGTAGGCGCTGCGATCGGCGCAATTGCTGAGCAGGCAAACGAGCACCCGACCGCCGCCGCAATTGCGACTGGAGTAGGCCTCGTTGGTTTAAGCGCCGCCGCTTACAAGTATGGCGTCACAGAGCCGGCTAAGAAAGCCGTCCGCGCCGTTCTGGTGAATAACTCGAAATACACGATCCCTGCAGCCGTTGCCGCGATCGGAGCCGGAGCTGCCTTTGCAGCGCCTGCAGTGATCGGTACTGGCGCAGCCTTCCTTCTGATGAAGACAGGGTCGCTGATCAGCCAAGCGCAAGACGCTCTCTTCAAGAAAGCTTAATAGCGCTCGCTGAATCCTGAGTTTCTGCGGGAACGATGCATGAGCATCTCCCGCAGCACTCCTTCTTCCGCAATCAGCTCCACTTTCTTCTTAGCCCGAGTAACCGCCGTATAGAGAGCCTCTCTCCCAAAATTCTCGCTCCCTTTTGGGAAAAGCGCGAGCACCCGCTCAAACTCGCTTCCCTGGCTTTTATGAATCGATAGACAGAACCCCGCTTCGAAAGGGGGAAGATTCCGGTATGCCCTAAGCCCTTCGGCCTGGGGAAAATAAGCGGTGCCTTCCCGCAAATGTAAAGCGCCTTTACATCGTCCGATTAAGACACCGGCGCTGCCGTTATAAAGATCGAGCCGCGGCTCGTTCGCCGTAATCAGGATCGGAACGGCCCACCATTGCCCCGGGCGGATCCGCCTCGCCATCCTCTGCACGATCTCCTGGTTCATCCGATCGATCCCATAAGGCCCCTGCCTCAAAGCCCCGAGCACCCGAAACCCGTCGATCGCCCTCAAACACTTCTCCGGCTCCGGTTCCTCCCAGGAAATCAGGGGATTCAACGCTTCGTACAAACGATCGAAGATCTCTTCATCGAAAAGCCAGGGGAGAAAAGAACCTTTTTCCACTCCAGCGAGATCGCCTCGGTTGACCGCAGAGGCCAGCTCAGTCAAAGCCCCCTCCTCCATCCGGATCGAACGGTTCAGCCTGACGCCAAAGAGATCGGCCATCTCAGCAAAGAGGCTGCCCGCTTCGACAGGGGGAAGCTGCTCAGGGTCTCCCATCAGAACCAGCCGCGTCTCGCTCCCGACTGCCTCCAAAAGATGGCAGAGGAGAGGGACGTCGATCATCGAAGCTTCATCGACTAAAACCAGGTCGGCGTCAATCTCCCCCCCCGAAAACAGCCGCGTTTCCCCCGCCTGGAGCCGAAGAAGGCGATGGAGCGTGGCCGCCTCGAATTGCAGCCTCTTGTCCAGCTCCCCGCGGCTCAGCAGCGTTTTCTGCAAATGAGCCGACGCTTTGCCCGTCGGAGCTGCCAAACATACCTTATAGCGGTCCCCCTGGAACGACTTCATCAGCAGCCGGATCAACATCCCCGCCGTATAGGTTTTTCCCGTGCCCGGCCCGCCGCAGATCACCGTAAAAGACTTCTGATAAACAGTCCGGATCGCCTCCCTCTGCTCAGGTAGAACGTTGGCTCCGGCGAGAGCCGCCTCGAAAACATCCCGGTCGAAACTTCCCGCCGGCTCTCGATCTTTCAGCCTGCGGACCTGCTTCAAAATGTAGGTTTCGCAGACCCAGTTTTTCTGCAAATAGGCTCGATCGCCGTGTAGAACAACCGGATCTTTGGGAAACGCCTCTTCGTCATCTACCGGAGTTCCTTCCTTGACGCCTTTTAAACACAGATGTCCTTCCCGCGCGCTTTTCGACAGCTCTTTCAAAAAAGAGACGCCAAGTCCGGTCTTCGCCGCAATCCGCCGAGCGAAAAACTCATCGAGGGCATTCAGTTCAGTCGAAGCGGAATTTTCCATTGCAGTTCCTGATCAGGTTGAAGTCGGGCTGGAAAAAGAGGGCCCGGTTGCCCCTCACAAAAAAATAAAAGACTCCGCCGAAACGGCTTTCGAACTCCGGTCCCAGATGCCTTCTGAGGGCTTCCCCATAAAGAGCCGCCTGCAAATAGTAGTCGTGATCCCGCATCGCGCGGTCCATCGCTTCCTCGGTATATTCTTCAAGCCAGTTCGTTTTCCAGTCGGCCAGATAATAGATGCCCCCGCGCTGGAAAACCAGGTCGATGAATCCCTTTACATAATGGGGCGGCAGGGCAAACAGGAACTCCATCTCGGCCCTTGCATCCTTCGGCTGAAGTTCCGCAAGAGTGAAAAACTCCCCTTGGCCCTGCAGAGGATAGGAAAGGGTCTGTTCGACCATCTTCCGGATCGGATCTTCCCACAAGGCAAGCGCCGTATAAGCCGTCTCCTCCGAAACAAGAGTATGAATCGCCTTCCGCTCTCTGAAAACCCGTTCGAAAATCGTATGGACGACGACGCCCGTGTCCGCGCCCCGGGGCAGCGTCTGCAGGCTGATTTCTTTCGCCAATTCAACCTGGATCCGCTCCCTTTCTTTTTTCTGTGCAAGAGCGGTAAATGATGAGAGGAATGAAGGAGAGAATCCTGTTGAAGGAGGAGCAAAGGGAGCGAGTCCCTTTTCCATCTTCCGTTTCGGCGCGGGCATTACATCCAGAACCTTTTCAAAAGTGACGCTCTCCTTTTGAAGCAGCGAAGCGAGACGGACGGATAATTCCCCTTCGCCTTTCACTGTGCGGCCAAAGAGCTCGATCGGGGACCCTTCTTCTCCTAGCGGAACGTACAGCCTTCTCTTCGCGCGGGTCATCGCAACATACAAAAGCCTAAGCTTCTCCGCCTCGATCTCTTCGTCTCCATCAGGGGTCTTTCTTCCAAGCCCCAGGCCAAATACGACATCGAACTCAAGCCCCTTGCTCACATGCAGGGTCATGACCTGAACCGCATCGGGCTCTGATTCGACCCTCCTGCGGCCCCCTTCCTCCGGATCCAGTTCCTCCAAGTAAACCAGAGCGCGAGTCAGCGCCTCGAACGAAAAACCTTCCCTTTTTTCCCAAAGGAAAAGCCATTCGAAAATCTGCAAAACGTCTCGGTAAAAGCCCAAATCAAAGGCAGAGATCCTCTCTCTCACCGTTTGCCCTTCAAGCTCCGTATCAAAAAACTGCCTGGCGAAACCCACAATCCCTTTTTCATCGAGCAGCTGCTTGAACTCCGCAAATCCCAGCTCATCCTCAAGAGATCCGAAAGGCCCCGCAGCCACGACTTTCCCTTTTCCGAAATCATGAGGGGCATAGATCGCCTCAAAAAGTTCGCGGATCGATTGGAAGGCGAGCGTCTGGCCCAACGGCGTTTGACTCCTCGCAGCCGCAGGAACTCCATGCGCTTTTAAATATTGAACCGCTTCCTCTGCCTGGGTGCGGTTATTGATCAGCACCGCAATCCGGCTTAAATTCTCTACTTTCGCCTCAAGAGAGCGGATCTCCTGAAGCACGTAAGGGAGCGGATCTTCTGCAGCAAAAAAATGGAGAGCCCCTTTCCCATCCCCGAACTCCGAATCAGCGCTCGATCCAGCCTGGATCGGCAGATAGGGGAGGACTTGCTTGGCCTTGGGCAAAGCCATCCAATCTCCGGAGAAGAATGCGTTCAGCGCTCCAATCAGGGCCTTGGAAGAGCGGAAATTCGTGTCGAGATAGTAAGTCCGCTCCTCTCCCAACAACTGGCGAGCCTCGAGATAGGTATAAACGTCCGCTTTTCGGAACCGGTAGATCGATTGCTTCGGATCGCCCACGAAAAAGAGCGCCTTCAGATCCTCGTGAGCCAGAAAAAGGGCCCGGAAAATGTCCCATTGCACCGCATCGGTATCCTGAAACTCATCAATCACAACGGCTTTATATTTTTTGCGGATCCTCTGGGCAAACGATTCGATCTGGATCGCTTTGCGCATTTGAAGCAGCAGTTCGTCGGGATCGAAATAATCCTCTTCGGCGGCGATTCTCTCGCCCACCTGATTCCATGCAGCCTGGATCGTCTGGATGACCTTCTTCTTATCTTTTGCCAAAAGAGGCGCCAGGGCTGTCGAAGCCCAATCGAAAAATCCGGGATAGCGAAGAGAAACAGGCGCTGTTTTTTTCTTTAGATTCGACGGGAGAAGGAATTTGAAAAGCTGCGTGCCGAGCAGCGCTCTGAAATGAACCGGATTTTCAGGATCGGAAAGGCTTCTCGCCAAAGCGCGAACCTGCGGCGCGAACTCCTCGCTATAACTTTTATAATTGATCCTGAGCTGTGAAAAATCATCTGCTAAAAAAGCCTCTTCGACCGGCTCTTTCCAGCCTTTTAGAGCCTCTTTGTAGCGCCCAAAGAGCTGGGAGAAGGGGATCCCCTCCGATTTTTCGCTTTTCAACAGTTTTTCCTTCAATTTCTCAAGCGAGCCGATTTCCTGGCAGAGCCAGGAACACTGCTCGAGCGAGATCAGCTCTTCCGAAATGCCCCACCGGATAAAATCATCGGCCGCTTCTTTCAATCTTTGCGGCGCGCCCCGCTCCTTGTCAGGATCTGGAAGCGAAAACCCGATTTTCGCCTCGAAAGCGTATTCGCGAAGCATCCTGAAGCAAAAACTGTGAGTGGTGAAAACCTGGCATCGATCAAAAACGGCTAGGGCATCGGAGAGTTTCCGGATCGCTGTTTCAGACCCGAGATAAGAGGCTAAATAGGGCCAGGGAGCTTCTCCTTTCTGCAAAAAATGAAGCGCCTTTTCAAGATTCGACCGGATCCGCGCCTTTAGCTCTCTTGCAGCTGCGCGGGTAAACGTCACGGCTAAAATGGCTTCAGCCTCTATCGATTCCAGAACGAGGCGGGCATAGATGTGCTCGATCGAGAAGGTCTTTCCAGTCCCGGCCGAAGCTTCAAGCAGATGCGGGCCGAAGAGGGAACATTCCTTTGAGAGGCAGTCAAACCGCTGCATCGGATTCCCCTTTTTTCGCTCTCGTTGGAAAAAGTCCCGAGAGCTCTGAGAATACTTCTTTCAAATAGCCAGACCATTCGCGATGGATCGCCTGGGGATCTGGCAGCTCGGTTCTCATTCTAACCCACTGAAAAATCGGATCCTCGTCTTCATCGCTTTCTAAAGCGTCCTCCATTTCTTCCGGGCCTTTTCTGAGCAAACCGTCGGCCCAATTCGGAATTAAAGGCGAAACAACGCTCCGGCAGCGGAAATAGTATTCGAGCAAACGTTTCAGCGAACCGGACGGATCTTCGATCGTTTTAGTTTTTCCTGTATCGGCTAAAAACAGCTCGGAAGATTCCAAAACGGAAAAAGCCGCCAGAGCCTGCGGCCATAACTTTAAAACCGGTTTGATTTTATTCTTTCCCAGATGAACGATTCCCTTGGCTGCCGCCTGGCGAACCTCGCCGACAAGAAGCACTTTCAATTTTCCTTCCCACACAATCTCGATGGGCGGAGACGCCATCAGATTTTCAGATTCCCATTTCCTCTCTTTGCACCGCTCTTGCAAATGAATTGAAAATGTCTTTTCGACGCCCAATTTTTTCAGTTCTTCTCTCCAATTCAGCGCCGTCTCCTCAATTTCTCTTCGCAGCGATAGCCCTAAAAGGCCTTCGGGGAGCTCATCGAAGATTCTCTCATTGGGCCGGGAAAAAACGGCTCTCGCCAAGAGCGCTTTTTGCAGATGAAATGCCTCTTCGAGAGAATCGTTTAAATACATCCCATGCCCTTTCCTCAGATAGTAGTTCCATGGATGGCGCACGAATGAGGAGAGATCGGATAGCGAAACGATTTGCTCTCCTTCCGGCAATTGGGGCGGCGGGAGGCGGGAAAGATCGGGCCAGAAAGGGAGTTTGCGCTTCGGGCCGAGCAGCCGTTCGGCGATCCGGTAATCGCTAAAAGAGCGGCTTTGCGCCTCTCCCGGCTCGAAGCATTTCGGATCGAACGGACTTGAAGAAGGCGCTTCGATCGGCGGATTTTCAATTTGGTTAAGCCATTCCTGGACGACAATCGAAGGGTTTACAGGCTTTCCTTCATCCGGAGAGAGATGGCCGTAGCTGATCCGGATCGATTCGGACGCCGCAAACAGCGCCTGGAGAAATAGATACCGGTCCTGATCAGCGGTTTCAGGAACGGGGATTTTCTCTCTCCGCAAAAGATCGAGCGAACTGTGCAAAGGCAGGCGGGGAAAACTCTCTTCATCCATGCCGATCAAAAAGAGCGCTTTGGCTGGAATTAAAGCGCCTTCTTCAAGAGGAGCGAACCGGACAGCATGGAGATGGGAGGCGTGGATCTGTCCCGGAAAAGAGCGGCTCAGAAATCGCTGCAAAACATCGAACGGGAACTGAATCCCGCTCAGCTTGAGGTCGGCTTTGCGGAGATCCCGGATCACGCGCTGAAATGCCGAATAAAATAACGTATCCGCCTCATCTTCAGCATCTAAGAACAGATACAGATCAGCCGCTATTTCAAGCCTATCGGCCCAAACGCGCAAAGAAGCCTCGTTCCGGAATTCGGCTAAATTCGCTTTCAAAGATTCGTATACTGACAGCAGCGAAGCGAACGGATCGTCCTGAATTTTTAGCCGGCGTCCTTCAGGAAACAGGAAAATCCAATCCTCGAGAAAACGATCCAATCCCTGTTCCCAGGTTCCGCGCTCCAGGCCGTGTTCGGCTCCGACCGTTTCACTCAGCGCCGTGCGCCGGTGCCCTGCGTCTTTCCCCCAATCGATCCCAGCCTCGCGCACCCAAGTCCGAACCTGCTCCCTCTTTTCGCCATCCCAGCCCAGCTTTCGGTAAAAAGAGGGCGTTTCAAAAAGAGTTAAGACCTCTTCAGCGCCCCATCTCCCTCCCGCCAGCTTCAGCAGCCTCAAGAGTCCCTGGTAAAACGAGCTCTGCCGGCTAAGATCGTATCCTTGAATCCGGAAGGGGATTTGCGCCTCGGAAAAAACGAATTCGATGAGAGGAATATACGGTTCGATATCGGGAGCCAAAACAGACATTTCCTGAAAAAGAACGCCCCGGCCCGCTTCCTTCAAAATCTGGTCGCGTAAAATCTCCACTTCCCGAAGACGGGAAGAGCCTGTTTGCAGGACGAGGAAACTTTCGTCCTCCGCCCGGAATTTCTCGGCGGGATTCTCAAAAGATAAAATTCCGTTCTGGATCCGCTTGAGAAGACTTCCGTCATCCGAATCGGCATAGGCTTCTTTTTCGACGCTTTCAAATCCATCGAGAACCCGGTTTGTCTCGCGGCCAAGCTTTCCCCAACCCGCAAGAAGAGGCGGAGCCTCCTTGAAAAATTCTTCCAGCTTGCGATGGACTTCCGAGGAAATTTTTTTCTTCTTCAAAAGCGCCTTTTTTTCCCCTTCCGTCGTAAGGTCGCCCCAGTACTCTGCGCAAGGAGAAAAGGAATAGATGGAGAGAGCGGGAGAGCGGAATAAAAACTCCCAAAACAACGGAGGAAGCGCGTCGATGCCGAAGCAATGGATCGGATCGGAAGGCGCAGGAGCGTCTTTCAGAAGCTGGATTGGAAGACGCCACGGGCCATCCACGAAGAGCTGCTGAAGGATTTTTTCCTGCCAATCGGGATTGCCGCTCTTTTTAAATAGCATTTCTCCGTAGCGCCCGTAGCGGAAGAAAAGAGAGGAGAGCTGCTGTGAAAGATCGCTGAGCCTCTTTTTTTTTCCGTCGAGATAGCTGAGCAATTCCGGATCTTTGCATTGCCGCAGCGCGTCATAGACAAGGCAAAAAAGTTCGAGAGAATTGGGGGAAGAGGGCAAAAGCATTCCAAAGCCTTCCTGCACGGCAAGAATCTCGATCCCCATGAAGATTCCCTTCTTCCGGGCAATTTCAAGCGAAAGCCACTGCTTCACAGAGGAATTCGGGACGAACACGACCGGGCTTTCCAAGAAGGAGCCCTTTTCCGATTCGAGCTGCTGAATCAGACAATCCGCTAGCGAAGAAAGATTTTGGCTTTTGTAAAGAATCGGGGCGCGCTTCACTGCATTCTCCAGGAGAAGCGAGTATGGCAAAATTCCTTCCTGGCTGCAATGGGAAAGCCGATTTTTCCTGTTGCAAAGAGCTCGCCGGAGCAGATAACCTTGGTTCAAGCTAGACAGGAATTTGCTGGCAGCTTAGAGAGTCGATCTTAAATGAGCCTCTAGAAAGGATTGCATGCGCTGGCTATTCCGCTCTGATTTTCGCTCTTTTTATCTATTGAATGCGACTCAGTTCCTGGGAGCTCTCAACGACAACGTCTTCAAGCTCCTCGTCATTTATCTCCTGATCTACGTGAAAGGCCCTGCATCCGCCAACTCGATTCTTTCGATTGCAGGAGCCGTATTTGTCATGCCGTTTCTCTTCTTCTCCTCAAGCGCAGGGATCCTGGCCGACCGGATCAGCAAGAGAACCATCATCGTAGCCACTAAAGTTCTCGAGCTCGTCATCATGGCCTTCGGACTTTTGTGCGTTTACTACGAATGGGAATTCGGCCTCTACACAGCCCTCTTTTTCATGGCGACCCAGAGCACTCTCTTCGGCCCCTCCAAATACGGGATCATCCCGGAGCTTGTAGAGGGGAAAATGGTCTCAAAAGCGAATGGGTCGATGACCTCCTTCACCTATCTGGCGATCATTCTCGGCACCTTTCTCGCCTCGTTCATAACGGACATCACCGACAAGAATTTTATTCTCGAATCGTATTTCTGCATTCTGATCGCTTTGATCGGAGTCCTCACGAGCTTAGGGATCCGGCGCACAGCCCCTCAAAATTCGCCAAAGAAAATCAATCCTTTTTTCCTCTATGAAGTGTATCAAACTCTCAAGGTGAGCTGGAACATCCCGCATCTGCTTCCAGCTATTTTGGGATCCTCCTTTTTTCTCTTCATCGGAGCCTTCACGCAGCTCAACATTATCCCGTTCGCCATGCAGTCTCTTGGCTTAAGCGAAGTGGGCGGGGGGTACCTCTTCCTGGCAACCGCAGTGGGGATCGCCATCGGAGCGGTCATCTCAGGCCAGCTCTCGAAAGACCGGGTTGAACCGGGCATCTCCTGCATAGCGGGATTTTTCATCGCATTTTTCTTCCTCTGCCTCTGTCTCTTTTCTTTCTCACTGATTATGACGATCATTATTCTTAGCCTGCTGGGACTCTTCGGCGGAGCCTATCTGATCCCTTTCGACTCGTTTCTCCAAGTCAATAGCCCTGACGAAAAAAGGGGGCAAGTCATCGCAACATCAAATTTCTTCAGTTTT
The DNA here is from genome assembly GCA_964415395.1 of uncultured bacterium. GTDB lineage: Bacteria > Chlamydiota > Chlamydiia > Chlamydiales > SM23-39 > CAYPZU01. The sequence goes on from CAYPZU010000003.1 coordinate 65,979, forward strand.
TTCGGCGTGCTGATGGCTTCCTTCGCCCTCTATTTCATCAGCGAGGAGCTGGAATTCACTGCGGCCAGCGGATTTGCCCTGATGGGACTCCTGACGCTGATTGCGAACATCATCATCACAGGGCGCCTCTCCGCGCTATTCCTTCCCTTTTTCGTCCAAAGAGTCCTTAAGAAGTTCAGAAGGCTCAAACTCGCCTCGCCCATCCCCCTGCCGAGCCAAGTGATCATCCTCCAGAGCAATTCGTGGTGGGACGCCCTGCTCCTATTCTCCTGCGTCCCGAAACTGAAAATTCTGCTGCCCGACCGCTATTTCCGCCGCTTTCCCTGGTTCAACGGCCTCGTTGCTTCCATGCGGATTGTTCCCCCGGAACCGGATATCGACTCCACTCTAGAAATGCTTTTAGGGCAGGCGAAGCGGATACAGGATCAAAACTGCACAGCCTGCCTATTCTTCCACAGAAGAGAAGACAGCACTGAGATTATTCATTCGTATAAGAAAGTGTTTGGACGGTTGAAATATGAGATTGTGTTCGCTCATGGCATCAAAGAGCGGACGCCGAAGAAATTCCTCTTCTTCAACTACTTCCAGAAACAGATCACAATGACATTCACAAAAGAGCCTTAAAGAAGGCCTTTTTTCACAAAATAAAGATCGAGAAGCCGATAGAGCAGCACATATTGGGCTTTTTGCCCAACCATATGGAAACGCTGCAGGGAAAGCTGGCTGACGATTTCATCAACGCTCAGTTGAATCTCCTCCAGTTTTTTCCCCGCATTCAGCTGCTCTTCCGCCATCTGGATGAGTGTGAAAGCGGCAATAAAGGTCCCTGTTCGGCCGACGCCTGCGCTGCAATGGACAGCGATCAGATCTTTTTCAGGGCTATAGCCTGCCCGAACCTTCTGAACCAATTGATAAAGAAGCTCCGGATGGGTTCCGTGATTATCGACCCAGTCTTCGCAAACGTAATAGGGGAGATCCACTGAATAACTATCCCTACGAGGAACAGAGAGAATCCATTCATCCTGCCCAGAAACCGGAGCCATTCTCCCCTCCCAATAGGGATGACACTTCTTTTGCGCTCCATCGTAGCTAGGAGTCAATCGGACAAGGCGGCTTGCATGAGAATTGAGGAGCAGCCGAAAGAATCCAGCCTCGTCTTTCGAGCGCGTTCCTTCCATCGCAAGAAACCGAAGCCCTTCGATGTTGATATTGCTCGAATTGTAATAGTCGCAGCTCTTGTTGTAATCGAAAGCGACGCAATTAGGGACCCGGACATGGTCGCCTACAATCAATTCTTCAGCGATTGCAAAGTCTGGATGCACCTCGCGGACAGGATCTTTCAAACTCACATACCAGGCGAGCGTACGGTCTTCAAAAATCCGCAGAAACTCTGCTTCGATTTCCTGCTGCGGCCTATGCGGCGACCAAGCGCGGAAAATTTTTCCAGCCCGGAATCGATCCCATCGTTTCTCAAATTCAGCCCGCGCTATCTGAAATCGGGCATCTACAGCTCCTTTTGATTGGACAGCAGGACCCTGATCGAATAAATGAAGCTTGGCTGACTCTAACCAATCTGAATTCTGGGAAAAACCTGCAACGGAAATGAGAAAAAGAGCCGCTTTAGAAAGCGTAGATAAATTCGAGTTCATATTGTTTGAAGTGGATGTCGGGACCGATACTCTTGTTCAGCGTATCGGAATATTTGAACGTTTGCTGAATAACCAGGTTGTTGGTGAGCGCGTAAAGACCTTCCAACTCAAAACCCTTATAATTGCACGCTCCAGTTGCGGTAGCCTGAGTCGTCGGACCGCCGCTTCCGTTCACATTATTCGTGTAGAGGCCCACTTTCGCGGCGTTGCCCCTTCCGATCCCAAGCACATCGTAATCAGGAACCGTTTGAGCCTGAACCCACTGGTAGTTCGCATCGATCGCCCAGTCGCCGGCTTTTCTGGCGACGCCTATTGAGAATCCCGCGTACCAGCCCCAGTTTTGTTTTTTGCCGCCCGTCTGTTCAACGCCGTGGGCCAGGTGGTTCGTAAGACCCGCCCCGTAGATTTTCAACAACCGCTTCCCAAGCCACTGAGGGTAAGCTTGATAGTAAATAAGAACCTGGGAAACTAAATATTTGAAACGGAGTTCGGTCAAAGCCGTTTCCTCAGCCGTCTGCCCCTGCTCATATTCTCCACCTGGCCTGTACCAATCGATCAGAGAATACTTAGCATTCATCGGAGAGCTTCCGATCTTCAGAGCGCCCATTTCCTGGACAAAGCCATAGTGGTTTGTCATATCGTTAACGAGGAAGGCGCCGAGATTGTAGTAATAATCCCCAATGCTCTCGAAAGCTTTGTTGAAGCGCAGCAAAAGCCCGTCGTAAATCGAGGAAAACTCGATCTTCGACTCAAATACGTTAAAAAGGTATCTCCTGCCGATCTCGCCGTCGAAGGTGAAAGTGTCGCCGGCGACCATCCGGCCCCCGAGATAAGCCTTTTCGAGTTTGATATGGTCTACGGTTCCGCTGCGCAGCCCCATATCGTTGTCGAATTCAATTTTCACAGCGGCCCAGGTTCTGTCTGTGCGATAGTCGATCATCAGATTGAATTCGACGTCCCAGGCATACATCGGCTTCGCTTTCGGATAATTCGGAGCGAGTTCCGGATCGTTATACTGCTGGATTCCGTTCCTTCTCTCATTCCCGACCTGAAACTCGGTCCGGACTTCGCCGCTCAGAGATAAATCGCCGCCGATTTCTTTTACAGAAACCAGCCGCTTGTCTCTCAGCCAGCGGCGCAAAGCATCCATGTCTTTGCTTTCATTATCGCTTTTCTGGTCGAATTGAACGTCTGCTGTTTGCGCAATCGTCCCTTGGGAAGCAACAGGAGGTTCCGCCTGCTGTGCAAGAAGAGGCAAACTGAAAAGAGGCGCAGCGAAAAGGAAGCGAAGGAACTTGAACATTACATGCCTACTAAACGAATGAAAGAATATAGGGAAGATCTCTTTTAAAGGGAAGTCAGAATCTCACCTGCGCCGACACAGATGCGCCCTGCTCAAACCAGCCCCGGTATTCGGCGCTTAAAAAAAAGCGGGAGCCATTGGAAATCGTGCAGCCCGCAAAAGGTCCTGAGAGAATCAGCGCCCGAAAACTGATTTGCTCCGCCTTGAAATTCGTGCCGTTGAACGTCCAGCCTGCATAGGGCGCGAGAAATCGGAACTTATGCGACAGGGCAAACGCACCCTGCCAGTAGGAATATTCAGCTCCAGAGTCTTTCCAGATCCCCGCCTGTCCATCGGCGGCAAATACGGTATCTTGGGCTTCGAGCAGCACAAGCTTGATATCGCCGCCCAGAAAAAAACCCGATCCTGAGCCTCTAATCGACTGGCGCTGATCGTTCCACCGCCATTTAAAACGGGCCGACCCCAGATTCATCTGTATGTTGAGTTTCTCCCGTATGCACCAAACAAGATTTGCAATCTGGGAATTTCCCTCCATCTTGATCTTAGAAAGAGGAAGATGGGAAAATTTTTTTGCAGGCATCAGTTTTTTTTGGATCAGAAAATCTTGCGTGGCTCCAGCCTGGACATTCGACCAAAAGGTGTCAGGGATCCAAAATCCTTCGTCCAGGAGAACAGGGTTTGCGGGATTGCCCACAGGGGCCGAGAACAGCGGAAGAGCAAGCAGGCAGAAGAGCAATTTCATGATAAAAAGAAAAAGCAGGGAATACGATTCCCTGCTTACTACAACTCTTGTTGGAAAGCAGCGATCAGAATCTGATGTCGCCCGAGATGGTGACGGCTTCCTCATCGATCAGACGTCCTTCGACATTGAGCATAAAGTATTTTCCTGTCGAAAGCGAGCAGCCGATAAACAGACCGACTGGCGTCCTGTTTCTAAAATGGTTCTGCCCTACTCCTGAGCTTGAAATGGCCACAGGGAATCCCTTGAGATCTGAA
>CAYPZU010000004.1:0-1276 GCA_964415395.1 uncultured bacterium
GGTGCGCCAGTTTCAGAGCCTCTTCACTCTCTTCGACAGTCACTTTATCGGAATAAACCATGTCGAAAAAGCGGTTGAGGAACCGTTTGCAGCCATTGACGGCGTCGGTGTTCCACACTTTCTCTCTTTCGAAAGGACCCATGAACATCTCGTAAAGCCGGAGCGCGTCGGCGCCGAACTCTTCGATGATCTCGTCGGGAGAAACTCCGTTGAGCTTCGATTTGGACATCTTTTCCATCTGGACGATCAGCTCTTCGCCTGTCTTGCGAGAGTAGAACCTCCCCTCTTTCTCCACCGTTTCATCAGGATGGAGATACCCTCCCTGCTCCATCTTGAACGAGCGGGAGGTGAGAAGCCCCTGGTTGCGGAGCGTCATGAACGGCTCGGCGGTGTGGACAAGGCCGCAATCATAGAGCACTTTGTGCCAGAAGCGGGAATAGAGGAGATGGAGCACTGCGTGCTCGACGCCGCCGACGTAGAGATCGACCGGCATCCAGTATTTTTCGGCCTCGCGGCTCCACGCCTGCTTTTCGTTGTGCGGGTCGCAGAAGCGGAGGTAGTACCAGCACGATCCGGCCCACTGAGGCATTGTATTCGTTTCGCGGAGCGCTTTCTTCCCCGTTTTCGGATCGGTGATCTCGACCCAGCTTCTCACTTTGGCCAGTGGGCTTTGCCCGCTTCCTGCCGGTTTATAATCGTCCAATGCAGGCGGCGTCAGAGGAAGTTCGTCCAATTCGAGCGCGCGCATGGAACCATCGGGAAAATGGAGGATAGGGATCGGCTCGCCCCAGTACCTCTGGCGCGAAAAGAGCCAGTCGCGGAGCTTGTACTGAACCGTCCGTTTTCCTTTCGAATTCTTTTCGAGCCAATCGATGGCCCGCTCTTTCGCGGCGTCCATCCTGAGCCCGTTCATCGAGAAGCCCTCGATCGAGCTGTTGATCATCGTTCCGTCTTTCGTCCAGCACATCTTTCCCTGAAGCACCCCTTCCCGCACTTCGCCAGGCGAAACGATGTTTTCGGGATCGAGGAGCAAGAGGTCGGGATCGTATACAGGGAGGATCGGGAGCTTATAGACATTCGCAAATTCGAAATCGCGCTCATCGTGCGCAGGCACGCCCATCACGGCGCCTGTGCCGTAGCCCATCAGAACGTAATCGGCGATCCAGATCGGAACTTTTTTTCCTGTGATCGGATGAAGCGCGTAGGTTCCCGTCCAAACGCCTGTTTTCCCTACGGCGAGATCGGTTCGCTCCATGTCGTTTTTCTTGGCTGTCGC
>CAYPZU010000004.1:1286-54687 GCA_964415395.1 uncultured bacterium
TCCACTTCTTCTTTTTGATCCAGCGTGACGATCCGGTCGACGAGAGGATGTTCTGGAGCGAGCACAAGATACGAGACGCCGAAAAGGGTGTCGGGACAAGTGGTGAAGATGACGATCGGCTCATGGGTGCACTCTTCGACGAACGAGATCGCGGCGCCCTCGCTGCGTCCGATCCAGTTCGACTGGAGTTTTTTCAAATGGTCGGGCCAGTCGAGCAGATCGAGATCGGCGAGGAGCCGGTCGGCATAGGCAGTGATCTTCAGGACCCACTGCTTGAGAGGCCTCCGCTCTACCGGATAGCCCCCTTCTTTGGCTCTTCCATTCTCCACTTCCTCGTTGGCGAGCACGGTGCCGAGGGCGGGGCAGAAATTGACGTTGATCTCCGCCTCATACGCAAGCCCTTTCTCAAAGAGTTTGGTGAAAATCCACTGCGTCCATTTGTAGTAGGTTGCGTCGCTGGTGGCGATTTCGCGGTCCCAGTCGTAGCTGAAGCCGAGCGACTCGAGCTGTCTCCGATACGTATCGATATTGGTTTTAGTCGTGATGGCGGGATGCGTCCCTGTGCGGATCGCAAACTGCTCGGCGGGCAGCCCGAAGCTGTCCCATCCCATCGGATGGAGGACGTTGAACCCTTTCTGGCGCTTGAAACGGGAGATGATGTCGGTTCCCGTATATCCCGTCACGTGGCCGACATGAAGGCCCGCGCCCGATGGATAGGGGAACATGTCGAGGACATAATATTTCGGTTTTTTCGGGTCTACAACCGACTTGAATGTCTTTTTCTCTTTCCAGATCTTCTGCCATTTTTTCTCGATGGCACGGGGGTCGTATTTCGGCTTCATAGTCTAATATTCAGTTCATTTTTCGACCGAGTATAGCACCGCGCGCAATTAGGTAGAAGCGACGACCAGACACCCCCCTCCAATTCCACAGAGCCGCGAAACGCGCAGGAAAGAAAAAAATAGCAGGATGGCAGGATCTACAGGATAAAAAAATCTTAGATAAGCCGCGCACGCAGTAGCGCGGAAACTGCTCCCGGGAGGATCCCGCGAAGCGGGAACCTGGGAGCAGCCGGCGGCTGTTTATGGCGCAGAGCAATCCCTCCGTATGAGCGACGGAGGCGAACTCTAGTTCGACGAGGAGCGAGGAGGGATAGGGAGCGCATCTGCCGCGCACGGAGTAGAGCGGCGGTGTTATCTTGCGCGACCGGTGCTCAAAGGCAGAAACAGCCTCGGGGGACGCGGGGGTGCAGCGGGAGCGAAACCCCGTCGTCTAAATCCTGAATCTTTTTTCAGATTGCTGGATTATTGGTGGTGGGAGAGGGCTTCGAGGAAGGAGGAGGTTTCGGAAGGGGGGATGTGGAGACGGCACCAGGAGCCTTTATTGACAAGGGCCAGGTAGAGGCCCCGCGACTCGTGGGCGCGCGACGAGAAGAGGAACCGCTTGGCCGTTTGGACTTTTCTGAGGAGCCATGCAAGCGCAGGTCCAAGAGAAGCGCGGATCGGTTCGATAGCAGATTGGTGGGTGTGGTCGAATTCTTCGTCGAGCTCATGGCCTGAAGTTCCAGCGATCCCGTAAAGAACTGTTCGCTCGTGGGGATAGACCATGACGTGGGGGTTGGCTCCGGGCACGGGGACGGAGGGGGCATGGTATTTGATGTAGTCGATGGCGACTTTGTTTCGGGGAGCCTGGTAGCCCAGATGATATTGCCCGAGCTTGCTCAGCTTGTCCTGGGTCGAGTCGCGGATCGTGAGGCGGACTTCCGATCGGCTCTTTTGAACTCTCCGGTTGAACGCTTCGATTTCGTCTCTGGAAACGCCCGGTCCGTTGAAAAGATAGGCATGCCGGATCCGGTTATGCCTGTCGCGCGCGACGGCGAACTGCGCCTGCGTCGAGCCGAGGCTGTGTCCGGCCACGATCGGGATGTTGAACAGACGGTCGAGAATCGGCTGGTAGGCGTCGCCTGAAATAAAGCTCGACTCGCCCAGGTTTTCCTCAAGGTCGGTGATTAGCGTGGAAAGGGCGTCGACCTCGCCGCTGCGGAAGGCGGAGCCGCGGTAGAGGCGGACCGGTTCAAGGTTTGTATTTTGCGTAGCGGGCAGCAGGACATAGCTCACCATCCCCTCCCCTGTTACGACTTTAGCCGCGACATAATAAAATTGAGGCGAGCCGGAGGGATGCGGCGGAGCGGGAAGAATCGTGCCTACGTCCATTTCCCGCTTTACGACGTTGACCGCCATGTTGTGCATGAAAACGGCAAAGTCGTGGCGGGTATGATTCTCGACGAGCTGCAGCCGTTCCCGGTCAGCCTGGAACGGGTCATGAACCAGCCTTCCTACCCGTTCGACGCAGCGCCCGGTAATTCTTCCGGCAATTCTCTCGACGCGCCAATCGAACGGGCTGGCCAGCGCCCTGCGGACAGAATTGAAGACAGAGGGTTCGAGGTCGGTGAATGTTCCGGCTTGCGAAAGCGGCTCGCGCCATTGCCTGTCGATCCAGGCAGGCCACTTGGAGGGATCCTGTTTTGCTTTTTCGATGAGCTCGTTGATGTCGTCCGCCGAGACGTCCTGGACGCCGATCGAGATCATCGCCGCGTGGCGGGAAAGGAAAGCCCCGCCCGATTTTTCGAGGTTCTCAAAATGGATCCCATAGCGGGTGCAAATGCGGGTGAGCCTCTCGGCTCCAAGAGTGTCTACTAAATATTTTTTAAAGCATCTGATGGTGCGCCGGTTTTCTTCGGCATAGGCGCGGGGCGAAAAAAGCCAACTAAAAAATCGATTCGACCGGTCGATAGAGGCTTTTCCATCGCGGATGACCATCCGGTCGCTAAAAAAACGGCTGATATTGAGTGTTTCGGGCATAATTTAGCACTAATTATACCCGATCTAGTTTTATAATTTAACTAGTACAGTTTCTTTCAACCCACTTGCCGTGAGACTTAATTAAATCTATTAATTTACGGTCTGCCTCGGCAAATGCGATATCTTTCTCAACGCAGGTTTTGCCGACGTAGAGGTCGATCATTCCGGGTTTGGAGCCGACGTAGCCGAAATCGGCGTCGGCCATTTCGCCTGGGCCGTTCACGATGCATCCCATGATGGCGATTTTCACGCCGGGAAGATGGGCTGTATTTTCGCGGATGCGCCTTGACACTTCCTGCAGATCGAAGAGCGTTCTCCCGCAGCCGGGGCACGAAATGAAATCGGTTTTCGTCGTGCGCATCCGGGCGCACTGCAAAAAGCTGAAAGAAAGGCGCCGGCGCGTCTCAAGAGGCGCGTTTCCGAGAAGGCAGACTCCCTCCGCAAGATTGTCGCATAAAACAGTTCCGTATTCCGATCCCGCGAAGATCGGAAGGTCTTCTTGAGAACAGTCATAAGAATACGCAAGAATCAGAGGAATCGGACTGCTTTGAAGCCGGTCGGCAAGCTTCCTCGTCTCGTGGATCGGAGAGCGGTTCGGCTGAAAGACGATAAAAGAGGGATTAAGTTTCTCGATCTGTTCGAAACTCTCTTCGGAATGGAGCAGGATCGCGTCGCCAGCCGCTGCCTCGGAAAGGCGGGCCAGTCGGATGGCTCCCGGAAAAGTTTCGGGAGAAAGAATGCCGATCCCCGCATCTATCAGGCGAGAGAGGATTTGGCGGGAGGGAGCGTCTTGCGGAATCGCGTCGAGCCAGAGCAGATCGGGCGTGTCGATTCCCTTCTCGGGGCGTCCAAGCTGCGCTTTGCAGCCGATCTCATCGTAGAAGGAAGGTTTCAGGAGATCCGCAGTCTCGATTTTAAGGAGGGCAGTTCCGTCCCTGTGGAAAAACGGAGGAAGGGCGGTTTTCCGTTTTGAGAGCTGGGAAATATCCCGTTTTTCTGCGAAAGGAGCGATCCCTTTTTCCTCGTGTTCTTCAAAGCAGCGGACGAGGCGGCGGCATGGATCGATTTCGGCCCACGGATCTTCCGTAAGCGAGACGCGGATGGTGTCGCCGATTCCGTCGAGCAGAAGAGCGCCGGTGCCCATCGCCGATTTCACCCGGCCGTCTTCCCCTTCACCAGCCTCGGTCACGCCAAGGTGGAGGGGATAGTTCCACCCTTCTTTCATCATTTCGGCGACGAGCAGGCGGTAAGCCTGCATCATGACGACGGGATTGCTCGCCTTCATGGAGAAGCAAAATTCATGGAAATCGTATTTGCGGCAAACGCGGGCGAATTCAAACGCCGACTCGACCATTCCGCGGGGCGAATCGCCGTAGCGGTTCATGATCCGGTCGGAGAGAGAACCGTGGTTCGTGCCGATCCGCATCGCTTTTTTAAGCCGCCTGCATTTTTCAACCAGCGGAGCGAACGCCTCTTCGATCTTCTCGAGTTCCCGCGCATAGGCTGCGTCGTCATATTCGATCACCTTGAATGAGGCTCTCTTGTCGACGAAATTGCCCGGATTGATCCGCACCTTGTCGGCGAATTCGGCGACGAGCATCGCGGCGGGCGGATAGAAGTGAATATCGGCGACAAGCGGGATCGAATAGCCTTTTTTCAAAAGCCCGTTTTTGATCCCCTCGCAGGCTTCAGCCTCTTTTTTCCCCTGCACAGTGACGCGGGCGATTTCGCAGCCTGCGTCCGCGAGGCGAATGATCTGCCCGACCGTCGCTTCGACGTCGCGGGTGTTGGAGGTGGTCATCGACTGGATTCGGATCGGGTTGGATCCGCCGACGCCGACGCCGCCTACTTTGATTTCGCGGGTTTTCCACCGCTTCGTCTGATGAATCGATTCACAGTATTTCAGCATGGGAAACAGTCTACGCCAAATCGATTTGGCGATCTATTCAAAATTGATCTTATAGACTGCGCTTTCATCGGCGCCGAACGTATAGACCACGCGAGCTGTGTAGGAGATGTTCAGGCCGTCGACTACATCGAACCCCTCGTCTGTCTCTTTCGTGGCGTTTTTAATACGGCCCTGGACGCGGCACTCGACGGTTTCCGAGTTGAGCAGGCGGATCGATGCAGCTTCAGTCCCCCGGTTGAAAACGGGGCTCATCCCATACTTCGTTTGGAAGTCGGCCATAATCTGATTCATCAGGTCCGCCTTGGCGCGGTAGCTCCACGCCTGCAGAAGCGTTTCGGTCCGCTTCAGATCTTTGGCTGAAATCACATGGACTCTCCGAACAACGCTGCGCTGGGCCGCTTCTTCAGACAGCGATTCTTTGATATCTTCATCGCCCAATCCCCAGGTCACATTTTCGCTTCTGGCCACGTCCGTCGTCCATGTCTTCGGCACGGCAACGATGGTATGATCGGCCAACGGAACCGGGATTCGCTCGGCATAGGGGCGCGTCGCCCGATTCAGGATTTCCAACACGTTCCTTGCGACCAAAAGCTCCTCCGAGCCGCTCGGATCGATCAGGATATATTCATCATCCATCGGCGCCTCTGCATTCCGCTGGGAAAAGAGGAGCGAATAGACAAACGATAAACCGGAACGGGCATAAGATACTAAAGACATGGAAACCTATTTTTGTTTTAAAACAGAATAAAGATAAACGTTAATTAAAACAATTATAACAAATTATTTACTTCTTTATGTGAAGATAGCCTTCTGTCTCGCCCCAAGGATAGGTAAGAGGAAACGATTCGACCAAGGGGAGATGGGGGGCGTTCAAGGGCTCGCTGACCGAAACGACGCGGGCGCCGGGGGGGAGCTGTTTCATTTTTTCAGCGAGGCGGGCCACCTTCTCATCCGGAAGGCAGGTGCCATAGAGATACACAGCGGTCGCCTGGGAGAAATCGGCCTCCACCATCTCTTTGCATTCGAATGAAACGCGGTCGGATCCAGAGAGGAATGCAATGAGGCGGGCGAGGCGGACGAAGGAGGGAACCCATTCGACGCCAGTTGCCCTGCAGCCGGTAGAGAGGGCCATCCAAAAACACCCCGCTCCCCTCCCCGCTCCGAGATCCAGCCAATGGTCTACAGGCGAGAGGCGGCATTTTTCAGCGATCGTCTCGAGAGCCGCAAAAGGAGTCTCTCCATAGCCGTAGATCTCTTTTTCGCCCCGTTTCTGCAAAAATTTCCGGCAGGCGCGGTAGGGATTGGAAAAGAGAGAGGCGAGAGAGAAAAGGAGACGCACTTTACCAATTGACATAGGTTCCGATTTCGCCCGGAAGGAACGTCTCGCAGGGAACTTTTTCCCGTTTCATGGAGAGATAGAGATCGTAGGGAGGGCGGTCCATCGGCTCGTCGGAAAGGCGGAAAGTGTTCCAATGCATTCCCAGACTGAAGCGCGACTTAACCTCTTTGTGAATCAGGACAGCCTCTTCAGGCCCGATATGGACCGGCTTCATAAAGACTTCAGGAGAATAGGTGCCAATAGGAATCAGGCTTAAGTCCATATAGGGCCAGCGGTCTCCGATCGATTTGAATTCGAAGGGATTATAACCCGTGTCTCCGACAAAATATAGCCTTTTCTCCGGACGTTTTGTTTCGAGGACGTATCCGTTCCAGTGGGTTTTGTTGAAATCCCAAAGCGTCCTTCCGGAAAAATGCTGGCTCGGCACGGCGGTGATCTGGCAGCGGGGCGTCCGGAACGATTTCCAGCGCTCCAGTTCGGTGACCTGGGCGATTCCCCTTCTTTTGAACCAGCGGGAAAGCCCTTCCGGCACAATCCACTCGATCTGGGGGTGGAACCTCTGGAGCGCAGCGACCGTTTTATGGTCGAGATGGTCGTAGTGGTTGTGGCTGATGAGGACGATATCGATCGGAGGAAGATCGGCCAGAGGGATGGCCGGGTCGATGAGCCGCTTGAGGCGGGAGAACGGGACGGGCGAGCAGTAGGATTCCCAAACAGGATCGGTGAGGATGAAGAGGCCGTCGATTTCAATCAGGAAGGTGCTATGCCCGATCCAAAGAGCCGAAGGCTGGGTCCGGTCGTACGGCTTGATCTGGGCGGGATAGGCGAAATCGGCAGGAGGAGGCGTCCTCGGAACGGCGTCTTTGTAAAAGCCTGTTTTCCAAAGAAATAGATCGCGGAAGCCGCGCCGCGGATTGCGCAGGTGAGGGTTGACATACCGTTTTCTTTTCATCTGATTCTCATTCCAAAACATAATGTTTTTTTAATTATCGACAACAGTTTCAATGAGAATGTTCATACAGAGAAACTTAAATTAATTATTTATAGCCAGGGGATTTTTAAAAGCTGATCTGCTATGATCGACTTTAATCCCAGAAGTACATTTTTATGAAAAACTCCGCCCTCACCCGGTATCCGGCAGGGAGCGTCAGGGAACTTTGGTCGATTTCGCTTCCCCTGATGATCTCCACGCTCGCGCTTCTGTTCATGATCTTCACGGACAGGATCTTCCTTGCGCGCTACTCGCTTGACGCGCTGAACGCCAGCGTCAATGCGGGGACGCTCGCGTGGGCCTTCATGGCAGGAATCGGAATGATCACGGCCATGTCCGAAGTTTTTGTCGCCCAATATAATGGAGCGAAACAATTCCATCGGCTCGGCACTCCGGTGTGGCAGATGATCTGGCTTTCCCTGGCTTCGTTCGCCGTGTTCATCCCGCTTGCGATTTGGGGCGGCCCCTTGATTTTCTCCGGAGATCGGCACGCAGAACTCCAGATCGTCTATTTCCGCTGGCTGGTGATCTTCAGCCCCGCCTACGCTCTTTTGACCGCCCTGGCCGGATTCTTCATTGGAAGGGGCAAAACGAAAATGATGATCGGACTGGCGATTGTAGCGAATATGATCAACATCCTGATGGACAGGATTTTGATCTTCGGCGTTCCGGGCTGGGTTCCCGAGATGGGGATCCAGGGGGCCGCTATCGCCACCTGCTTCGGCTATATGTTCGAATCAGCCGTTCTCCTCTATCTCTTTTTGAAAAAGGAAAACCGCGAGGCCTTTGGAACAGGGAATTGGCGGCTCGATTGGGCGGAGATGAAAAAGTGCTGGAAAATCGGAGTGCCGCAAGGCATCTTCTGCGCGCTGGAAGTCCTGGGGTGGACAGTCTTCTTCTGGATGATGACAGCTCTCAGCGAGAAACACATCACGATTTCAAGCATCTGCCAGAGTTTTGCGATTCTCCTCTCGTTTTTCTGCGAGGGGTTGAGCCGGGGCGCGGCTGCGGTGGCGGGCAACCTGATCGGCGCCAGACAGCATCGCTACGTAAATAAAGTGCTCCGCTCGGGGGTATTCCTCCTTCTCTTTTTCTCCCTGGGCACTTCGCTCTTTCTGGTCGTCGACCCGATGGACACGGTGCGCGTCCTCTTCTTCGAGCATTTCCGCTCCGAGACGTTCGACGCGGCGCTGATGGAATCGCTGCGCGTCTGCATGATTTTTACATTCATCTATATGTTCTTCGACGGGCTGCGATGGGTCTTTTCAGGCCTTCTGGTAGCGGCGGGCGATACGCTGTTTCTTTTGATTGTCGGATCTTCGTCTGTTTGGGTGTTCCTGCTGGCCCCCGTCTATTTCATCGTGGTGCGCCACTCCCTGCCAGTGGAGTATGCGTGGGGGCTGACAACTCTTTACAGCGCTCTTTTTTTCCTGGTCTATTGGATCCGCTTCAAGCGGGGAGCGTGGCAGAAGATCGATCTCGTTACGCCGGCTCAGGAAGAAAATGAAGCAGATAGCTCGTTTCCACAGCCCGCACCCATGCCTCTCGAGGAACCTGAGTAACCCGCGAATCGTCTAGGCAATAATAGACCGTCTGTCCATCTACAACCTGAGATTTGTACGTAATATAATGGCCGCTGTTCGGGCTGCCTCCGACATGGACGTCGACAGAGGCGAGCCGGTAGATCTGCACGCCGTTCTGCGTTCCTAACGTGAATCGGTCGGGTACGCGAACCGGGTTGGAGATCTTCTGATAGCGCCACTGCATTCCAGGCCACCAAGCGGGAAGTACGCGGGTCAGCCAGCTTTTTGGAGGAGGAACTTCCTTAAACCGCTTGAGCTGGATCATCAAAAAGGGCGGCGGCTCCACAAATTCAAAATGGCGATGGATCGGCTGGTACTTCCGGTCCTGATTGAATACATCCCTTTGAGTGATCCAATCATTTGGGTTCGGAATGTGCAGGTCCTCATCGCAGAAGTGATTGACGAGGTTGAGCAGGTCAGGCCGCGGTTGATTGGAATCTATCTCCAGAGGCAAAACAGCCAAATATTCCTCTTTCCTCGTGATTCCTTCAGGGTGGTCGGCAATCGGGGGCTGCCCATGGACGTTATAATGGGTTGATTTCTGGATCCGGATCCGCTCCCCTTTCGGAAGAGCTCCCATGATCAGAGCCAACACTTCCGCAGCGTCGAGCTGAACGCCGGAAGAAGGATCGATCAGAGCTGAAATGCGGCTTAAAAGAATCCGGATGTTTTGCGAATTGGCGTTCACGACCGGACGGTTGTTCGCCCGCGCTTCGTCGTAAGCGGCCAGGAACTGGCTGAAATACGGTTGGAGCAGAAGAAGATCTGTATAGGTGTTCCGGAAATCGACAAACTCGTTCCGGTAATCGGCCGCCGGGGCATAGCCATCGAGAAACTGGGCGAATGCCTGCGGGATCGGGAGAGGCTGGGCCATCGCAGGGAGAAACGCGCGGAAAGCGAGGATCACCTCGGGGCGCGGCTCATACTGTCCGATGTAGTGGATGAAGGGTTCCAGATCCTGCGGCGGCGGAATGCGGAACCACTGGGCGAGGCGGGGGCATGATTCGATGAACTGAACGATCGAATTGATCGAGCAGTTCTGGCCCTGGCGGAAAAGTCCTCTCGGCGCAGCCGGCGCGAGAGGAGGCGCGGCGGGAGCCTGGAACTGGATCGGCTTCTCGATGAGCTGCCTCAGCATGGGCGGCAGAGAAACGATCGGCTGTTTGAATGCGGAGGCGTCATACTGGAACAAAAAGGCGGCCAGGCATGCAGCCCCGGCCGCCATCGCGGGAATCAATACGGCATGGAAAGCCAGAGGGAGAACTGCGCCCGCCATCCAGACCACAGAGAAAACCCAAAGAATTCGGACCGCCAGCTGGCCAATCGCTTTCGCGATCTCTTTCTGCTTCGGGGTCAAAAGCTCCATTTTTTTTTCTGCAAAGTACGCCTCTGGAGCCTGAGGACGATGGGCGGGAGGAAGGAGTGCGGCGGCCATAAGTTAGACCTTGAGTATGAGGGGAACCGAATCGGTCAGCTCCCGGTCGCCGAAGAACTGGATCGGCCCAGGGTAGCGATAACAATCTTCGATTTCCCAATTTTTTCTAAAGCGCGAGAAATATACAAAAGGTTCTTGATTGATGTCCACCAGCGCTTTGCGGATGACCGGTTTTTCTTTCCCTTTGCGCACCTCGAAATGCATCAGCTGCACGATCGGAACCGCTTTCATCTCCCACTCTTCCGCCGCCTGTTTCAAATTCTGCGCAGAGCAGATCATTCCAGTCAGCCCGTCTCTGGCAATGACAGCGGCGAGCCTTCCTAAAGCGTAGCAATAGTTCGCGTCGAAATTCGAAGGCATGCAGGCCCTCCCCTCGTAACCGAGAAAATGTTCCTGCGCCGAAAACTTTCCCTTAAAGTTCCTCTTTTTGAGCTCTCTTCTGACAAACTCCATGAGCAACACTTCCGTCTGGATTTGGGATACCTGGACGTTTCCGTGCGGATCTTTCTCTAAAGTCAGCTGCTTCTGCACCGCTTCAGGAAGCTCGGAGAAAAGCGCTTTCCCCTTTTCCGACAGTTTCTGCGCATTGAGTTCTCCGATCAAACTCCTGATTTCGGGCATAAATTCGATCAGCCCTTCAGGGATCAAAACAACGCCATACTCTTTTCCGGCTTCTTTTCTTCTGCAAACCAGATCGGCAATTTCGCCGACGATTTGATAAAGCCCCTTTCCCTCCTCCCCGATCAGCGCCAGGTTCGGACGCGCAGCCAATGCGCACTCCAGAGCGATGTGGGAAGCGGATCTGCCCATCAGTTTGATGAAATGATAGTATTTCTTCGCTGAAAGCGCGTCGCGGGCGATGTTCCCGATCAACTCCGCATAGGTTTTGCACGCCGAATCGAAGCCGAACGAAATTTCGATCTCTTCGCTTCTCAAATCGCCGTCGATGGTTTTGGGAACGCCGATCACTTTCGCCTTACAGCCCTTCTCGAGAAAATACTCGGCTAAAATCGCGGCGTTGGTGTTCGAATCGTCGCCGCCGATGACGACGAGAGCGTCGAGGCTCCTGCACGCCTCCAGAGAAGAGGCCAACTGCTCCGCCGTTTCAATTTTCGTCCGCCCCGACCCGATCAAATCGAAGCCGCCCTGGTTGCGGACCGCGTCGATTTCCCGCTTGCCCAGCGTGCGCGCCGCGTTCTCCACGATTCCCGAAGGCCCGCCCTGAAAACCGACCAGTTCAGAACCGGGATCGATCTCTTTGAGCGCATCGAAAAGCCCGGCAATCACATTATGTCCGCCCGCCGCCTGGCCGCCTGAAAAGACGACGCCGACTTTCATAGCTCTTCCCTTCGCACTTCCCTTTTTGAGCCTGTAGGCGCTTTGATCGATTGTGCGGGGGAAGAGTTTGCGCAGCTCCTCCTGCGGTTTTCTTCCAGAGGGAGCCTCTTCGAAAACCAGATGGTTCAGATCTTTCAGCGATTCGGGAATGCGCGGTGTGTATGCGAGCCGTTTTTTTTGGAGCGGGCTGATGTCAGAGCTGTCCATAGAATCCTTGCCTTTAAAAGGATTCAGGGTAAAAGAAACGATTGATTATTTTGAAAAAAAATCAGCAGGCGGCGGAGGCGACGGAGATCTGGAGAGCCAGCCCTCCCTCGGAAGTCTCTTTATAAATCGACTTCATGTTCTCGCCGGTCTCTTTCATCGTCCGGATCACTGCGTCGAGTGAAACGCGGTGCTCGCCGTTTCCGCGCAGAGCGAGGCGGGCAGCGCTGATCGCTTTGATGGCTCCCATCGTGTTGCGCTCGATGCACGGGATCTGCACCAGACCGCCTGGCGGATCGCAGGTAAGGCCCAAATGGTGCTCCATCGCGATTTCAGCCGCATTTTCGATCTGCTGGTTCGTCCCTCCCAAAACCGCTGCAAGGCCGGCCGCAGCCATCGAGGCCGATACGCCGATCTCTCCCTGACAGCCCATCTCGGCCGCAGAAATCGAAGCGCCTTCCTTATAAAGAATGGCGATCGCCGTCGTGGTGAGGAAAAAGACCATGAGGTCTTCGAAATCGAATCCGGGGAGGAATTTCTGACAGTAGTGAAGCACCGCAGGAACGACGCCCGCCGACCCGTTGGTCGGGGCCGTAACAACCCGGCCGCCGGCTGCGTTTTCTTCGTTCACTGCGAGCGCGAAGAGGCTGACCCATTCCATGACGAGCGTGGGATCTTCTCCAAACCGGTCTTCAGACCCGGCGAGAGCCTCGTAAAGCTGAGGAGCGCGCCGCTGGACTCGGAGACCGCCAGGCAATTCTCCGGACGTCTGGATTCCTCTTGCGACGCTTTGCTGCATCGCTTCCCAGATTTTCAGAATCCCTCTTCTCAAATGATCTTCGGAATGAAGCGCCTTCTCATTTGCAAGAACAACTTCCCAGATTGCCTTGTCTTCCCGTTTGCAGATCTCCAGGAGTTCCTCGGCGGTTCTGTAGGGAAACGGAACTTCGCGCGTCTCTTTCTCTTTCGGGCCCGTCGCCTCGGAGTGGCTCAGGACAAACCCGCCCCCGATCGAATAGTAAAGCTGGGCGTGGATTTGCTTGCCCTTTCCGTTGAATGCCTTGAAGCGGAGCGCGTTCGAGTGGTACGGGAGCCTTTTTCCTTTGAGGAAAAGGATGTTTTCGTCGGGATGGAACGGGATCGGGCGGCGGTTGAAGAGCGGGAGCTGCCGGGTATTATAGACAGCCGCGACCAGATGGTGCACGGCGTTGGGATCGACTGTTTCGGGAGCATATCCCTGAAGACCCAGAAGCACCGCCGTATCGGTATCGTGCCCCTCGCCCGTCATGGCCAGCGAGCCGTAAAGCTCGACGACGACCGAAGAGACCTCTTCGAAAAGCTCCCTCTCCTTGATCTCAGCCAGGAAGCGGCGCGCAGCCCGCATGGGGCCTACCGTATGGGAACTGGACGGGCCGATCCCGATCGAGTAGACTTCCAGCGCGCTGATTGCTCCCATAGAGGACTCCTTCTATTTTTGAAGCATAAATTTAACCTGCCCGCCCCCCTTCCAATCAAGGGAAATAATCTCTTGTATAAACAATAGTTTATTCTTGCCGATGAGCTTGTATTTTATCGGGGGGAGGTGGTATATCTGACCCTTTGATTTTTAAACGGTTCCCATATGAGCATCAAATACATCTTCGTCACAGGCGGCGTCGTTTCATCGCTGGGGAAAGGATTGACCGCAGCCTCCATCGGAAGGCTCCTTGAATCGAGAGGCATCCGAATCGCGATGCTGAAGCTCGATCCCTACCTGAACGTCGACCCGGGAACCATGAACCCCTTCCAGCATGGGGAAGTATATGTGACGGACGACGGGGCGGAAACCGACCTCGACCTCGGCCACTACTACCGCTACACCCACTCCCCTCTTTCGAAAGCCTCGAACGCCACCTCCGGCCAGATCTATGATACGGTGATCAAGAAAGAGCGCAGGGGCGACTATCTGGGCAAAACCGTCCAGGTGATCCCGCATGTAACTGACGAGATCAAGGCGCGGATTCTAGCTTGCGCGGCTCAGGAAAAAGAGATCCAGGTCGTGATCGTCGAGATCGGCGGCACGGTAGGCGACATCGAGTCGCTCCCCTTTATGGAAGCGATCCGGCAGTTCCGCTACGAAAGGCCCCGCGACTGCATCAACCTCCACCTCACCTACGTCCCCTACCTGAAGGCCGCCGGCGAAGTGAAAACGAAGCCGACCCAGCACTCGGTGCAGGCGCTCCGCGAAATCGGGATCATCCCCGACATGATCCTCTGCCGCTGCGAAGAGGTTCTTTCGGCTGAAATCAAAGGCAAAATCTCTCTTTTCTGCAACGTCCCGCAGGAAGCCGTGATCGACGAAAAAGACGTCGATGCAAGCATCTATGAGGTTCCCCTCGACCTCCACCGCCAGGGTCTCGACGCGATGATCTGCAAAATGCTCGGCATCGAGGCGAAAGAAGCCGATCTCGCAGGCTGGAGAAAGATGCTCGAGACGGTGCTCAACCCGAAAGGGAAAGTCGTCGTCGGGATCGTCGGGAAATACATGGACCACCAGGACGCCTATAAATCCGTTTTCGAAGCGCTCCACCACGGCGCGATCTCTGCCGGCGTGAGCCTTGAGATCCGGAAATTCGAATCGGACCGGATCGTCGAGAACGGCTCTGTCGAAAAAGCGATCGCAGGCTGCGACGGCTATCTCGTCCCGGGCGGATTCGGCGAGCGGGGCTGGGAAGGGAAAGTGCTGACTGCAAAATATTGCCGGGAAAACCAGATCCCCTATTTCGGGCTCTGCCTCGGCATGCAGATCATGATCGTCGAATTCGCCCGCCATGTCCTCGGGCTCAAAGACGCCCATTCGACCGAGGTCAATCCGAATACCTCCAACCCGGTTATTTCGATGCTGAGCGAACAGCGGAAAATCGAAAATCTCGGCGGCACGATGCGCCTCGGCGCCTACCCCTGTTCCGTCAAGAAGGGAACCCTTGCCTACAAAGCGTACGGGAAAAACCTGATCTGGGAGCGTCACCGCCACCGCTACGAGTTCAATAACCAGTACAAAGCCGCCTTCGAAGAGAAAGGGATGGTTTTCTCTGGCACGCTCGAGAACGGAGAACTGTGCGAAATTTCCGAGATTCCGTCGCATCCCTGGATGCTCGGCGTTCAGTTCCACCCCGAGTTCAAGTCGCGGCCATTCGATCCGCATCCCCTTTTCCGGGATTTCATCCAATCCTTAACCTTAACGAGCAAGCCGAAGCAATGGGCCGCATCGCCGCGATTGACTACGGCCTGAAACGGATCGGGATCGCCATCTCGGACGAACGAAAAAGAATCGCGCTCCCGCTTACCACAGTAGAAGGCGGGAAAAAAGCAATTGAGAACATCGCTGCCGCGATCCGCGAAAAAAACGTGGAGCGGCTGGTGATGGGGCTGCCGCTCCTGATGAATGGAAAAAAAGGGGAAATGGCCGAAGCGGTCGAAAAATTCGCCAAAGCGATCGAAGAGGCTTTGAAAATTCCCGTCACCCTGCTCGACGAACGCCTTTCCAGCCGCCAGGCCGAACGCGAGATTCCTTTGAACCGAAAAGCGAGAAGTGAGAGAATCGATCAGGTTGCTGCAACTCTGATTTTGCAAAGCTATCTCGACCAAAACGTATGACGGCCCAGGCATCCTCTCTCACTGCAGAAGAGCTCTTTGAGAAGTTAAGAAGCGTCTCCGTAGACAACCCTCTCTGCACCTACACTTACGATCGGTGCCTCCAGATTGCGCCTCTCATCAACCGGATCCAGAGACTAAAAGCCGAAAAAAATGCGTTGATCCTGGCGCACACCTACGTCCATCCCGACATCGTCTACGGAGCCGCAGACCACGTCGGAGACTCGTACGGTCTTTCCAAAAAAGCTCTCTCTGCAACGGAACAAATCATCGTCTTTCCTTCCGTCCGCTTCATGGCCGAGACGGCGAAAATCCTCAATCCGGAAAAAACGGTCATCGATCCGAATCCAAACGGAGGATGCTCCCTTTCCGACAGCATTACTGCGGAAGACGTCTACCGGCTGCGCGAGCGCTACCCCAGCCACACCTTCCTCTGCTACATCAATACAACAGCCGCAGTCAAAGCAGCCTGCGACGTATGCGTCACCTCCTCCAATTTCTATCGAATCCTCGAAAAAATCCCCTCCGACAAAATCTACTTCCTTCCCGACAGACTCATGGGAGAAAATGGAAAAAACTGGCTGAAGAAAAAAGGGATCGATAAAGAAGTTTTAACATATCCGGGCGCATGCTATGTTCACGAGCAGTTCGAACCCGAGACAATCGATTTGATCCGAACAAGCCATCCCGGCGCCGTGGTTCTGGCGCACCCCGAGTGCAAACCTTCCGTCGTTGCGAAAGCAGATCAAGTCGGCTCTACCACGGAGATGGTGCAATACGTCCTCGACCGGAAGCGAAGCAGTACGCCCTTCCTCCTTCTCACCGAATGCGGCGTCGCCTCCCGGCTTTCCGTTGAAGCGCCCGAGGCAAAACTCGTCGGCGGCTGCACTCTCTGCAAATACATGCGCTCCAACAGCCTCTCCTCGATCGCCCAGGCGCTCGAAGATCCCCTTCCCTCCCAAATGATTGAAATCGCCCCCTCCGCGCTGGCAAAAGCGCGCAGTTCACTAGAAAGGATGTTCCAGTATGCAGAGTAAAAAACCAGTCCAGTCCAACCCGCTGATCGAGCCGGGCCGCCTTTCCCGCAACATCGACCCCTGCGTCCTTGTCATTTTCGGCGCGACGGGAGATCTCACTGGCCGCAAACTTGCTCCCGCCCTCTACAATCTGGGACGGGACGGACTCCTCCCTCCCAATTTCGCCTGCGTCGGATTCGCCCGCAGGGATAAAAGCCACCAGGTTTTCCGGGACGAACTGAAACAGGACATCAGCTCCTATTCCCGCACAAAACCTCTCGACGAAACCTTTTGGAAGACGTTCCAGGAAAAGATCTACTACCACCGCTCTGAATTCGACGACGACGCCGGATACGAAGCTCTTGCAAAATTCCTCGCGCAGATCGACAGCCGCAGCGCCACGCGCGGCAACCGCGTCTTCTACCTCTCGGTGCAGCCTAAATTCTTTCCGCTCATCATTGAAAAGCTCCGCAAGCACGGCCTGATCTACGACGCCCAGAAAACGACCGACCGGTGGTCCCGCGTCATCATCGAAAAGCCGTTCGGCCACGACTTCGACTCGGCTGCCGAACTCCAGAAAGAGATCTCGAAAAACCTCGACGAATCGCAAACGTACCGGATCGACCACTATCTGGGAAAAGAAACTGTCCAGAATCTCCTCGTCTTCCGCTTCGCCAATTCGATTTTCGAATCGCTCTGGAACTACAAGCATATCGACCACGTGCAGATCACCGTCGCCGAAGACATCGGCATCGGGACGAGAGGCCACTTCTTTGAGGAAGAAGGCCTTTTGCGCGACATCCTGCAGAACCACATGATGCAGCTCCTCTCCCTCGTAGCGATGGAGCCGCCCGTCAACCTCAGCGCCGGAGCCATCCGCGATGAAAAAGTCAAAGTGCTCCAGTCGATCCGCCCCTTAACCGAAGAAGATTTTGAAAATTCGGTCGTCCGAGGCCAATACGGAAAAGGTTTCATCAACGGCCAGGAAGTGATCAGCTACCGCGAAGAAAAAGACGTGAACCCGAAATCGAACGTCGAAACCTATGCTGCGCTCCGCTTCTTCATCGACAACTGGCGCTGGGCCGGCGTTCCCTTCTACCTCCGCGGCGGAAAAAGGCTGCCCAAGCGAACCACCGAAATCGCCATCATCTTCAAAGATGCTCCCGGCGTCCTCTTCCAGCAGCAGGGACAGAAAAACGACCCGAACGTCCTTGTCATGCGCATCCAGCCCGACGAAGGGATCGCGATGAAAATCAACTGCAAAGTCCCCGGCCCGAGCAGCCCCATCCAGCCCGTTAAAATGGATTTCCGCTACGGCTCCTACTTTGGCCAAAGCCCTCCTGAAGCTTACGAGCGGCTCATCTGGGACTGCATCCTCGGCGACAGCACCCTGTTCGCAAGATCCGACGAAGTCGCCCAGTCGTGGAAAATCCTCACGCCGATCCTCGACTACTGGGCCGCCCATCCCCCCAAAGACTTCCCCAACTACGCCTCGGGAAGCTGGGGTCCGGCGAAAGCCGATGAAATGATCGCGAAAGACCACAGAGCCTGGCGCATTTTATGACCATTCAGCAGATCGTCGACCCCTCGAAAATCGAAAGCGAGCTTCTCCGCATCTGGGAAGGGCTTGTCAAAGAGAACAAAATGCGGGCGAGCCTGTTCAACCTCGTCGTCTACAACCGCGCTTCCCCGCGGACAGACTACGTGCGGAACATCGTCCAGAAAGTGATCGAAAAGTTTCCCTGCCGCGTCCTGTTCATCTCCCACGATCCGGACGCCTCCGTCTCCTATCTCAAAACCGCTGTCTCCGTCGCCGCCCCGAAAGGAAGCGCAAGCGCGATTGCCTGCGACCACATCGACATCGGCGTCGCCGGCACAGACGTCGAACGGGTTCCCTACCTGATTTTGCCCCACATCATCCCCGATCTTCCGGTCTATCTCCTCTGGACCGAAGATCCATGCACCCCGAACCCGCTCTTCAAACCCCTCTGCGAGAGAGCCCACCGCCTCATCTTCGACTCCGAATGCGCCGACAGCCTCCTCCCATTCGCCCAAAAACTCCTCGCCCTCAAAAAAGAGACCAACCTCGAACTGGCCGACCTCAACTGGGCGAGAACCGAAGGATGGCGCGACCTCGTCACCTCCATTTTCGACTCCCCGCAAAGAATCTCGCAGCTCCAGAATCTCGCCTCGGTGCAGCTCACCTACAACGCAAGAGAAACCGAATTTTTCTGCCACCTCAAAGTCCAGTCGATCTATCTCCTAGCCTGGCTCTCCAGCAGACTGGGCTGGAAGCTGAAAAACACCA
Organism: uncultured bacterium; assembly: GCA_964415395.1. Taxonomy (GTDB): domain Bacteria; phylum Chlamydiota; class Chlamydiia; order Chlamydiales; family SM23-39; genus CAYPZU01. The sequence goes on from CAYPZU010000004.1 coordinate 19,904, forward strand.
CCCCTGCTCTCCAATTCCAGTTTGAAGCGGGCGGAAAAAAACTCGACGCCGCAATCCAATCAGCCCTCTGGCCCAAACTCGGCTCCGGAACCGTCATCTCCATCGAATGCAAAACTTTAGACGAAACCCTCTACCAGTTCATGCGCCTCCCCGACCGCTACCACTACGTCGGCATCCAGATTTCCACACCGGAAAAATGCGAACTTCCCTATGAATATGTATTAGGGCAAACCGCCACCGGCCAGTCCCTCGTCCAGGAAATCACCCGGAAAGGAACCAGCCGCCATTATCTTGGCATGCTCGAAGAATTAATTAAGCTCGATCGGGACAAACTATGCTGATGAACGAAATGCAATCATGGGACGACCGCAGGGATCTATTCATCGCCCCAACTCAGGAAGCGGCGATCGAGTTTGCCGTTCAGCACTGGATTCATACAGCTCAAAGAGCCATTCAGCAGCGGGGCCGTTTCGCCGTCGCCCTCTCCGGAGGATCTACGCCGAAAGCGATCTACCAGGCTCTCTCCTCGATCCAGCTCGACTGGTCGAAAGTGTGGCTCTTCTGGAGCGACGAAAGAGCCGTCCCTCCCGACCACCCCGACAGCAACTACCGAATGGCCATGGAGGCGGGATTCAAAAAACTCCAAATCCCCAAAGGACAGATCTTCCGGATGGAAGCCGAAAAAGAGATCGAAAAAAAAGCCCGCGATTATGAAGACACCATCCGCCGCGTTCTCGACAAACACCTGTTCGACCTCGTTATGCTCGGCATGGGCGAAGACGGGCATACCGCCTCGCTCTTTCCCCAGACCCCCGCACTGGCTATAGAAGACCGCCTGGTAGCCGCGAACCCCCTCCCTGAAAAAAACACTTGGCGGATGACCCTCACCTTCCCCTGCATCAACCAGAGCGCCCGCTCCGCCGTCTACGCCCTCGGCGCCTCGAAATCCCTCATGATTCCCAAAGTCCTCGAAGCCGCCATCGTCTCTCCCTACCCCGCCAGCCGCATCGGCGCCCCGGAACGCAAAGCCCTCTGGGTTCTTGACAAAGACTCAGCGCAAAATATTTAATATTACGTAACTATCTTTTACGTTTTATTTAATTACTTTTTCATCCTAAAATATTAGCGAAATAAAAAGGTATTTCCAAAAGGGTGAAAAATATTATGGTAAAATCTTTAGGTTCGCCAACTGTAAATCCTGCAGCTCCAGAAGCTGTAAAACCGGAAGTTTCCGCTTCCCGCTACACCTACCTCAAGCACAACATGAACTGGACCCGTTCCGTTCTGGGTGCAAAAGACATGCCCGTATACGAGAAAACTGCTCGAGTCGCAGCTGCGTTCTTCGTAGCTCTCGCTGAATTCTTTGTCGTGAACGGCGCGTTCCTGATCGCTAACGCAGTCCTCTTCATCGCTAACCAGGCTCACCGCGCGTTCGCAAAGAAACAGATTGAAGAAATCGAACTCCCTCCTTCCCCCAAACCTCCTCAAGATGGAGAGACATCCACCCCAACAATCGCTCAACTCCCCGAAACAGCGACGCCAGACGGCCAGCCCCAGCATATCGAGTTCCGCGTCCCTAACTTATTCGTGCCAGAAGATCAGCCCTCAGCGGAAGAGCAAAGATCTCCGCGGGCTGAAGACCTCGCCGCAGCCGTTGCTGCCGCAGCAGCCGACGTGCTCCCTCAGCCTGAACTGCGCCCTGATGTTGCGCCAGTTCAAGAAGACGCCGCTTCGCTTCATAACGAACCGCAGCCGCTCCCTGTCGTACCCGCAGCAGCCGACGCGCTTCCTGCCCAAGACGATGCCGTTTCGGTTCATTCTGAACCGCAGCGCCCCGCATCTCCCGCTCGAGAGCCAGTCGCCGCCCAAGAAGAGACAGCGTCTGTAGGATCTGCCGACCAAGACTTGCTTGACCAAGCAATCGCCGCTTCTCTTCTGCCGCCCAGCCCGACAGCTTCTGAAAATGCAGCAGCAGTTGGCCTGTTTGCCGACCTGGAAGAAGAAGCAGACCTGCTTGAGCAAACTCTCGCGTCAGCCCAGCAGCAGCAGCCTGCTCCCGTCGATGCAGAAACGCTTGCAGCAGCATTGAATGGCGTTGCTGAAGATCTCGACGATGCGATGCTCCAGGAAGCAATTGCCGCATCTCAGGAAACCCGCACGGAGCTTCCAGCTTCCCCGGCTAGATCGAATGCCCCTACTCCTGTAGAACTGCAACCCATCAGCAGCTTTAGAGCTCAATATTCTGCTGACGATGAATCCGATGTCGGCGGAGACGAACTCGTATTCTCAAACGAGAGCTCGAGAGCTTCGACTCCCGTAGCAGCTCTTCTTGTTGAAGAGCCTGCCGTCGCAAATCAATCGCCAAAAGCCGCTTCAAGAGTCCCAACTCCTGTAGCAGCGGTTGTTGCTGAAGAGCAGCCTGCCTTTGTCGCAGCCAGCTCTCCTAAAGCGCCTTCAAGAGTCCCAACTCCTGTAGCAGCGATTGTTGTAGAACAAAGAGCTGCAACGCCTTCTCCAAAAGCCGCTTCAAGAGTCCCAACTCCTGTAGCAACAGTTGTTGCTGAAGAGCAGCCTGCCTTTGTCGCAGCTACCTCTCCTAAAGCGAACTCGAGACCTCAGTCTCCAGCCGCCCCAGTTGTTGTAGAACAAAGAGCTGCAACGCCTTCACCAAAAGCCGCCTCACGAGTTCCATCTCCCGTTGCGGTAGAAAGAGTGATTACACCTGCAGCCTCTCCAGTACAGATGCAGCAGGCAGAGCGGATTGCAACCCCGGTTCTTCCGTTCCTTAGGGTTCCTTCTCCGGCACACCTTGATCTCGCCGCAGAAGAATCGGATGATTCCGGAGATGAGCTCGCTTCTACGCCACGCCAGTCGGCTTCTCCAAGATCAGAATATGGAAACGAAGACCTCCTTTCTCCAACGGCAAGCCAGCATGGCACGCCAAGAGACGGATCGCCGGTACAGCTCGGAGACGAAGACCTTCTTTCTCCAGATGCAAGCCAGCATGGCACCCCAAGAGCTGGATCGCCGGTCGAGAAAGCAGCTCCTGGAGTTTCTCCAAGCCAAAAGGGATCCTCAAGATCTGGGACGCCCTCTTCTGAAGAGAACAGCGAAGTCGATTCTCAAGACGGCGTAGAAGAAGACTACGAATCGGAGTCGGACGATGCAGGCAGCAACCTGAATTCGCCGGCAGCATCTCCGAAACCCGCAGGCGTGAACCGCTTTTGGAGCCTCTTCGGCAAATAATCAGACCTCCCAAAAATAGTCTGATTTAAAAAAAGGCTCCCCTCCGGGAGCCTTTTTTATTTATACTGAATGCCTATGATCGTTTTAGGAATCGAAAGCACCTGCGATGAAACCGGGATCGCCCTCGTCGAAGACGGGAAGCGGATCTTATCGAATGTCGTCGCGTCTTCCTCGGATCTCCATGAACGGTTCGGCGGAGTCTTCCCCGAACTGGCCTGCCGCCGCCACAGCGAAGCCCTAGTGCCCGTCTTGGAAGAGGCGCTCAGGCTCGCCCAAATCAAACCCGATCAGATCGGCCTGATCGCAGCCGCCAAAGGACCCGGACTCATCGGCGCCCTCCTCATCGGCATGAATGCCGCCAAAGGGCTCTCGATCGCCTGGAATAAACCCCTGATCGGCGTCAATCACGTCGAAGCCCACCTCTACGCCGCCATGATGGAAGCTCCAGCCCCCTGGCCCTTCCCCGCCCTCGGCCTTGTCCTATCCGGAGGCCACACTCTTTTATTGAAAGTGAACGGCGTGGGAGAGTACGAACGGCTCGGATCGACCGTTGACGACGCGATCGGAGAGGCTTTCGACAAAGTCGCCGCCCTGCTCGGACTTCCCTACCCGGGAGGCCCCCATGTCGAACGGCTCGCCCAAAAAGGAAACCCGAAAGCCTACCCCTTCAGCGCCGGCAAGGTCAAAAAAAGCCCCCTTGATTTCTCCTTCAGCGGCCTGAAAACGAACGTTCTCTATGCCGTCAAAGGGCAAAACGGCCGCGGCGCGGAACCTTTGAACGAGCAGCAGAAGGCCGATGCGGCAGCCTCCTTTCAGGAGACGGCGCTGCGGGACATCGCCGACAAGACCGAGGCCGCTCTCAAGACCTGCCCCGCCCAGGCGATCTACCTTGGAGGAGGAGTCTGCAATAACAGGCGGCTCAGAGAGCTTTTCGCCGATCGGTTTCCGAACCTGCCCATCTACTGGCCCTCGCCCGCGCTCACATTGGACAACGCCGCTATGATCGCCGGCCTCGGCTACCATAAATTCCTTGAACGGGGATGCGGAGATTCTTTAGACCTTGACGTTCAAACGCGTATTCCCATTGCCTAAAACAGTTCCCATCCTTTAAAATTTGCTCTCACAAAATATAGAGGTTTTCCATGGCCAAGAAAGGCGCCCGCGAAAAGATCAAAATGAAAAGCACCGAGTCGAACGACTGCTACTGGACCATTAAGAATAAGCGCAATACGACGGAACGGATCGAATTGAAAAAATACGATTCGCTCCTCCGCAAACACGTGACATTCAAAGAAGCGAAATAATCCTTGGTTTTCGAGCTTTCCGTAGCTCTAAGATACCTGGTTCCCAGAAAGAAGTCGCTTTCAACGGCTTTGATCTCGCTTATGTCGGTGCTAGTCATTTCGTCCGTCGTATGGCTGGTTTTGGTTTTCCTTTCAGTCACCAACGGAATTGAAAGAAACTGGCACCAAAAACTCACTTCGCTACACGCCCCTGTCCGCCTCTCTCCTACAGAGCGGTACTACTCTTCCTACTTCTACCAGGTCGACTCGATCGCCTCGTCGTCCCATTACACTCTGAAAACGATCGGCGAAAAACTCCTCGCCGCCAACTCCGACCCCTACTCGGAAACCGCAGACGCTGAAATTCCCGTCTATTGGCCCGATCCCGTGCGCAAAGCCGACGGCAGCCTCCTCGATCCTGTAAAAACAGCAGTCCAGGAACTCGCCGCTCTCCAGAAAGAAATCCCCGGCCTTCATTTCCAGGACTATGAAATCGGCGGAGCCCTCCTCAAGCTGAATGTGCAGCGCCCGGGCGACCTACCGGCATCCCTCTCGCAAATGTCGTACCTGATTTCGCTCCCCGAGGAAAGCCCCCGCTTCCGCTCTCTTCTCCTCGATCCTTCGCCTGCCGACCTCGCGAGGCTTGGCGCCGCGGCAGCTCCCATCGATTTCGATGAGCTCCCCTCCCAGCCTCCCGCCTGGGCCTACTTTGTGAAAGGAAAATGCTTCCTTCCCGACTTTTCCGACGACACGCCCGTCATTCTCCCTAAAACCTACCGCGACGCAGGCGTGCTGATCGGCGACAAAGGCTCCCTCAGCTATTCCGCCTACACTGCAGCCTCCTCCCAGGAACAGAAAATTCCGATCCGCGTAGCCGGCTTCTACGACCCCGGACTTCTCTCCGTCGGCAGCAAATGCCTCATCGTCCCGAACTCGATCACCCGAGCCATCTACGGATCGAACCAGACGTTCTCGCCCGACGGCACGCCGACGAACGGCCTCTTCGTCTGGATCCCCGATCTCAAAGACGCAAAAGCTGTGAAGGAGAAAATTGCCGAGCGGTTCGAACGCGCCGGCATCGCTCCCTACTGGAAAGCGGCAACCTACGACGAATTCGAATTCTCCAAAGACCTCCTTCTGCAGTTTCAAAGCGACCGAACTCTCCTTCTCCTCATCGCCGCCATCATTCTCATCGTCGCCTGCTCGAATATCATTTCGCTTCTCGTGCTCCTCGTCAACGACAAGAAAAAAGAGATCGCGATCCTCCAGTCGATGGGAGCCTCGTTCCGCAGCATCGCAGCGATCTTCGGCGCCTGCGGCATTGCGATGGGACTCCTCAGCTGTCTCCTCGGAAGCGTCCTTGCGCTCTTCACCCTCAAACACCTCGACAGCCTCGTCTCTTTCCTGAGCGCAATTCAGGGAAGAGCCGCCTTCAATCCCGCTTTTTTCGGCAGCTCGCTCCCCAACCAGCTCAGTTTTGAAGCACTCCTCTTCGTCCTGATCGCCACCCCGATCCTCTCGCTTGCCGCGGGACTGATCCCCGCGATCAAAGCGAGCCGCATCCGCCCTTCGCACGTCCTGAGGTCCGAATGATTTTGAAGGCAGCCGGCATCCGCAAATCATTCCGCTCGCCGCAAAAAGTCGACGTCCTCTCCGGCATCGACTTCTCTATCGGCCCCGGCGAATCGGCCGCCATCACCGGCCGTTCCGGCGAAGGAAAAACGACGCTCCTCCATATCCTAGGCACCCTCGAAGCGCCCGACTCGGGAACCATCGAAATCTGCGGAGAGCTCTGCACACCTGCAAACGCCGCCGAACTCCGCCGCAGCCGGATCGGATTCATTTTCCAATCGTTCAATCTCCTCGAAGATTTCACCGCTCTTGAAAACGTCCTTTTTCCCGCCCGCATCGCGCGCAGATCGCCCACCCGCGCCGAAGGACTGGATCTCCTCGCTTCCGTCGGACTGGAGCATCGCGCCGATTTTCCAGCCAAACTTCTCTCAGGCGGCGAAAGACAGCGCGTCGCGATCGCCCGCGCGCTCTGCAACAACCCCGACCTGATCCTCGCCGACGAACCATCGGGCAACCTCGACCACGCCACCTCCCAAAACGTCGCCAACCTTCTCTTCCATCTCACCCGCTCGCAAAACAAAGCTCTTATTCTAGTCACCCACGACCCAGACCTTGCCCGCCTCTGCAGCAGGCAGTATCATCTCAACTCCGGCATCCTCAAGTAACCCCGTCCCCATAGCGCTGCATAACAGGATAAATCCCGTTCCGGGATTTATGGATTTTTATTCTTGCCGCGTGGAACTCAGATCTCGGAACCGCCGCACGCAAACGGAGTTTCATGTATTTTATCCTGCCCCGGGGCCCCGAAAATGCATCATTTTTGGGGTGGGATTATCATTAGGCTCGCTGTGCGAGCCGTCATCCTGTCGATCCTGTTATTCTTATTCAGGCATGATATGCAGGATCGATTTCCGCCCTCTACTTTCATTTCTCTGTGGTTGTTCTTTTTTTCTTTTTTCTTCCGTGCAAAAAAATTCCTCACTCTGGTAGGAATAGTACCTTTGGAAGGAAAGAAATATGCAGATTTTGATGGTGGGAACAGGATACGTCGGACTTGTCACCGGCGCCTGCTTCGCGGAAATGGGACACTCGGTCATCTGCCTCGATATCGACGAGGCGAAAATCAAAAATCTCGAAGAGGGAATCATCCCGATCTATGAGCCGGGCCTCGAAGAAATCGTCAAACGGAACATCCAGCAGAAACGGCTCCGCTTCACGACCAGCTACGCGAAAGGCGTCGCCGCTGCCGCCGTCTGCTTCATCGCCGTCCCCACTCCATCCCGCGACGATGGCTCCTGCGACACAAGCTACGTCGAATCGGCCGCCCGGATGATCGGCGAGCAAATGACCGAATACAAAGTGCTCGTCAACAAATCGACCGTGCCCGTTGGCACTGCTTATCTCGTCGCAGACATCGTGAAACAAACGCAGCAAAAACGGGGCGTATCGATTCCGTTCGACGTCGTCTCGAATCCCGAATTTCTGAAAGAGGGCGCCGCCGTCCAAGACTGCCTTAAACCCGACCGGATCATCATCGGCTCCGACCATCCGAAGCCAGCCGAAATCCTGAAAGAGCTCTACTCCGCCTTCACGCTGAGCCATGACCGGATTCTCCTGATGGATACGCTCTCGGCCGAAATGACTAAGTACGCCGCGAACGCCATGCTCGCCACCCGGATCTCGTTCATGAACGAGATCGCCGACATCTGCAAAAAAGTCGGCGCGAACGTCAACGAAGTCAGAAAGGGGATCGGCTCTGACTCCCGCATCGGCTACAGCTTTCTCTATCCAGGCGTCGGCTACGGCGGATCGTGCTTTCCCAAAGACATCCGCGCCCTCATCGCCGTCGCCAAAAAAGTAGGCTCCGAACCTCTCCTCCTTGAAGCCGCCGACGCCGTCAATAACCGGCAGAAAAAAGTGCTGAGCGCGAAAATCAAACACTACTTTTCGGCAAGAGGCGGAGTGAAAGGAAAAACGGTCGCGGTATGGGGCCTTTCTTTCAAGCCCGACACCGACGACATGCGCGAAGCTCCCTCGCTGGATTTCATCGAAGACCTCGTAAAGCAGGGCGCGAACCTCCGCGTTTTCGACCCGATCGCCATGCCGAATGCAAAAAAAATCTTGAATAATCTGCCCAACATCACCTGGTGCTCCGACGAATTCGACGCCGCCTCGGGCGCCGATGCGATCGCCCTTCTCACTGAATGGAAGCAGTTCCGCCTGGTCGACTTTAAACCGATCCGCGACCGGATGAAAGGGATTGCAATTTTTGACGGGCGCAATCAATATAAACCCTCTGATATGAAAACCAAGGGCTTCGATTACATCGGGATCGGAGTTCCCGATCAAATTCAAAAGGCATGACCCTCGCCCTGGATCTGAAAAGCGCGATCGAACAAAGGCTGGACTCCCTTGTCCCCAACCGCCCTGAAAGCCTCTATCAGGCGGCCCGCTATTCCCTTCTCTCTCCGGGGAAGCGGCTGAGGCCTTTGCTCGTCCTTCAAACGGCCTCCTCCCTGGGAGGAGACCCTATGGCTGCGCTCGACGCCGCCTGCGCCGTTGAAATGATCCACGCCTACTCGCTCATCCACGACGACCTTCCCTGCATGGACGACGACGACCTCCGGAGAGGTCGGCCGACTCTCCACAAAGTCTATGGCGAAGCCATCGCCCTCCTCGCCGGCGATTTCCTCCTTACTTTTGCATTCGAAACTCTCGCTTCCTGCCCCCTCTCCGCCTCCCAAAAAATCGCAATGATCCGCATTCTCGCCCATCAAGGCGGAGCGGAAGGGATGATCGGAGGACAAGCCGTCGATATCGAATCGGAAGGGAAAGCGATCTCTGAAGACCTTCTCCTGAAAATGCATAGAGGGAAAACAGCCTCGCTTCTCAAGGCGTGCCTGGCAATCGGCTCTATTGCTGCAAACGCCCCGGAACCGGTTCGCTTCCAGCTTGAGTCGATCGGAGAGGATTTAGGCCTTGCCTACCAGCTCCAGGACGACCTTCTGAACGCCACCTCCACAACCGCTATTCTGGGAAAAAAAGCAGGCTCGGATCAGGCCAGACAGAAAGCGACCGCAGTCTCCCTCTTTGGAAGCGAGTGGACCCAAAACCGGATCGCAACACTACAAGATTCTCTAGTTCAAAGACTTACATCTATCCCCTTCTCCAATACCGAATTGCTCACCACTTTTGAAGTGATTTTCAAAAGAAAATTCTAATTGTTAATAATTAATTACACCTTATTTATATTTAATGCTTAGTGTAAAATAATTAGTAATTTTTACAGGATAATCATGTCTTCAGTTCCTCAATTCTCGCCTGAAACCGAAAGATTGGCAGCCTTTTTGGGCGTGCAGCTCCCGGATCAAGCGCCCGAAAATTCTCCTCGAGACCGCCTGGTTCAAAACATCTTTAATGCAGCTCTCGCCTCTCCCCGCAGAGACTCTCAGCCAACCCCAATCTCAGACACTCATTCCGTCTCTGAATTTCCAAGCCCCTCGCAGCCGGAAAACGCCCAAGATGACAGAGAAATCGATGAACTGCTCGCCGAAATCGACGCCCTCATGGGATCAGAGCCCCTTATGGATGTGCCGGCTCTCGAAGCGGCCCCCCCTGCTGCGCCAGCGTCTCCAAAAAATACGCCGAAGCCGCGCCCCAAATTGACAGCATCCAGTTCAGAGACTCCTTCTTCCCTGCGCGATCGGGCAGCTCCTCTGGTAGCTTTTAATCCTCTTGTCACAAAACGAGCTGCATCCCGCGAAATGCCCAGATTGAATCCATTCGCTCCCGATGTAGTTTCCCTCGGCTCTAAGCCCCGCGGCTCTCTCTATTCGAGAATGCTCAGCCAGTCGCTTCTCGGCATCGACAACTTAAACACCTATGCCGTTTTCGGCTCCCAGCCAAAGCCTGCAAAGATGCCGCTGCCGCCTAAGCTTGCCTATCTTCCCGAAACTTATGATTCTCTCGAAGCGCCTTTCACTTCCGATCAGGCGAATTACTACTATCATTTAATGGCTGCAACCCCTTCCAGCTGCCCTCTGGACAGGCTTGCCGCCGTCCTTGGCCCCGACCTTTATCTCCGCGACAACTCTACTCGAAAAGTCCAGATCCTGGCGGCGCGCGATGAAGATGAACTCTTTTCATACGCCGGCAGAGAACTTCAGCCGTCTGCCGTATCATTCACTCCCTCCGGGCGCGGCCTTATTGTAGGAACGGATGAAGGAAGAGTCGAACGATGGGTCGTTCCGCAAAAGGGAACGCCGACGATCTCCATTTCCCTCGCCCTTCCAGACAACGACGCAGTCAATGCGGTCGCATTCGCCAATGACCGGATTTTGGCAGGAACCCATTCAGGAAAGGTATATGAGATCGACCCGAGAACAGGAGCGATCGCAAACACTTGGGAACTCGGCAACGACGACGTCTGCAGCCTTTGCGTCTCTCCCGACGGGAATACCGTCGCCGTCGGCGTCGATATCAAAACGGCGGACCGGGGCGTTGTGTCAAAGCTATTCATCTTATCTCCCTCCCATCCTAAAAAACCCGCTGACTCCCGTTTTAAGGTCATCGAAACTTCCTTTGAAAGCGTCAAAGCCTCTTTCAAAATCGCCTTCTCTCCTGACGGAAAAAAGGTGGCTCTCGCCACAGGCAGATGGCAGGGACGGCTGATCTTCATCAAAATCGGCAAAGACAACTGCGAAGAAGTTTCTGTCGACTCCCTTTGCAAGCCGCCGGAAGCCCAGTTCGACGAGAAGGGAAGGTACATCTTTAAAAACATGGGCAAAACCGAAGATGGACGCATTGTCGGACGCCAGGTTTCGGGCATTCAATGGCTCAAACAAAAAAAAGGCGATTTGATCGTAGCGACTCTTGAAACAGGCGAAATCGCATTTCTGCCTCTCGAGAGAGAAAACCTCCGCATCGGCAAAGCGCTTCTCAAACAGGTCCACGACGACTCAAACACAGAGAACCCAGACCAAAACGCAAGACCCTACTTCAATGCCTACCGCAACGGAATCCTCTACACAGGCGCGCCGCTCGAACCCGTGCCCGGCCGTTCTGCTGAATCAGGCGTCATTCGGATCACAGCTGTCATGCCTCCGGAAAAAAAGAGCGAGAGTCCGCCTCTTTTATCTCCGCACATCTCCCTGATTCGATGAATCGCCTTCTAAGAAATTCCTAGAAAAACTATACTGCCGCTATGCAGCAAGCATCGGCGCCCAGCAAAGGAATCGAAAGCCTCCGGAAGTTAAAAAAGAAAGCTGAGACTCTGAAAACGGCTCAGCTCCACCCTCTTGTCTCCGTTAGGCACAACCCGCCTAAACGGGCCTTCGACATCCTTTTCAGCCTCTCCGTTCTGATTGCTCTGTCTCCCCTCTTTCTCCTCCTCGGGCTGCTCGTCCGCTTCACCTCCAAAGGACCCGTGTTCTACAAAAGCCGAAGGCTGGGAAGGGGCGGAAAGATCATCGACTGCTGGAAATTCCGCACGATGTACAAAGACGCCGAGGAGCGCCTCCACCATCTACTCGAAACAGACGCCTCATTCCGCAAAGAGTGGGACGCCTTCCAGAAAGTGAAATCGGATCCGCGCATCACTCCGATCGGAAAATTTTTAAGAAAAACCTCTCTCGACGAGTTTCCGCAATTCTGGAACGTGCTGAAAGGAGACTTGAGCGTCGTCGGGCCCAGGCCGCCCACCCTTCTCGGCCCTCCCGAAAATTTCTTCCAGGAAATCCGCTCGCTCTACGGAGAGAGCACTGCAAAAATCCTCTCGGTTCGCCCGGGAATCACCGGCCTTTGGCAGGTTTCGGGAAGAAGCCAAATCCCCTTTGAAGAACGGCGAAAGCTCGAAGAGCGGTACGCTGAAACGAGTACCTTCTGGCAGGATCTCGTTGTCATTGCAAAAACCATCCCTGCCGTCCTCTTTTCCCGCGGAGCGTTTTGATGAGCCTACCTATTCTAGTCACAGGCGGCGCCGGATACATCGGCAGCCATGCGTGCAAAGCCCTTGCCAAAGCGGGGTTTCTCCCCATCGTCTACGACAACCTCTCGACAGGGCACGCCTACGCCGTCAAATGGGGCCCTTTCGTCCAGGCAGATCTCAATGACAGGGCGAAACTCGCCGAGACGCTCTCCACCTTCAAGCCAAAAGCCGTTCTCCATTTCGCAGCCGACGCCATCGTCGTCGAATCGATGTCCGATCCGGGAAAATATTACCGCAACAACGTCGGGAGCACGATCTCCCTTCTCGAAACGATGCGGGACTGCGGCGTAAAATCGCTCGTCTTCTCCAGCACCTGCGCCACCTACGGAAATCCCCAGTTTACGCCGATCACCGAAGAACACCCGCAAAACCCGATCAATCCGTACGGCAGATCGAAACTGATGATCGAGCAGATGCTCGCCGATTTCGAAAGAGCGCACGGATTCCATTCCGTCTGTCTCCGCTATTTCAACGCCGCCGGCGCCGACCTGCAGACCGAAATCGGAGAAAACCACACGCCGGAAACCCATCTGATCCCGACGATTATCCAGACAGCGCTCGGCGAAAAACCGGAGATCGTCGTCTATGGAACCGATTTCGCTTCCCGAGACGGGAGCGCGGTGCGCGACTACATCCATGTGCAGGATCTCGCCGACGCGCACGTGCTGGCCCTCCAATGGCTTCTCCAGAATCAAAAAAGCGAAGCGATCAATTTGGGTACCGGAGCGGGCTTTTCCGTCCTCGAAATCATCGACGCCGTCCACAAATTCTGCGGCAAATCGCTGCCGGTGCGCCTCGAAAACCGCCGGGCCGGAGAGCCGGGCATCCTCACCGCCGATCCAGCCAAAGCGCAGAAGCTCCTCGGATGGACTCCGCAGCATTCCTCCCTTCCCGTCGTCATCGAGACGGCCTGGAAATGGCACCAGCTCCTCAAAGACAACGCGCCCCTTCTCCGCAACACGCTCCACCGGCTGGAAGAGCAAAAATGCTGACCTTTGCGTTCGCGCTTGGAGCCTTTGCGCTAATCCTCCAGGGCGTTCTCCATCCCTACCTTCCGATCCTCGCATTCGCTCCCGCCATCGCCTTCGCCTCGCTCCGCGCCTCCTTCTCCAAAACGCTCTGGTTCAGCGCGCTCGCTGGAGCGCTCGTCGATCTCCTCTCTGAAGACCCGATGGGCGTCCACGCTCTCAACTATACGATAGCGGCCGCTCTTCTCTACCGCTTCCGCAACCATTTTTCCCACGACGAAGCGCTCCACTTGAGCCTCTATACCGGTCTCGTCTCCGCCCTTTCCACGATCCTTCAGCTCTTCCTCCTTTTTCTTTTTGACAGAAGAATCCCCTTTAACGGAAAATGGGTTCTTGCCGATCTGATCGGGATGCCCCTTTTCGACGCCCTCTATGCGTTCGTCTGGTTTACCGCTCCCGTGGCTCTTGTAGAACGGCTCCGCAGGCATTGGATGGTATTTTGGCTAAAAAGAAAGAAAGCTTCTCCCACATCACGCTGATCGGCATCGAAGCGGCTCTCCAGGCGGGCGACGTGCTGAGACAAGGCTTCGGAACCACCTTCAAAATTTCTTCGAAGGCAGGCCAGCACAACCTCGTCACAGAATACGACCACCGCGCCGAAAAACTGATCCTCGATTTCCTTTCCGCCCAAGTCCCCGGCTCCCGCTTCTTTGCCGAGGAGAGTGGAAAAAGCGGCCCGAAAGGATCGACCCGCTGGATCGTCGATCCGCTCGACGGCACCGTCAATTTCGCCCACGGCATCCCCGCCTTCTGCGTCAGCATCGCCGCTGAAATCAAAGGCGAAGTCGTCTCCGGCATCGTCTACCAGCCCATCACCCACGAACTCTTTGTCGCCGAAAAAGGAAAAGGCGCTTTCCTGAACGGCCAGAAAATCAAAGTCTCCCGCGCCAAATCACTCGACCAGTCGATCCTTGCCACTGGATTCCCCTACAATCTGGCGAAAAATCCGCACCATTGCATCGACCATTTCGTCGACATCCTCCGGATGGGAATCCCAATCCGCCGGATGGGTTCCGCCGCCATCGATCTCGCCTATACCGCCGCCGGCCGTTTCGACGGCTTTTTCGAAGTGGAGCTGCAGCCGTGGGACGTCGCCGCCGGAATGCTCCTCGTTGAAGAAGCAGGCGGCAAAGCCACCCGCTGGGACAAAAAACCTGTCGGCCTCGAATCGAAAACCCACATCCTCGCCACAAACGGACACATCCATGCCGAGGGCATCAAAGTCTTAAACAAAAGCATCCCTTCATGAACCTGATCGACGGAAAAAAAATCGCCCACGACATCCAAACTTCGATCGCCCATCAGGTCAGCGCGCTGAAAGGGCGCAAACCCGGGCTTGCCTTCATTCTCGTCGGCGACAACCCCGCCTCGCAGACTTACGTCCGCTCCAAGAAAAAAGCATGCGCACATACCGGCATCGAATCGACCCTCCTTGAACTGCCCGCTTCCACAACCGAAGCCGAGCTTCTCTCCCACATCGAGCGGCTCAACCTCGACCCGGCCATCGACGGAATCCTCGTCCAGCTCCCTCTCCCTCATGCGCTCGATGAAAAAATCGTCACCCGCGCCATCCATCCGGAAAAAGACGTCGACGGATTCCATCCGATGAACGTGGGAAAAATGCTCCTCGGCGAAGAGGGAGGATTCCTCCCCTGCACGCCGAACGGCATCAAGGTCATCCTGGAAAGAACCCACATTCCCGTTTCAGGCAAGCACGTCGTCGTCATCGGCCGAAGCAATATCGTCGGCAAGCCGCTCGCCGCGATCCTCATGCAGAAAAAACCCCACTGCAACGCCACCGTCACCGTCGCCCACAGCCAGTCCGACAACCTCGTCCAGCTCGCAAGATCCGCCGACATCCTCGTAGCCGCTCTCGGCAAACCCCGCTTCGTCACCCGCGACATGGTCAAGCCCGGAGCCGTCGTGATCGACGTCGGCATCAACCGCTCGAGCGACGGAAAAATCATCGGCGACGTCGACTTCGACGCCGTCGCTTCGATCGCCAGCCATATCACCCCCGTTCCGGGCGGCGTCGGCCCGATGACCATTGCCATGCTCTTGCAAAACACCCTTTGGAGCTACCTGAAACGGCATGCGTAAATTCCTCGCCCTCCTCCTTTTCGCCGCCGCCTGCCAAAAAAACCCCAAACCCTCTTCCGTCCATTTCGAAGGGACAGCGCTCACAATCCCCTACCACATCATCGTAGGCCAGGAACTCACCCTCCAGGAGAAGACCGCTACCGCATCGACACTCAATGCCGTCTTCCAGAAAGTCGATTCGACGCTCAACAACTGGAACCCCGATTCGGAAATCTCCCGCCTTAACGCAGCTCCGGCCCACACCCCGATCGCTCTCTCGGAGCCCCTTTATGAAACGCTACTCCTCTGCCAAAAAATCCACTCCCTCAGCGGGGGCAGATTCGATCCTACCGTTGAGCCGCTCCAAAAACTGTGGGACAACTCGCTCCAGAACAAAAAAGCGCCTGACGCAGCCCAGATTCTCTCCGCCTGCGGCGCGCTCGGATGGAAGCACATTGCTCTGCAAAACGGCGAACTCGTCAAAGACCATCCTGACACCCGCATCGACCTTTGCGGAATCGCCAAAGGCGTCTGCATCGACTGGATCGCATCCGCCCTGAAACAAATGGGCATCCGGAATTTCTGCATCGACTGGGGCGGAGAAGTGCGCGCCGAAGGGCGCCATCCCGAACTGGGTCTGTGGAAAATTCCGGTCGACCCGAGCCTCCGGTCCCAAGGCGGCCCGCTTGCGCCGATCACTCTAAAAAACTCCTCGGTTTCCATCACCGCCGACCAGAGCCGCCAGGGATGGCTTCTCGCGGAAGAAGGGCAAATCCACCGCTACTTCCCGATCATCGATCCGTTCAGCGCCCAACCGCTCGAAAAAACCGAATATTCGATCGCCGCCGCGATCGTCACAGCCCCCTCCAGCGCGCTCGCCGACGCGCTCGCGACCGCCGCCATGCTCTTCCCCGGAAGAAGAGAAGCGGAAAAATGGGCCGAAGAAGTTGTGGAACTTTACCCAGAAGTCAGTTTCTGCATCCTGAGCTACAGAAAAGATCATGATTAAAACCGTTTTCTTCGACCTCGGGAACGTCCTCGTCTTTTTCAGCCGCCCCAAAATGATGGCGCAGCTCTCCGCCTGCACGGGGCTATCCCCCGAAAAGATCCACGACCTCTTCTTCAACCGCAGGTGGCTCGAACTCTACGAAACGGGGCGCATTTCCACGGAAGAAATCTACCGGAAATTCTCCGCGCTGTCTCCCCGCTCCTTCACCCTACCTGAACTGCTCGACGCCGCCTCCTCGATCTTCACACCCAACACAGAACTCTACCCGCTTGTCGAAAGCCTCAAAAAAAACCAAATCCGCCTCATCCTCCTCTCCAACACCTCCGAGTGCCATTTCAACAGGGCCTATTCCGACTACCCCGTCCTCAGGCTATTCGATCACAAAATCCTCTCCTACGAAGTCGGCGCGTGCAAACCCGATCCCCGGATCTTCCAAAAAGCGCTCGCTTCAGCGCTGTGCGCACCGTCGGAATGCTTTTACACCGACGACATCCCCGAATTCATTCTCGGCGCCCAAAAAGCCGGCCTAGACGGAGAACTGTTCACTAACGTTCCCTCGCTCCGCGCCCAACTCCTCTCCCGCGGCTGCGCCTTTCTGTATACACAAACAACCTAAAGAATCGGTTTCTGGCTTCGTCGCGCAGCCACTGAATTTGAGACCCGCCTGCATCGCTAAACTTTTTAAGTTTAGCTTCTTCGGCGCCGACAAAGCCTGGCTCAAATTCAGGGCGGCCTAAGGCCCGGTTCGCATTCGCTCACCTGCTTCCCTTTGAAAATGTCCCCCGGACATTTTCAAAGTGTCCGCAGCCTTGCCATATTCCCGACCCTTCAAATTGTTTGCGTATAACTCTTTTTTCTTGCGCAAAAGAAAATCTTATCTTAGCATTCCCGCTCCGAAAAAAATTTGGAGTTGCAAAACATGTACCCCCCACAAGAAGCCGCCTTCCGCCGCGCCCCCGCTTTCGACTATCCGCTCGACGCCCCGCCTCCACCAAGAGAAAATAGAGGAATCCAGGCTGTCTATCAGCTCGCCGTTGAATATTTCCGCACTGTCATCCGCAAATGCGCTCAAGCCATGACAGTCTTCTTCGACTGTCTCCGCAACTGCTGCACCCGCTGCCGCAGAGGGGTTCAGGAGATCCGCATCGACCAGGCCGCAAGACGGGAGCTGAGACGGGAACATCGAATGCAGGTAGATGGCTTTGAGATCAATCAGCCGGAAGCAGAAGAGATCGATCCGCCGGAAGGAATACCTGACGCGGCTCCGGAACTCATCGCCCACGACGCCCCCATCGGGACGAAGCTAGCCGCCTACGCCGACATCCCGTCCGGCGATGGATTCATGCAGGCAGCCGTGAATCTTCATAGAGCGGCCCTGAGAGGCGAAGACGCCCTCATCCCCGACGACCCGGAAGCTCACGCTCCCAGAATGCTCGAGAACTTCGACCGGCTTGTGACGGACAGAGACGCCCAGCTTTTCGTAGCGCTCCTCCAGATCAGCATCCGCGCCTTCCTCTTCACCAACCGGACTCTGCCCGAGCATAGGACTCCCGACTACCTGAGAAAAGAGTACAGGCGCGGAGTCGGATTCAGAAACACCTACGACGATCTAACCGAACTGAGGAACCAATTCATTCTCTTGCCGAATAACGACAAAGCGATCATTTTCAATACCCTGGAGACAGGGGATGGAATCGACCACCTCCCTCTGACGCCTGCAGGCAGGGCTGTCCTGGGCCGGATCGGCGCGATTTCGAATGAACTCGTCCAAAGGAACCCGGCCTTCAACCATGCAGCGCAGGAAGTCCAATAAAAGATTCAATTGAACGAATTTGATCTTGTGAGATATCCCCCCCTCTCCTATGCTTTTAAGTAAGTATGAAACAAAGAAGAAGGAGAGGGGGTCCCCCTCCCGCCCAAAAGCCGAGCAAGTCGGAAAAAATAGCTCGGAATCTAGCTAAAACGCTACGCCAATACCTCCAGGGAAGACGTTACAAACCCTCCTCCCTGAACGAACTCATCGCCCAGCTCGCCATCCCCGAAGTCCACCACGACCTTTTTGAAAAGGTCCTTGGCGAGATGGTCTCCACGAACGAACTCGCCCTTGAAAAGCATAAATACGCAGTCCCCTCGACCGCCCAGCGGGTGATCGGATCGATCAGCGTCCATAAAAAAGGATTCGGATTCCTCCGGCAAACCGAAGGAAGCGACGTCTTCGTCCCCAAGCAGTACATGATGGACGCCGTCGACGGAGACGAAGTCGAAGTCGAAGTCAATCCGGTCGTATCCGCCAAAGGCCCCGAAGGGCGCGTCATCGCGATTTTGAAGCGAAGCCGCACCCACCTGGCCGGCATCATCGTCTCTAAAACAGGCCGCCACTACACCGCCTACGCTCCCCTCCTGGGACCCGACAAGCCCGTCATCGTCAAACCCAAAGGGCACCCCCTCAAAGAAGGGGACCGGATCATCTGCAAAGTGATCGAATGGAGCAACAGCGAAGAGATGGTCGAAGCCGAAGCCGACCGGGTGATCGGCCACATCTCCGACCCCTCCATCGACATCAAGGCCGCCATCGAAGAATTTGAGATTCCCGACGGCTTTACTGAAGAAGCTCTCGAAGAAGCCAGATCGTACGGAAGCAAAATTTCCCCTAAAGAGGCGAAAAACCGCCTCGACATCACCGATTGGGAATGCGTCACCATCGACCCGGACACGGCAAAAGACTTCGACGACGCGATCACATTGACCTGCGACGAGAAAGGGCACTACCATCTTGGCGTACACATCGCCGACGTCGCTCACTACGTTAAAAGCGGCAGCCATCTCGACCAGGAAGCGCTCACCCGCTGCAACTCCACCTATTTCCCTGGGCAATGCGTACCGATGCTCCCTGAAGAGCTCTCCAACGAACTTTGCAGCTTAAAGCCGAACGTCAAACGGCTCACCCAGTCCATATTCGCCGAGTTCAACCCGAACGGAGACCTCGTCCACTACAAAGTCGCCCGCTCCTGCATCAAGAGCCAGAAGCGATTCACATATAAAGAAGCGCTCCAGGTCATCGAGAAGAAAAAGAAAAGCCCCCATCTTCCGCTTCTGGAACGGATGGTCGCCCTTTGCGCCCTCCTGAAGAAAAAACGGAACGAGCGCGGCAGCATCGACTTCGCCATGGCCGACGACGTCATTCTCGTCGACGACAAGGGCGTCCCTCTCAAAATCGAGCGGGTCGAATACGACATCACCCACCAGATGATCGAAGAGTTCATGCTGAAGGCGAACGAAATCGCAGCCCGCCACCTCGCAGACCAGGGAAAAACGCTCATCTACCGCGTCCACGAGCAGCCCAATGCGGAATCGTTCCAGGAATTCTATGCGTTCGCCCGTTCGCTCGGCTTCCAGATGCCGGCAACCCCTACGCACCGCGATATTCAGAAGCTCTTCCACGACGCCAAGGAACATCCTGACCTGCACGCTCAGCTTTCGGTTCATTTCATCCGGAGCATGCGGCTCGCCTGCTACTCCTCGGAAAACCTCGGCCACTACGGCCTTGCGCTCGAACACTATTGCCACTTCACAAGCCCGATCCGCAGATACACCGACCTGATCATCCAGCGGCTCCTCTTCGACGAGCTGCCCGATGCGACCGACCTCGAAGACGTCGCCGCCGCCTGCTCGGAAAAAGAGAGGATCTCGTTCCGCGCCGAAAGCTCCGTCGTCATCCTCAAAAAATTGCGCCTTGCGGAACAGTCTTTCAGAGATGACCCCGAACGCGAATATAAAGCGCTCGTCACAAAAATCCGCCCCTTTGCTCTCCAGTTCGAAGTCCCCCTCTTCGACCTCGAAGGAACGCTCCACGTCTCGCAGATCGGCAACGACTACTACGAGTACAACGCGGCGCGGATGCAGCTCCGGGGCAGCAGATCAGGAAAAACATACCAGGCAGGACAGGAAATTTTGGTCCGCCTCTCAAGGATCAACCTCATCCTGCAGCAAGCCGAATGGGCGATCGTCTCTCCCAAAAAAGAAAAATGATCCCCCTCTCCTACTACCAGAGCGGGGACGTCGTTCAGCTCGCCCGCTCGCTTCTCGGCAAATCGCTTTTCACCCTCATCAACGGCGAACTCACCGGCGGGATCATCATCGAAACCGAAGCGTATGCGGGAGCGCGCGACAAAGCGTGCCATTCCTACAACAACCGGCGCACACCCCGCAACGAACCGATGTTCGCCGCCGGCGGAATCGCCTACGTCTACCTCTGCTACGGCATCCACCACCTCCTCAACATCATCACCGGAGCCGAAAACGATCCCGTCGGCATTTTGCTCCGCGCCATACAGCCCACCCATGGCATCGAAACGATGCTGCGGCGCCGCGGCCATCCGAAACTCTCTTCGCTGGCCTCCGGCCCCGGCTCTTTGACCCAGGCTCTCGGCGTCACCCTGCAGCATAACAAAATCCCCCTCGACAGCCCCGCTCTCTGGCTCGAAGAGGGTCCTCCGCCCCGCGCAATCGAGGCCGGCCCCCGCATCGGGGTCGCCTACGCAGGCGAGGACGCCCTTCTCCCCTACCGTTTTCAATCCGTTGCTTGCGAAATAACGGATTCCGCGTCATCATGAAGGGATGAAGAAGTACTTTTTCACCGGGCTCGTCACGCTCCTTCCAGTCGCAGTTACCTTCTGGATCGTCCATTTCCTCGTTCGCCTTCTGACGCAGCCCTTCGTCGGCATCGTCTCGGCGATTTTCCATCAGTTCCCCATCGTCTCCGAGCAGTTCATTCGGATTTTGAGCCAGATCACGATTCTGGTCTTTCTCTTCGTCTTCACGGTATTCCTCGGATTCGTCGCCCGCCGCTTTTTCTTTGGGCAGATGATCCAGCTTGGAGATAAGATCCTCCACAAAATCCCTCTCGTGAATAAAGTCTACAAAACCTCGAAAGAGATCGTCCAATCGCTGTTCGGCACAGACAAAAACTCTTTCCAGCAAACAGTCCTCCTCCCGTTCCCCTACGAAGGAAGCTACTGCATCGGACTCATTACCCGGGAAGCCCCGAAAAAATGCGAAGAACAGGCCAATCAGGAACTGATCTCCGTCTTCATCCCCACTACCCCCAACCCCACCACCGGCTTCCTCGTCATGTGCAAAAAATCAGACCTGATCTTCCTCAATATGAAAAGCGAAGAAGCTATTAAATACGTCGTCTCCTGCGCCGTCATCCAACCTGCGGGACGCCCATGATCAAAAAACATCTCCTTACCGGCATCGTCATCCTCCTTCCAGTTGCTCTGACCCTCGTCGTAATCATCTTCCTCTTCGATTTTTTTACGACCCCTTTCGTCACGATCCTCAATCCGGCGATCCACCTCGTCGAAACCCAGCTTCCGTTCCCCGTGCCCCATTGGTTCGTCCTCTTCCTCTCCCGCCTCTTTTCGCTCGCGTTTCTCTGCTTCTTCATCCTCTTCCTCGGCTTTGTCACTCAGTGGCTCCTCATCAAAAACCTCTTCGGCCTGGGCAATAAAATCATGTCCCGCATCCCGATCATCAAAACGATCTACAAAGTCGCCCACGAGATTTTTAGCGCCCTCTTTGCGACTGACGGGAAGAAAGCATTTAAAGAGGCGGTTATGGTTCCGTTCCCCCACAAAGGGAGCTACTGCATGGGATTCCGCGCCGGAGAAGTCGCTGAAGAGTGCAGGGAAAAAATACCCGTCCCGGTCGCCTCGGTTTTCGTCCCTACTGCGCCCCACCCGATTTCAGGCTTCCTCGTCCTCGTGCCCGAAAGCGACGTCAAAACCGTCGACCTGTCGAATGAGGAAGCGCTTAAATTCCTCGTCTCCTGCGGCATGATCGTCCCCGAAGCCCCTGCAAGGCCGCTCAATGAAACCTGACCTCCCCCTCTCCCGCGTCGTCTTTTTCCAGGTTCAGGACAGCGCCTCCAAACTCAAGAAAATAGTTGAATCCGCCCAGTACCATTTCGAGCGGAAAGAGCCAATCCTCATTCTCGTCGAGGACGCCCGTTCGCAGGAGTTCGTAGACGAACTCCTCTGGAAACTCCCCGAATCGAGCTTCCTGCCCCACATAGCCGCCGACACCCCCGTCCCGGACCTCGTCGCCGTCTCTAAAGCCAAATTCAACGTCAACCAGGCGAAAGCCGCCTTCAACCTCTGCCCCACCCCGCTCCTCATCGAAGGCCCTTTCCGGATCATCTACGAATTCGAAGATCTCACCTCGCCTGCCAAAAAATCCCTTTCTTCGATCCGGTACGACGCCTACAAACAGGCCCGCTACGCCATCGAAGCCCGCTAACAGTCCTTAAAATATTTTTCACCATTGCCGAATTGTCGCCTTTTCTTTATAATTTCCCATTCATACAACGCGATCGGAGAACAACATGACTCGGATGAGTAAACAAGGGAAAGTTCGGCACGAATCCCCGCGCCGTCCCCGCCCGCCTGCTCCTAAAACAGGCCCCAAAAGAGACAAACTGGAATTCGGACACAAAATTCACGCCAATGCGGCTCCTGCAACAGATGCTGCGGCTAACCGATTCATCCCTAAAATTGGATAAAGAACCATGACAAGACACGGAAGCTACGGCAAAAGCAACAAGGGCGGAAAAAAACGGAACGTCCTGAAGCGCTTCGAGCGCATCGACGTCCTCCGCAAATTAGGCAAGTGGAACGACGGACAAAACAAGCGAGTCACGGGCCTGCCCAAAACTCCTTCTACAGCCGTATAAATTACAGGGAGCCGCAAGGCTCCCTTCCCCCCTGTGAAAATACACATATCCAACCAGCAAAAATCACTCCTCCTGGCCAAGCCTGCAATTAAGGCTCTGGTAGAGGCGACCCTGTCCCATCTTAAAATCTCCTGCGACGAAGTGAGCCTTTACTTCGTAAATGAAAAAAAAATCTGCCAGCTCCACGAACATTTCTTCAACGACCCCACCCCTACCGACTGCATCTCATTCCCTCTCGACGACTCCCATCTCGGCGAAGTCTTTGTCTGCCCAGCCACTGCAATCGCCTATGCCGAGCAGCGCGGGCTAGACCCCTTTGACGAAACGGCCCTCTACATCATCCACGGGCTCCTCCACCTCGCAGGCTATGACGACCTGGAACCCAAAGCAAGAAGAACCATGCGGAAAAAAGAGAAAAGCTGTATGGATCATCTCAGGCTGAAAGGAATTTCGCTCAAGCCCCGCCGCGAGTAAGAAGATTATGGTTGCCTTCCTGATCGAGAGCCCTGCGCTCCCCCTCATCTTTCTCTTTGCTTCGCTCGTCCTCACCACTTGCAGCACCTCGCTCCTGCGCCTGGGCAAATTCAAGTCGAAAGAACTCTTCCGCTCGGAAGGAAGACCTCTCTTCTTCTTCCGCCCCCTCCTCAAATCGTTCTTCCCGAAAAACGAATGGGAAAACCTCTACTATTCGATTTCTCTCAGCAAACACATCTACGAACTCGCCTACGCCACGTCGAGCTTCTTCTACCTCATGTCGTCGATCCCCGAGCTGCACGAAATCATCGTCGAAGCGCCCTCCGCGCACGACTGGCTCCCCCTCCTCTTTATCGGAGGCTCGATCATCGCTCTCTCCGTCATCCTCGACTTCTCGCTGCGCCTCCTGGCCAACGTCTGGAGCCGCCCCCTTCTCCGGCTCGCCGCCCCCTTCGCATCCCTCTTCCTGATCCTCCTCTTCCCGCTCGTCGGACTTTTCCTTCAATTCACCCGCGGCCTCCTGCGCAAAGTCCACCTCGAAGAAGAGTCGGGCGAAATCCTGACCGACAAAACGAAACTCCGCGAGATGATCCGCGAATCGGAACTGCAGCACCACCTTGACGCCAGCGACCAGAAGCTCATCAGCTCCTTCGTCAGCTTTAAAAACAGAGTCGCCAAAGAAATCATGGTTCCCCGCGTCGACGTCTTCAGCCTTCCCTCCAACACCCCCTTGCGCGAAGCGGCCCGCCTCTTCGCCTCCGAAGGCTACAGCCGGATCCCCATCTATAAAGAAACTCTCGACCAGATCATCGGCGTCGCCCTCTACAAAGACCTCCTCCGCTGCTTCGCAGACCCATCCCTCGACCTCGACGCCCCTCTAGAAACTCTCGCCAAACCCGTTCTCTACGCTCCTGAGAACAAAAAGATCTCCCAGCTCCTGCAGGAATTCCGCGGCAAGCAGATCCACATGGCGATCATCGTCGATGAATACGGCGGCACCGAAGGAATCGTCACCATCGAAGACATCCTCGAAGAACTCGTCGGCGAGATCGAAGACGAATACGATATCGGCGAAGACCGCGATTTCTGGGAACTGCCCACAGGCGGCTGGGTCGTCGACGCCAAGATGAGCATCAACGACATCCAGGACCAGCTCGGCGTCCGGATTCCAGAAAACCCCGAATACGAAACGATCGGCGGCTACGTCTTCCATTGCGCCGGCACCATTCCCGCCAAAGGGTGGCGCCTTTCGCATGACGACTTCGACCTCGAAGTCCTCTCCTCAAACGAGCGCTCCATCAAAAAGATCAAAATCGTCCCCCGCTCCAAGCCTCCCTCCGAAATTTCCTAACCCTCAAAGAAAAACGGACTGGATACAGCTCCGTGCTGCAAGCCCCCTTGCAAAAGAATGGAGGTTGGGGCAAAATGGATCCTCAATTTGAGGGAGTTCCGGAATGAGAAGATCGATCTGCTATTGCGAACCGAATGCCGCTCTCGCCGGCGAACCTTCCACTTGGAAATTTATCTATACGACGGCCAGCCACCTGCCGAAGGGAACCAAGCTGAAGTTCGACCTGAGCAGCAAAGGCCGCTCGATGGACTGGCAGATTCCCCAAACCAATCTCAAAGAAAAAAATAATTTGATCTGGGCCGAGGCTGGAGGAAAAGTATTCGCCGCGTCGCAAATCGACGATCCTCAAACCCTGGCGCCCGCTTATGAATTCGTCCTGCCTCTCGAAGTGAAGCCCGGCGAGACGGTCTCCATCCATATGGGAAACCCCGACAGAGACCCCAAGAAAGGAAACGCCTGCCAGAAATCGGTTCAAAGAAGACGCCCCTTTTTGCTTCACATCGACCCGAAAGGCAAAGGGGACTACAAAGAAACCGAAACATTTTATCTCGACGTCCGCGGAAATCATCTGAAAGCGCTCCGGATCATCGCTCCCTCTCTCGTCAGCCGCAACAAGCGGTTCGACGTAATCGTCCGATTCGAAGACATCTACGGAAACCTCACCTCGAACGCGCCTGAAGGGACGCTGATCGATTTGAGCTACGAGCACCTGAGAGAAAACTTAAGCTGGAAGCTGTTCGTCCCCGAAACAGGATTCATCGCTCTTCCCAACCTCTATTTCAACGAGCCGGGAATCTACAAGATCCAACTCCGGAACCTGAAGACGAAAGAACAGTTCTACTCCCCTCCGATCAAATGCCTCCCCGAAGGCGCTCTCAGCCTCTATTGGGGCGTGCTCCACGGAGAATCGGAGCGGATCGACTCGGCTGAAAATATCGAATCGTTCCTCCGCCATATGCGCGACGACAAAGCGCTCCAGTTCTTCTCCACTTCGTGCTTTGAAAGCGAAGAAGAAACCTCCAACGACGTCTGGAAAGAGATTGTCCAGCAGATCGCCGAATTTAATGAAGACGACCGTTTTGTCGCCATGCTCGGCTTCCAGTGGCAGGGAGAAACGAAGGAAGAAGGGCTGCGCCATTTCATCTACTCGAAAGACAGCAAGCCGATCCTGCGCCGCAAAGACACGAAAAACAACTCGCTCAAGAAGATCTACAAGACGAACAACGCAAAAGAAATGATCGCTCTCCCTTCTTTCACAATGGGCAAGCAGACGTGCTACGACTTTGCGGACTTCAATCCCGACTTCGAACGGGTTGCCGAAATCTACAACGCCTGGGGCTCGTCCGAATGCAGCGCTAAAGAAGGGAACCTCCGCCCCATCCACGGCAGCAAGAGCGGAATCCAGGAAACAGCGGAAGGCTCTCTCCAGAAAGCACTCAATGCAGGCTGTAGGTTCGGCTTCACCGCCGGCGGACTCGACGACCGCGGTCCTTACAGCGGACTCTACGACGCCGACCAGACTCAATATTCGCCCGGACTCACAGCGATCCTTGCCAAAGAACACAACCGAATCGCCCTCCTTGAAGCGCTCCAAGCCCGTTCCTGCTACGCGACGACAGGCGAACGGATCATCATCGGCCTTCACATCGCCGGATTCGGCATGGGATCGGAAATCGAAACAAAAAACCGCCCCGGCCTTGAATTCAACCGGCACATCACCGGCTACGCCATCGGCACGCAGCCTCTCAAGGAAGCAGTCCTGATCCGAAACGGAAAAATCTTCAAAAATATCCCCGTCAAAGACGAGAAGGCCGAGTTCGAGATCGACGACACCGAACTACTCAGCCAGGTCGCCATCGAAGGCAAAGGAGACAAACCTCCCTTCGCCTACTATTATCTCCGCGTCGTGCAGACAGACGGCCACATCGCGTGGAGCTCGCCCATCTGGGTCGACCTCACTTCGCGTTCCGCTCCGCTCAACGCCGGGAAGAAGAACAAGAAAAAAGTCAAAGAAAGCGAATAGAAAAAGGCCGCGTTCCCGCGGCCCTTTAAAAAAAATTGACTACTTCTGAAGAGCTTCCAATTGTTTGCGGGCTTGCCGGGCCATTTCTTGGCATGCTTTGCCGATCTGAACCTGCGCATCTCCAGAGATATACGAACATCCCATCGGGGTGAAGAGACACTCCTGCTTTGCGTATGCATAGATTTTCAAGGCTGTTTCCAGATTACCTTTCGTAGGCGATGCAAGGAGATCCTGCATCGTATATTTGCACTGCGTAGCGTTTTTCGGCTGATCCAGATCCATTTTTTCGTAGCGGGATTTTTCCTCTTGGCCAAAGGTGTAAGAGCGGCTTCTCACGGCAGCAGCAGCGGGGGAAATGGGGATAGCGCCAATAGGTGTAGGTGCAGAGGACATAAATGATGATTTCCTTAGATTTGGGTTGGGTTTCGCCCGAAGAGTTTACCCCATCTCCCCCCTAAAAATCAATCGGCGCGAAATGCATTTTGAGCTGCAAGATCCTCGTACTCCAACTTATAAATTTTCACAAGAAGTTGGCCTAGATTTTTCTGTCCTGCAAAGCGCGGAGTGCGCCGGCAACTTGCATCAAGTTGTCTAGCGCGAGCGCACAGCTGGGCGGGAAAAGATAGGTCAAATTCTCTGAAAATTTTAAAGGCGGGGTACTAGGCTCTTGTGGCATACTCCGTCACTTTTCAGGAGAATTTATGGAGCTGATCCTCGGTTCCCAGTCGCCCAGGCGAAGGGAAATACTCAACTTTTTCTCAATTCCCTTCAAACAGGTAAGCCCCGATTTCGACGAAACCCTGGTCGCGTTCCAGGGAGATCCGGCCGACTTCGCGTCGGAGGTAGCCCACAGGAAAGCACTCTGCCTGATGGAGCGGTTTCCTAAAGAGGTGATTCTGACAGCCGATACGATCGTCTACCGGAACCGGCGGCTCTTCATGAAGCCGGAGACGATGGAAGAGGCCCACGCGATGGTCCGCGAGCTGTCAGGAAAGCGGCACCAGGTGTTTACCGGCGTCTGCGTCATCAGCCGCGGGGAATCTTTTGTCGAGGCGGAAGAATCGGGCGTCGAATTCCACGAACTCACTGATTCTCAGATCCGCGCGTACCATCAATTCTTCCATCCTCTCGACAAAGCGGGAGGGTACGCCATCCAAAAAGGAGGAAGCCTCATTGTCAAAAGAATCGAAGGGTGCTATTACAACATCATGGGGCTGCCGATCCACACCGTCCGCCGCTTGCTGTTGAAAGTAGGAATTGATCTATGGGATTATCTCAAGTCCGTATAGCTTTAGCTCTTAGCCTGGCGGCCCTGCCTCTGATGGCGGCCCACGAGGAAGCGAAACTCCACGCTCTTTACCTGATGCAGCAGAATCAGGTTGAAGAGTCGATCGAGCGGTACCGCGAATATTCGGACCTGACCGGACGGCATGACTTCGAGGTGCTGCAGCAGATGGGCCTGATTTTGCTGCAGAAAGGGATCCAGAGCGAAGATCCCCAGACGTTTATGATGACTTTATTTGGAGCGGGCCTCTCCGGATCGGTCGGCGCGATCGAGATCCTCGAAAGGGGCCTCGCCCATCCCGACCCGCAAGTGCAGCTCCTCTCACTCCACTTCCTCGCCAAAATCGACGACGACCACACGAGCGAGCTGCTGAACCGGGCGATGAGCTCCGATTATCTCGCGATCCGGATGGAAGCCGCCTTCTATATGTGCCAAAGGAAACACCCCCACGCCGTCGGGCAGATCGAAGGGCTGATGTTCCGCCTGCCTCCGGTTTTCAAACCGTTCTTCCCCTCCCTTTTCGCTCTCCTGGGTACCAACGAGGCCACCGCCTCGCTCCGCAGACTTATCGAAGATCCCGATCCCCAGGTGCGCGTCGAGTCGATCCTCAACGTCGCCAAACTCGGAAGGGACGACTTCCTCCCCATCCTCCGGAAACGGCTGACTCATAACCATATCGCGGAACTCGAAGCGACTGTGTTTGCGATGGGCGCCCTCAAAGACAGCTCGTCGATCCCCAAACTCAAAAAACTGGCGTCATCAGGCTCCGAATCGGTCCGCCTCGCCGCCAGCATCGCGCTTCTCCAATTCGGCGACCGCTCCTTCGTCCCGCAGATCGAAGAGATGGCGAAAAACTTCAACCTCTTCGCCGTCGCAGCCTTGGGCGGCATCTCGGAAACGGAAGAGACGCTCGCGAAACTCGTCCGCTCGGGAGATCTCCAGGTCCGGATCAATGCCGCCGTCGCGCTCCTCCAAAGACGGGACCCGCGCTGCATCCACGCCCTGACCGAAATCCTCGCCGAAGACGCGCGCGATCTCGCCTTCCACCCCTTCACCTCTGTCGGCCGCACCCTCTCCGCCTTCAAAGCGGTTCCTTCCGCAGAACTCCACTCGAAAAACCCGACGATCGACCTTAGCTATTCCCAGGCGATCCGCGAACACCTGCTCCGGGAATCGATCCATCTCCCCGAAACGCAATTCCTCCAGATTTGCCGCACCCTTTTCAACCGGCAGCAAAACGACCTGATCCCGACGGCAATCGCCCTCCTCGAAAGCCTCCGCACCGACGCCGCGATCGCCCTCCTCAAAGAAGGCGCATCGAAAACCGCAGCCCCGCTCATCCGCGACTACTGCCACCTCTCCCTCTACCGCCTCAAACAGGAAGGCCCTTACGAAGAATACATCAACCGCTGGGTCATGCAGCAGCGCGACGCAGAGCTGATCCGGCTCAAGCCTCTCCTTCCGTGGAAATACCGGATGGAACAATCCGACTACACCCTCTCCGCAGAGGAAACTTCGCGCCTTCTCATCGAATCGTTCCTTTCCATCGCAAGCCGCAGAGACGAGCGAAGCATCGCTTTCCTTCTCCAGGCGATCCAGCTCGGCAACTCGAAAAACCGCTACGCCCTCATGGGACTTCTCATGAAAGCGACTGAATAAGCAGTTCCTTTATCTTTAAGAAAAATCGTTCTATGATTTTTCCATGCGCTCTACCCTTTTTGCCTTGCTCTTTCTTGCAAGCCCCCTTTTTTCGGATGAAGATTCGACCGAAGTGATCGTCGATTTGCGCAACCCCGTTTACAAAAACGGCGTCCTCTACACCAGCCAGGGCGGCGTGATCAAAAACCAGGATATCCGGATCCAGGCGCGCACGATCCAGTATTTCCATCGAGTTGAAGACGGTAAACAGGTTCAGAAAATCGAAGCCGAAGGCGACCTGATGATCCAGTATAAGGGACGGGTCTACGTCGGGAGCGAACTCGAATACGATTTTCTCAAAAAATGCGGAACCGTCTACGAGGGAAAAACGTTCTCTTCCATGTGGTACATCGGAGGCGACGAGGTACAGCTTTGCGCCGACGGCAGCTACAAAGTGAAGAACGCCTACATCACCACCTGCGAGAATATGGATAGCTCGTGGGACCTCCACGCCAACCGGGTCAACGTGGTGAAAAACGATCTCTTCGAAGCGAAAAAAGTGCGCTTCCGCCTCTTTAAAATCCCTGCCTTCTGGTTCCCTTCCTTCAAAGTGAACCTCAAGAAGTTCAAAGAGCCGATCTTCCGCTACACCCTCACCTGGGACAAAGGAGCGGGACCGAGAGCCGGCATCCGCTACCAGCTTTACTCGTGGCGCGAGTTCGCCCTCTACGGAAGAGTCGAGTACCGGTGGAAAACAGGCTGGGGCGGCGCAGTCGAAACCGAGTATTTCCCCGAGGACAAGAGGACTACGTTCGTCACCCGGAGCTACCTTGGAAAAGACATCCTCGAAAACGCCCCGAAACCGGCGCTCCGCCGCTACCGCGTCCAGGGCGCGCTCCAATCCGCCAGCCCGAGCGGCAAAACGCAGACCACCTTCACCTGGGATAAATACAGCGACGTCCGGATGCCGAACGATTTCAAAAGTGAAGATTTTGAGGTGAACACCGCCAAGCGGACGATCCTCTATGTCCGCCATCAGGAAAGAGACGTCATCGCCGCCCTGAAAATCCGTCCCCGCGCCAACACCTTCGAGTCGATCAAACAGGATCTGCCGACCCTCTTCGCCGCGCCGCGCCCTATCGAAATCGGCCCCACGGGGATCATCTCGTCCCATTTCATCAAAGCCTCCTACATCGATTTCGCCTATTCCGACGAGCTCTCCACTTCGCTCCGCGATTTCCAGTCGTTCCGCGTCGAAGCGAGAGAAAAACTCTACCGCCCGATCCATCTCGGACCGCTCCTCGTCACGCCCCATATCGGCGGCGCGGGGATCTATTACGGAACAAGCCCCTCCCACGAATCGAAACTCGTCGGCTTTTTAAGCTACGGAGCAAAAGCGCAGTTTCGGGGACAGAGAAATTTTGGAAGATACAAACACGTCGTCGAACCGTATCTCGAATACAAAGCGCTCACCCGCCCTACGACCGCTCCCGACGACCACTACACCTTCTCAATCCAGGACGGCTACAACAAGATCCAGCAAGTCTCGATCGGCGCGCGCAACCTCCTCTTTTCAAAACGGCGCCCCTGCAAAGAGCCGAGCTTCACTGCAGACCTCTACGCAAACGCCTTTTTCGCCGACGCGACGATCCCGCAGCTTTTCCCCCGCGCCTACCTCTGGCTCGGCTGGAAGCTCCCCTCGGTCGATTTGGCTCTCCATAACTGCTATAACTTCCGGCACAAAACGGTCGACTTTTCTAAAGCGATCCTGAAATGGACCGTAAACGAGAATTTCGCCTTTACGCTCGAGGGGCGCTACCGCTCCCGCTTCGACTGGAGGAAGGCCGACCACGAGAATTTCATCCTCGACGTCACCCGCTCCGAAACGAATCTCCTCCTCTCGCCTCTTTCCGACCGGAGGATCGCCGTCCTCTCCAACCTCTTTTTCCGGATTACCCCCTTCTGGGAATGCCAGATCCAGTCGCACCACGGCTTCTACCGGCTCACTGAAACCCCCTATAATGAGGTGAAAGTCGACCTCTTCACCTGGGTCAGCGCCGCCTGGAAGCTCCGCCTCTCTTTCTCCCATACGGAGAAGGACCCCTACCGCTTCGGCGTAGGTCTGAACCTGATTAAAAAATAAGCTCAATCCTCGCTTGAAAAAATCTAAAATTTCGCATATCTATTTATTGAAGCGCTATGAAAATCATTATCTTTCTCCTTCCTGTTATTTCTCTTGCAGCCCTCCCAAAGGGAAGCGTCGTCATTTCTGGAAAGGCCGAAATTACTCCGGCAAAAATCGAAGCAGAAGACCGGACCGTCATCCATTGGAGCGACTTTTCGATCGAAGAAGGAGAGCGCTTCGAGTTTTCGCTTCCGAACAGCGATTCCGCCGTCCTCAACCGCGTTGTTGAAATGGTTCCCAGCCGGCTGATGGGGCTCCTTGAATCGAACGGCCGAGTGATCCTGATTAATCCCCAAGGAATCCTGGTTGGAAAATCAGGCCTAATCAACACGGGAGCGTTTATCGCATCGAGTTTGGACCTGCTTGACCGGACATTCGTCGAAAGAGGCTTTTTGGAAGGAACCTCAAATGCCCGCGGATCGGTAATCAACCTGGGAAGCATCGCAAGCCGGGAAGTGTGCCTGGCGGGATTTACAGTAGAGAACGAGGGAAAGATCGAAGCTGATCGGGCCGCGCTGGCGGGAACAACCGGAATCGGGATGCAATTAAACCCCCTAAAAATTCAAACCTGGGATTCGCAAACGATTGAAAATCTGCCAACCCTCCTCCAGAAAGGATTTATTCTCGCAGACGACGTTCTGTGCCTCGCTGGATCGATCGATATGCCAGGAGAAATCGAAGGAAAAGAAGTGCGGATTGGAGGGGACTTCAGAGGCGGCAACGAAATGTGGAAAAACGCCCGCATTGTTCGGATCGACGGGAGCATCCGCGCTGACGGAGATCAGGGGGGCAAAGTCATCGCCTGGTCGGATGGCGCGCTCGGATTCTACGGTTCGATTTCCGCCCGCGGGATCGAAGAGGGAGGATTCGCCGAAGTATCTGCGAAAAACTATCTCGAATATCGAGGTCTGGCCGATCTTAGATCCGAAAGAGGCCTTTCAGGAACCCTGCTCATCGACCCGCCGGATATCTCGATCAACACGAATCCCAACAGTCCTGGAGTGGTGGCGGGAGTTGTCTATACAATCCCGGCCCTTGCCGCAGTCGACATCAACAATGGGAACTTGAGCAGCCAGCTCGATCTTTCCAACGTTCTCATCTCAACAAATACGGCAGGAGGCGGAACCGGGCATATCTCTGTAGATGCTCCGATTAACTGGACCCTGATGCCAAATACCTTGACCCTCGAAACGACGGGCACTTCCGGATCGATTTTTGTCAACGACCTGATCTCAAGCTCAACGGGAGGCAATGTCGTTCTAAATTCCGGAGCCGATATTTCTGTGACTGGACCCGCAGCCGAAATCGACCTGGATACAGGGAGCGGCTCGATCTCTATGAGTGCAGTTGGCTCAATCTTGATTGAAAGCGGACTGGTCAATTCGCTTCTTGTCGGTTCAGGGAAAATATCGCTGATTGCCGACGGATCGATCTTCATCGGAGGATCGGTCAGAGCGACTCTTACCGACTTGAATCTCGCTATACCCCAAATCACAGTGATTGCAGATGCAGACTCCGATGGGATCGGAGATGTCCAGATCGGAACAGCGACGATGCCGAATCTGGCGGAGCTGAAGACATTCCAGGGCGATATTTTTGTCCAAGGCTACAACGTCGGGCTTGGAAATCCCTTAAGTCCGTTCGCGTCAAATCTCGACGCCGGAACCGGCCTTGTGTACGGAGGAGTTGTGGTGAATGCATACCACGATTTCAACATGCTTGGAGGGCTCGGGGCCTCAGCCCTGAATTGGCGAGGAGCCGATGCGATCATCTCAGTCCGACATGACGCAAACCTCGTCGGGGGAAACATGCCTTCCGCCTATGGCTTGATGCAAGGAGGCGGAGGCATTACTGTCCTGGCTGTCGGAAATGATCTTTTAATTCGGGGCGGAACCTCCACCGACACTGATGCTGGAATCGACGGGATTGCATTTGGCTCCAGCGATGTATCTGTTCTCGTAGGACGCGATCTCAGATTCGAAGCTCAACCTGGATCGCCTTTAATGACCGAAAGCGCGATCGCCGGCCTGGATAATACAATGATCCGGGTAGGACGGAATCTATTCGTCCAGGGGGGGTTCGACCCAACAAACCTGAGCGTACTCTTGTCCGCAAACCCAAATTCAATCACCTCCATTTTCGCCGGAGGAAATATGACCTTTCAGAACGAAGTGACCGAAGTTTTATTCCAAATCACCCCTTTCTTTAACCACGACAGCACCGATCTGAGGGCCGGGGGCGATATCCGGATCGGTGCTACGATCGATAAAACGGGGGCGGGAGGTTATATCCATATAGAGAGCGATGCTGCCTTCGCCAATCTCTGGACCGCTACGCCAAATAGCGTTGCGCCGACCAACGGCAATCCAGCCGTTTTGGCTGGAACGCCTCTCGCAAGCCCCCTTCCCATTGCATCCGATGGAATCGGGGCTGTAATCGTCGACACTGGGTCTTTCGGCGCTGCTGCCTGGTCGACAATGAGCGGTGGCATCTCGATTCTCAGCCGCGACGCAGGAACCAATGGCGCTGCAGCCGATTTCATCAACGGCCCTTTGGCCAACCAGGCCGGGATCGCCACCACATCCGGCGATATTCAAATCAACGGCTTCCGCAATATCCTGATCGATCCGCCTCTGATAACCACTGGAGATGTTTTCATCCGGGCTATGAACGATCTCACAGTCGAAATGCCCATCAGCGCGAGGAACATCACTCTCGTAATCGACGAACAGGGTCCTAATGGAACAATAGGCGGACTCTGGGACTCGCTCGGGGGATCGTTCTCCCTTCTTCCCGGAGTATCTCTCACCTCAACAGGAACACTCCAGATTTTCACAGCCCGACAGAACAATAATACGATCAGCGGCTTGCTCAATGGACAACCCTTTATTG